>JBCCMF010000043.1:0-21862 GCA_039026435.1 Bacteroidota bacterium
CACACGGCTGGCCGGACGCGTAGGCGTCAGGGCGGGCAGGCTGTTTTGGTAGGCACGGATCGCATTCATGGGGCGTACCGGTGTAGCTAGGGGGTTAGATTTCTAGGGTGCGCTTGATCATCTCCTTGGCCGCCTGGACGGCCGTCAGGTTGGCTTCGTAGATGCGGTTAGCCGAGATCATGCGCGCCATCTCCTCCACCACGTTCACGTCGGGATACTGCACGTATCCGTTCGCGTCGGCGTGGGGGTGGTTGGGGTCGTACTCGGCGCGGAGCTGCACCTGCTCCTCGATGTTGGTCTTCGGCCCGAGGTCTTGCCCCGCCATCGTCTCGAACGACGGTGAGCTAGCGCGATGCGCCGCGTTGGTGCGTGCCGTACCGAGCCGCATGCTATCCAGCATGTTGCCAAACTGGTCGCGTTGCGCCTCGGGCAGCTCGTGTACGGCGCGCTTGATGGCGTAGGGCGTCCCATCGGCGGTGCGCGACGTCCGGGCGTTCGCCAGGTTTTCCGACGCCGTGCCGAGCGCAATGCGCTGCGCCTCCAGCCCACGGGCGGAGGTCTTGAAGACAGAGAAAAAGCGGTCGGTACTAAGCATCGAACTACGTGTGCCTAACGGCTACCGAAGTAGGGGTTGTCAGCCGGGTCGGCCGGTGATGCCTGTGCGGAGCAGGCTGAACTTGTCGCTGAGGGCGCGCGTGGCGAGCTGGACGCGCATCTGCGTGTCGGACAGCTCCATCATTTCGTCCTCCAAGATCGGCGGCCCTTCGTCGACCTCGACGTTGGGCATGAGGCCTTCGGTCTGATCAAACAAAGTGACGCCGTTCCGTGCATCGCGTAGCGCCTCTTCAAACGAGACGCCCATCCGCTCATAGCCTGGGGTATCCAGGTTGGCCAGGTTGCTGGCTGTGGTTTGCGTGCGCATGTTGTACGTCAGCATGGCGCGGCGCAGCAAGTTGATCGTTTTCGTCTCCATGACGGAACAGCACGAGGTGAAAGGACAGTCGGACGGCTGATCAAGCATTGTGCCATCTGCAGAATCGGCGTGGAATCTCAAAAAAGGCGCTTAACCCTTCGCCTAAACCCGCCGATACTCAAGTGCTTGCGGAAAACGGGGAAAGAGTTGCCTTGCAGCAGTGGCGTTAGGCTGCTTGCCGAGCACCTCGTGCCACGCGAGACGCCAAAGTTATCGCCGAGGCTCGTATCTTATGCTGAATCTGAGAAATGACTCTGCATTCCAGGTTGTCATCCCGAGCGGAGGCCGCAGGCCAGAGCCGAGGGATCTCCCGTGATTACTAGCTGCACGACCTCAAGGGGGGAGATCCCTCGACTGCGCTCGGGATGACAGGATGAAGCGGCATGCTGCATTCTAAACCAGAGCTTGTATTATCCCCCGTTTGATTCTTCGCTCTCGCTGTGCCCCTCACCTCCGCTCCGTCGCCACGCCCCAAGCGGCCACCCACACGACACGGCTTTCCGTTCGGCGGCGGCGCGCTGCTGGGGTTCGTGCTCGGGTATGGGCTGGCGTACCTGAAGCTCATCCCCGCCGTCCGCTACCTGCCTGAGCTGGGCACGTGGACGTTCAACCCGCCCCCGGAAGCCATCAGCATGGGCTGGTACGGCGTGGTACTCTGGGCGGTCATTGGCGGAGGGATTGGCTTCCTGATCGACCGCTTGGCGCCAGCATCGCGACAGCGGATGTTGATCTGGCTCGGCCTGAGCGTGGCGCTGGTGCTGATCGGCTACGTGGTGTGGCATGAGAGCACCCGATGGGGGATTTTGGGCGGCTGATGCGCGCCCTCCCCATACGGCTGGCGGATTTGTACGCCGTTTCATCCGATTCCGGCGTATCCTGCCGAACAGTGTAACGATCTGCTCGTTGATGTGCGCCGAACTAGTTGTGCAGAGGAGATGATGGTCAACCGACGGTTTGCGTGGTTCAGCTTAGTTACCCTGGTGTACACGGTTGGCGTGGTGCTGTGGGGCGCGTTTGTGCGCGCCACGGGCTCGGGCGCGGGCTGTGGCGACCACTGGCCGCTCTGCAACGGCGAGGTGATCCCACGCGAGGCGTCGCTGCAAACGTTGATCGAGTACTCGCACCGCCTGACAAGCGGCGTGGCGATGCTGCTCGTGCTGGCGCTGACCATCTGGGCGGTGCGCGCCTACCCCAAGCGCCACCGGACGCGGCGCGGCGCCTTCTGGGTGGGCGTGTTCATGCTGCTCGAAGCCGCCATCGGTGCGGGGCTGGTGCTGTTCGAGTACGTGGCCTTCAACGTGTCGATTGCGCGGGCCTACTGGATGGCGGCGCACCTGCTCAACACGTTCATCCTGCTCGGCATCATGACGCTGACGACGTGGTGGGCGTTTGGCAGGCCCGGCTTCCGCCTGCGCCCGTGGGAGCCCACCGGGGTGTGGCTGAGCATTTCTATCGTCGGCACGCTCCTCGTAGGTGTGAGCGGCGCCATCGCCGCGCTGGGCGACACGCTCACCATCACGGGCGGCATCTCGCCCGAGGAGTCGGTGATTGTAGGCACGCTCATCGGCTTGCGCGTCTACCATCCGCTCATGGCAGTCATCACAGGGGTCATCATCTGCATCGCGTCGTACCGCGTCTATTCGCGATCCGCCGTGGGGCTCGCCCGGTCCCTGGCGCGGGTGCTGACCAGCCTCTTCCTCGTCCAGCTCGCACTCGGCTACATCAACATGCTCCTCATGGCACCCGTGTGGATGCAAATCACCCACTTGTTGGTGTCAGACATCATCTGGATTCTGCTGCTGATCACCGCTGCTTTGGTGCTCGCCGATCGGCGGGTGTTGACGCCACAGAGCAGTAAGGCCAGTACGAGCAGCACCGTGCAGGTGCCGCAAGCGGGCGATGGGCTACCCGCCGCCCCACACGCGCACCAGCAGCCGTACGGCCACGAGCACGCACAGCACGGCGAAGCCGCGCCGGAGCCATTGGGTGTCGATCTTGTGGCTCACCCACACGCCGAGCCGAGCCATCGGGACTGACGGCACCGCCAGCAGCGCCGCATGCGCCACATCGACGTAGCCGAAAGTGCCGCTGGGTACAGGCGCGCCCAGCCCCGTGAACCCGTAGTTCAGCACGCCGCCAAACACGATGAATATGATGGTGGCGCTGGAAGTGCCCACGGCGCGCAGCAGCGGTAGCTTGAGGAGATGATCGTAGGCGGGCACAAGCACCACGCCGCCCCCGACTCCTGCCGCCGCCGCCAGCGAGCCAGCCGCCGTCCCCGTGCCGAAGAGCTTGGGCCACCCCAGCGTCTTTGGGTCGGCGACTTCATCACCCGAACGCTTCTTCTTGCCCAGCGACATCCGCACGGCCACCACCAGGAGCACTACACTGAAGACGGTCTGGAAGACGCCGCCGTCGTACCACGGTTGGGTGGTCACGAAGCGCGTCATCAAGAAGACCGCAACGGCGCTGGCCAGCCCGACCTGCCACGCCACGGTCCAGTCTACAGCCTCCCGTTTGTGCTGGAAGTACGCACTGACCGAGGCCACGACGAGCGTGCAGAACAGGCTGGAGCCCAGCGTGAGCGGGGTGAGCACCGCCGGGTCCACGCCCAGAGCCTCGAAGTAGAAGAACAGAAACGGCGCGAAGATGAGTCCGCCACCGATGCCAATCACGCCGCCGACGAACCCGGCCAGCATGCCGCCGCCGATAAGGAGTACAATGCTGGTCCATGCCATGCGCTCTCGGGGTTTTTCGGCAAGATAGCCGCTGCCCTGCTGCCTCCCCACTAAGCATCCGTGAAGGCGTGACTTAGAAAACGCCACAGACGAGCGTAGGCGGCGAGGTGCAGCAGGTGGAACACCTAGCCATCCATCTGCACGGCCGTGGCAGGCTCGATGGCGGCGGCGCGCGTGGCGGGATAGTAGGCGGCGAGCACGCAGAGCACCATCGCCACCACGGCAATCAGCGCCACATCGGTGGCTTCGATGACGACCGGGTAGGCATCAATCATGAAGGAGTCGGCGTCGGAGAGCTTGACGAAGTCGAACTGCTGCTGCGCCCAGGCCAGCCCGAGGCCGAGCAGCAGGCCCAAGCCCGTGCCCGTCAGCCCGATGAGCAGGCCTTCGGTGAGGAAGATGCGGCGGATGTTGCGCTTGGAGACGCCCATCGCCTGGAGCACGCCGATGTCGCGGCGCTTCTCGATGACGACCATCGTGAGCGAGCCGATGATGTTGAACACGGCCACAATCACGATGAGCACCAGCACGGCCGAGGCGCCCCACTTCTCCAGCTTCATCACGTCGTAGAGCGACTTCTGGAGGTCGTACCACGTCTCCACGGTGAACCGCTCGGCCCCGAGGCGCTGTTGCAGCTGTGCCTTCACACCGTCGGCCTGCTCCAGGTCGTCCAGGCGTAGTTCGATGCCCGAGACGCGGTCGCGCATGCGGAAGAGCCGCTGGGCCTCGGGCAGGTCGATGAAGACGTAGTTCTCGTCATACACCTCCTGCAGTTGATAGAGGCCGCGGACGTCGAATGTAGTCATCTGCGGGGCGCCGAAGACCTGAGTGACCATGCGCTCGATGCCTTGCGCCGAGAGCAGCGCGATGCGGCTGTCTTCGCCGGGAGGCAGGCCCAGCCGCTGCCCCAGGCCCCAGCCCAGGATGGCGCCGGGGCGCCGCCCGTCCTGCCGCGCGACCTCGAAGGTGCCCGCGCCTTGCCCCAGCGCACCGTCGGCGAAGCGCTGGGTGGCGTCGGCGTTGAGGCCGCGCACGATGACGACCTTGTTGACCTCGCTACCCCCTTGTTTGACGAGCAGCGCCTTGCCCTCCACGTACGGCAGCGCCTCCTGCACGTGGTCCAGCGTCAGCGCGAGTTCGGCGATGGAGTCGGCGGCGGCCAGGCCGCGCTCTTCGGCGCTCACGATGCGCACATGCGGGTCCATCGACACCAGCATGTCGCGCACGAAGCCAAAGAAGCCGTTCATCACCGAGAGCACCACGATCAGCGCCGCCACGCCCACCACGACGCCCACGCGTGAGATGGCCGTGATCGTGGAGATCAGCGACACGCGCTTGGGGCTGGCGAGGTAGCGCCGGGCGATGAGGAGGCGGTAGTCCATAAGCGAAGTCGCTGGTGCACGGTGAAGGCAGCCTAAAGCCAAACACCGGAGTGCGTTCCTGGCTAAGATTCCGACCGTGTTTTTGGCCCCTTGCCGCCAGCGCGTGCTACGCGTTTGCGTCCTTATTCCAGGAGCACAAACGTGGTATCTAACATCGCGTGTAGCCGAGCAGGGTCGGGCTTCGTCTTCCCCACGACCCGCAACCCCGTCATCAACGTGTACAGCAGCTGGGCCATAGCATCCACATCAATCTCCTCGGCGATTTGTTTCTGCTGCAGCCCGCGAGTCAGGGCGTCATGCAGCAGCGCATGGATGGCGTTCCGGTGGTGAACAAGCACCTGCTGAATATCTGGATCCGACGGGATCAACTCCGTGGTCGTGTTCACAATGAAGCAGCCCTTGGCATCGGGGTCCGCGCAGTCATCTTCGATCAGGTGGCCAAACAATGCACGGAGGCCTGTACGCACGTTGGGCTGAGCCTCCAGAAAGGTGCGGAGTCGCTTTACTTCTTGGTGCCGGTACCATGCAAAGGCGCGGTCGAACAGGGCGCGCTTCCCACCAAACGTGTTGTAGAGGCTCCCCCGGTTCAGCCCGAGGTGATCCACCAGGTCTTGCACCGACGTGTGGTGGTACCCCTGCTTCCAGAAGAGAAGGACCGCCTTCTCAAGCGTCTCGGCTTCGTCAAACTGTTTGGCGCGCGGCATCCGTGGTACTGTGGGGGCTCGGTGAGCCCTTAAAATAGACCATAAAGCTAAGCAGAATGGCCGAGAACGAGACCAAGGTCATCAGCGTGCCGGGCATAAACTTGACGAAGCCACCCAAGTCGAGAAACAGAAAATATCCGACGTCGGCCAAGCCGCCTACCAGCGCAGCAAGCAGGATCGCAGGGCGGCTCCCTTTCCAGATATAGAAGGCGGCAATCAGCGTCACGAGCCCTATCCACAATAAGTTGAACCCGTGCTGCCCCAGGATAGCACCATTGGCTGCCGGATAGCTCATCGCGAGGGTGGCAGGTGCAACGGCGTCGGCGATGCCCCCGATGGCGCCTGCAATATCGCCCGTCAGCACAAAGAACATGGTGATTCCACCAGCAAACATGTGCACCAGCCCCCAAATGACCCACAATATGGCTGAGATACGGAGCAGAAGGGTCTGTGTGCGTTTTGACATGGTGTGGCGAGATAGAGTGGGCAGATTCAATTAGAACGTTTATTCTAAAAAGAATCTATCGTATTTGAACGAATGTTCCAAATAAAACTATGCCTCATCAAAAAAAGGCGACTAGACTGTATGTAGCTGGTGCATGGCGCAGTGATTCGTGCCTAGTTGAAGCCTGTGCCCGAGACGGCGGGCGGGTCGTCTTGGTTGGCCACCTGCCACGCCGTGGCAAAGATCAGCCGGGCGATGCGCGCCATGCGGTCGTACTCGATCTTCTCGGGCTCATCGTCCACGCCGTGGTAGTCTTCGTGCGTGCCCGTGAAGAAGAAGATGAACGGGATGCCCTGCTTGCCGAAGTTCCAGTGGTCGGAGCGCTGGTAGAAGCGGTTGGGGTCGTCCTTCGAGTTGAAGCGCTCATGCAGCTCCAGGTCGGTGCCTGTCACGGCGTTGGCCTTCACGTTCAGGTCGTGCAGCTCTTGCGAGATCAGGTTGGAGCCGATGATGTAGACGTAGTCGTCGCGCTCGCCGGGATGCGTGGGGTCCAGGCGGCCGATCATGTCGATGTTGAGGTTGGTCACCGTCTTCTCGATGGGCAGCACCGGCTCGATGGCGGCGTAGTACTCCGAGCCGAGCAAGCCCTTCTCTTCGCCCGAGACGTTTAGGAAGAGGATGGAGCGGCGCGGGCCGTAGCCGTCGGCCTTGGCCTGCATGAACGCCTCGGCCATCTCCAGAATCGCCACCGTGCCCGAGCCGTCGTCGTCGGCGCCGTTGTTGATCTGGTCGCCAGCGAGCGCCGGGTTGATGCCGATGTGGTCGTAGTGCGAGGAGACGACCACGACCTCGTCCTTCAAGATGGGGTCGCTGCCCTCGATGAACGCCAGCACGTTCTCTGTCTGCGCCTCGTACGTCTCAAAGGTGATCGCGCTGCTCACCGAGACGTCCTCCACCTCAAACACCACGGGCTCCAGCGTTTCATTGATTTGCGCTTGCAACTCCGCCACGGTCTTACCCGAGGGCTTCAGGAGCTGGTTGGCTAACTCCGACGAGATCGCGTAGAACGGCGGGTAGCCGCGCCCGCCGCCTTGCGCCTGCAGATTCAGGTCGCCCACGGTGTTGAGCTGCCCGGCACGGGTTGTGGCGCCTTCCCTCATCGCATCCTCACCAGCCCGCGGGCCGATGTCGTTAACGATCAGCACGCCAGCAGGGATGCCTGCGCGAGCGGTGAAGAGGGCGCGCACCTTGTTGAAGAACGTCTCGGAGTAGGGCGAAGGCTCGCGGCCTGTGAGCAAGCTCGTCTCGGCGTCTTGCAGCGGCTCGTCGCGCAAGATGACCAGCCACTTGCCGTTGATGTACAGGTCGTTGGCCTTGATGGCGGCATAGTCGTCGTAGCCCAGGTCCTCTGAGGCGATGCCGTACCCGGCGAAGACCACACCGCCCTCAACCTGCGCATTATCGCCCCAGAGGTGGTAGGCGTGCGGGCTCTGCTCTGCCGCGCTGAACGTGTGCGTAATCTTGCCCGCCGTCAGGGCGGCGGATTGTATGCGTTTGCCGTAGACGGTGAAGGGCTGCAGGTAGGCCTCGGGCGCATACTCGTGCGTGGCCTGGGCGGTGCCCTTCGGCGCGAGGCCCATCTTGCGGTACTGACCTGCCAAGTAGTACGCCGCCAGCTTCTGCCCGCGCGTGGTGGTCTCGCGCCCCTCGAAGTAGTCTGAGGCGAACGTGAAGAGATGGGCAGCCAAGTCGCTCGCCGTAATCGTGGCTTGGTACCGCTGCACCAGCTCTACGTCCTCGAAGACGGTAGGCGTTTGGCCAGGCTGCGGCACCGCGGCCCGATCAGCGGGTTGCGCGTGAACGGCAGCGCCCATCAGGCCCATAACAAGCAGCACAAAGCAGAAGCGAGAAGTCATGCGATACGTAGTTTCGGTGATGGAGGGCCCACGGGCACATCCTGTACGGCAGCACAAAGTAACGAACTTGACACACTGCCTATTTCACGTCATTCACGCGTTAGCCTAGTCTTCACTGCTTCTCTGCCGCTGCACTTCAGCACGGTGCAAGCCGCCCCCCTCTCCGAAGGCGACACCGCTACTCGTGACGGATGGCATGGATGGGGTCGGCGACGGCGGCACGGAGGGCTTGCGAGCCCACGGCCAGCAGGGCGACGGCGAACGTGATGCCCGCTGCCGCCGCGAAGATGAGCACCCCGGGCTCCACGTGGTAGGCGAAGTCCTGGAGCCACCGCTGCATGAGGATGTACGTGATGGGACACGCCACCACGAAGGCGATCAGCAAGAGCACCAGCACGTTGCGCACCAGCAGTCCCATAATGCCCGACACCGTGGCGCCCAGCACTTTCCGTACCCCGATCTCTTTCGTGCGCTGCTCCGCGGTAAACGACGCGAGCCCGAACAGGCCTAGACAAGCGATGAACAGCGTGACGATGGTGAGATAGCCGAAGAGCTGGCTGAGGCGCTGCTCGGCGCGGTAGAGCGCGTCAAAGTGGCTGTCGAGGAAGGTGTACTCAAACGGACGGGACGGGTTGAAGCGCGCCCAGGTCGCTTCGAGGCCCGCGAGTGTGGTGGGTAGGTCGGTGGTGGCGAGACGCACAGCCACGAAGTCGATGTAGTACGACGGGCGCACGAGGTGAATCAGCACAGGCTCCACGGCGCTGTGGAGCGAACGGAAGTGGAAGTCTTCCACCATGCCCACCACCTCGCCTTGCTTGCGGATGTACCCGCGCAAGTGAAAGTCGGCCTCCATCTTCTGGCCTACGGGATCAGCCCACCCTAGGCGGTTGGCCAGCGCTTCGTTGACGAGAAACGCTTGGTCGAAGTCGCTGGGTCGGTCCTCCGAGAAGTCGCGCCCGGCGATGATGTTGAGGTTGAACACCTCGGCAAAGCTGGGGTCGGCCACGAGGTTGAGCACTTCCAGGCTGTCCACGTTGGCCTGCTCAGGCACCATGTTGAACGCGTACATCCCGCCGAAGCCAGGTACGCTGGCGGCCCCGCTGGCAGCCACCACATCGGGGCGCTGCTGCAGATCGGCTTTGAGCGCCATGTAGTTCTGCTGGTCGGCGGCATCGCGGAGCGGAAAGACCACCACCTGCTCCTTCGCAAACCCCAGGTTCTTGGTCTGGATGTAGTGCATCTGCTGGTAGATGATGCCCGTGCCGATGAGCAGCACCGCGGAGATCGCAAACTGGAACACGACGAGCCCCTGCCGGAAGGCCCGAGCGCCGCGCCCGGCCGAGGCGGCCGTGCCTTTGAGCACGCGCAGCGGTTGGAAGCCGGAGAGGTAGAGCGCCGGGTAGCTGCCCGCCAGGAGGCCCACGCCCACCGTCAGGCCGACGAGCAACAGCAACATCGACGGTGTGAGCAGGTCGGCCAGGGCAAGGCTCTTGCCAGCGACCGCGTTGAACGCGGGCAGCAGCGCAGGCACCAGCGCCAGCGCCGCCACCAGGCCAAGCCCCGTGATCAGGAACGACTCGGCCAAGAACTGGCGGATGAGCTGACCGCGCCGGGCGCCCAGCACCTTGCGCATGCCCACCTCACGGGCGCGGCGCATGGAACGGGCCGTGGCCAGGTTCATGAAGTTGATGCACGCAATCACGAGCAGCCCCAGCGCCACCAGCGACAGGATGTAGACGTACGCCACGCGGCTGTTGGGGACGATCTCGTTCTCCCGCTGCGAGGTCAGGTGGATCGATGACACGGGCTGGAGGACAAACGTGCGGTCTGGGGCGCCTACGGTCTCCCATCGCTCGTTGGATTTCGTGGTGAGGTCAGCTGCCACCACGCCAGGGGATGCGCCCGGCGCCAAGCGCGCATACACGTAACTGGGCGACCAGTGGTAGCTGCCGCCGAACCACGGCTCCAGCGCCAGCAACGTCGCAAACGACGACACGAAGTCGAAGGCCATATGGGACGGTGGCCTGTCGTCGGCCACGACGCCTGTCACCGTCAGCGGCGTGGTGGTCTCGTCGTTTTGAAACGTCAGCGTTTGGCCGACGGCCTCGGCCGTGCCGAAGTACTTGCGCGCCATCGCCTCGGTGAGGATGAGGGCGCCAGGCGCGTCGAGCGCCGTAGCGGGGTCGCCCGCCACGAGCGGGAAGGCGAACAGGTCGAAGAAGGTAGAGTCGGCGAACAGAAACTGCGGCTCGTGAAACGCCTGCCCGTCCTCGGTGCGGAGCGTAGCGCCGTTGAGGACCTCGTAGGCCATCACCCGCGCCATCGCCTCCACGCCCGGCGTCTCGGCTTCGAGCCAGGGGGCTAGCGCAGGCGCCGTGCGGGCATCGTATACCATCGCCGCCTCGCGCGGCTGCACATCCTCTGCGATGCGGTACAGGCGGTCGGCGCCAGGGTGGAAGCGGTCGTAGCTGCGCTCGTCCTGTACGTAGGCAAACACGAGCAGCGCGCACGCTATGCTCAAGGCCAGCCCGCTGACGTTGATGAAGGTGTAGGCGGCGTACTTACGGAGGTGGCGAAGTGCCACAGTGAGGTAGTTACCCAGCATGATGCCGTGTCCGGTTGGATGGTCGGCCCGCTCGCGGTGGTGCCAAAGACAGAAGAGCACCACTTCTTTGGCGTACCAGAGATCGGCATGCCAGCGGGGGGCCTGGGTGGTGCGCCAGGCATAGAGTTCTTCGAGGTCGCCCTCGGTCGTTTCAAGCCGCGCGAGGGGGGCATGGCGCCGAAGCAGTTTCACCGCCCAGCGTGGCGGCGTGGGGGGCGGGGTAACAGGTCGCTTCTTCATCAGACCATCCCAGCCAAACCTAGGTCGTCCAGACCACGCCACAGGTGCTCGCGCACGCGGCGCACCTCGGCCAGCACGGCCAGCCCGCTGCTCGTGACCCGGTAGTAGCGCTTGCGCCGCCCGCCGCGTACGGCTGTGGCACCGCCCACCCAGGACTCGACGAAGCCCTTGCGCTCCAGGCGGTCGAGCGTGGCATAGATCGCGCCCACCGACGCCGTGCGGTTCGCCTCGCGATGCAAGGTTTCTTTGATGGTCACGCCATAAGCATCGTCCGTGAGGGTGCAGACGGTGAGCAGGATGAGCTCTTCGAACTCGCCGAGGCGTTTGTGCGACATGAAAGTGGGACGTTTTTTAGTTTTATGTTCTAGAATGTAGTTTAAATACGTAACGATGTCTAGACTGCCTTAAAATGCGATTGTTACGGTCTGTATTTGGGCCATCTTCGATCCCCGTGTATATTCGGCCCGGCCTATCGACTTCACCTCTGGCCTTCCCGCCTCGCCTTTAGCCCCCACCCCTGAAGGTGCTGCCATAAAAACCGGAAGCGCTTCTTGCCGCGCACTTGTTTTTATTAGCTGATTTCGTCAGCTCACCACGTCTTTACGGAATTCAACCCTAGCAACGTATGAACCCCCTACGCTTGTTGAGTGCATTCGCACTCGCCCTTTGCCTCCTCGTGCTGCCCGCTTGGGCGCAAAACGCCACACTCGTGGGCACCGTGACCGACGCCGAGACGGGCGACCCCATGCCGGGCGCCAACGTCGTTGTGCTGCAGCCTGGCGCCGCCACCCTGGTGGGCGGATCGGGCACCGACAACGACGGCACCTACCGCATCAGCGGCCTGCCTGAAGGCGAATACACGGTGGCCGTCCGCTTTATCGGCTTCCAAGAATTCACCACCGACGTCACCCTCACCGCAGGGCAGACGAGCACGCTGGATGTGGCCTTGCAGCAAGGCGGCTTTGACCTTAACACGGTCGTGGTGACGGCCTCGCGCCAGCAGGAGAAGGTGCTCGATTCACCGGCTTCGGTCTCGGTGCTCTCGGCAGAAGAGATTCAGCAGACCGTCTTGCCCTCCGCCATCTCGGCCCTGCGCAACACCACGGGCGTCGATGTGGCGCAGACGGGCGTGGACCGTCAGGAAGTGGTGCTGCGTGGCTTCAACAACGCCTTCAGCACCTCCACGTATGCGCTGGTTGACTACCGCGAGGCTGCCGTGCCTGCGTTGGCCGTGAACCTGTGGAGCCTCATGCCCATCACCTCGCTCGACATCGAGCGCGTGGAGGTGGTCCGTGGCCCGGGCTCGGCGCTGTATGGTGCAGGCGTAGATGCAGGCGTGATTCACTTCATCACGAAAGACCCCTTCACGCATCAAGGCACTACCGTCTCGCTCAACGGAGGCTCGCGCTCCACCTACGGCGGGCAGTTCCGTCACGCTACCGCGCTCAGCGACAAGTTCGCGTTCAAAGTGGTGGGCGAATACCTGTCTGCGAACGACTGGGAACTGGATGCGAATGACCCCAGCGATGCGGCCTTCCTCCGTGACGACGTAAGTGAGCGCAACAACAATTATGAGAAGTACAAGGTGAACGGCGAAATCCAGTATCGTCTTGCCGACGATGTGACGCTGGCCGCCAATGTGGGTACCTCGGCCTTGACGGCCGTCGTCCTCTCCGGTATTGGCACGCTACAGGCCGACGGCATTGGCTACAGCTATGGGCAGGTGCGCCTCCAGGCTGGCAATCTGTTTGCACAGCTCTATGCCAACACCAATGACGCCGGAGACTCCTTCGTCTACGCGCAGGACTTCAACAACGACAACGTGTCGGACCCCGTTGTGGATAACAGCACGACGATTATCGCTCAGGCGCAGTACGACATGGAGCTGGGCAGCCGTCAGCAGCTCATTGTGGGGGTTGACTACGAGCAGATCCGCCCGGATACCGAACGCACCATCAACGGGCGCAACGAGGACGACGACGCCATCACTGAGGCGGGCGTCTACGCCCAGTCCACGACCAACCTGACCGAGAAGCTGGACCTGACGCTGGCGCTACGCGGCGACTACAACAACATCGTGGAGCAATTCCAGCTCTCGCCGCGTGCAGCCCTGGTCTTCAAGCCCAACACGACGAACACCTTCCGCGCCACGTTCAACCGCGCGTTCTCCTCGCCCGGCTCCAACTCCAACTTCCTCGACATCGCCGTGCAAGCTGGTGGCGTTACCGTCCGCAACCGCGGCTCGGCCTTCGGCTTCAACTTCGAGCGCAACCCGGCCTTCGGTCAGATCGCAGGTAGCGACCTCGTGGCCACCAGCCTCGTGCCCTCTACGCTCGGTCAGCCCACGCCCGTCGGCTTGCCGCTCGATGACATCTACGGCTCGGTATACGGTGGGCTGGCCGCCATCCCCACGGCCCAGCTGACGGCACTGCTGCAGCAGCAAGGCCTGCCTGTCAACGAGCAGGTCACGGCGGGCCTCGTGCAGCTCCTCAACCCGGCGGTGACGCAGGTGGATGGCTTCTCGTCCGGCATCCTGGCGCTGCTGAGTACCACGGGCGGCGCTCCGCGCATCGTCTCGGATGTGTCGGATGTGCCCGCACTGGATCAGACGACGAGCACTACGTTCGAAGTGGGCTACAAGGGCATCATCAACGACAGGCTGCTGCTGGCGGTGGACGGCTACTACGTGAACCAGAAAAACTTCGTCGGCCCGCTGCTGATGGAGACGCCCGCCGTGCTGGTGCCGGGCCTCAGTGCCGACCTGACGGCGGCACTCGTAGCAGGCATCCAAGGCAACGCGCAGCTTTCGGGCACGCTGGCCAACTTCGGGCTGACAGCCCAGCAGGTGGCTGAGCTGATCGTGGGCCTCTCCGCCGATCAGCTGCCGAGCGCCACGACACCGGTCGCTATCGTGCAGCCTACCGAGAACAACCCAGGCGTGGGCAACGCACCCGAACTGCTCCAAGCGTACCGCAACTTTGGCGACGTGGACTACTACGGGGTAGACATCACCGCGCAGCTGATCGTGAATGATGACCTCGATGTCTTTGGCAACGTGTCGGTGGTGAGCGATGACTTCTTCGATGCCGAGGAGCTGGGTGAAGAGAACCAAGACCTCGTGCTGTCGCTCAACGCGCCGCGCTTCAAGGCGAAAGGCGGCTTCAGCTATGACCTGACGAGCGCGCTGTCGGTGAACGCCTCGGGCCGCTATGTGGAAGGCTTCCCGGTCCGCTCCGGCCCGTACACGGGCGATGTGGACAGCTACTTCCTCCTCGATCTCGGTGCGGGCTACGACCTGAGCGAGTTTGCCGAGGGCCTCCGCGTTGACTTCCAGATCACCAACCTGCTCGACAACGAGCACCGCCAGTTCGTGGGCGCGCCCAACATGGGCATCATGGGCATGGGCCGTGTCACGTTCGGATTCTAGGCTCGGCTTCGCGCTGATCGATTGAACCGAAGCCCTCGGCACCGCGTGTGCTGGGGGCTTCGTCGTTTTCCCAGGCCCTCCCTATGCTCGCTGAACTCCACGACCTCGACGGCATCGACTGGGCCGGCTGGGAAGCCTACATCGAGGCGCACGGCTACACGCTGGACCGCCCAAAGGGACGCGCGCACCCGAAATACCCGCGCATCATCTACCCAATGGATTACGGCTACGTCAACCGCACGCGCGGCGCCGACGGCGAGGAGGTGGATGTGTTCGTGGGCACGGCCGCGAATGGGCTGGTGGGCGGGCTCGTCACCACCGACTACCGGAAGGGCGATACCGAAGTCAAGCTGCTCTACCGCTGCTCGCCTCAAGAGATCTACCTCGCCCACGGCTTCATCAACTACGACCGCACGCTGCTGGAAGGCACGCTGCACCTGCGGTATCCCATGCACACGCTCTGGGCGTGATACGCCTTCCGATATTTTGTTGACGCCACGCCGAAAGGCTATGACACAGAGGTGTCACCCCAGGCTTCTAGCTTCGCTACCGTTCGCTTTGCCACCGCTAACGGAACCGGACCTTGCCATGAAAATCGTCAACATCAAAGCTGGAAAACTCGACGCCTACCTCGACGAAACGTTCTACTGGCCGATGCGCCGCGCCATCTTGCAGGTGCTGCCCCACTACGAATCGGGGTTGACGTGGGCCGAGTTGGTCGAAGCCGTCCGCCCGCACCTCCCGGCATCAATCTTCGCAAAAGATAGCGAAATCCGGTGGTACGCCAAGGCCGTGCAGCTGGACCTGGAGGCCCGCGGGCTCATTCAGCGCATGCCCATTCGTGGTCTCCGCCTCTACTCACCCTGCGCCCTGGCGGCCTGATCGCTGGCGCCACCCACGAGCTGAGACAAGGCAACCCCCTCCAGCACCTCGAAGTGCTGCACGAACGGCCCCTGCTCCAGCAAGAAGCCGTCGTCCTCGGGGTAGTACTTGGCGCGGAGCACGTCATCTCCGGCGAACGCACGCACGACCGCTTCGTCGGTCCAAAACGTCAGCGTCTGAAAGTGGGCGACATCGCCCTCCGTGCGGTGCAGCACGTACACGCCCAAGCAGCCCTCGACGCCAGCGTAGTCAGGAACGGCGCGCTCGTGAAGGAAGGTCAGGTAGGCATCGGCGTGTGCCGCTGCTGTGCGGCCATGCCAGAGGCGAGCGATCATACGTTTTTCGTCGGCTAGTCGATCTGGCGCACAAGCGTGTCGAAGACGATTTCGACCACGCGCTCGCCGAGCTTATCGACCAGTTCATTCTCGAGCTCGCGCTCCAGTTCGGCCTGCTCGTCGGGGTCGAAGAGGCGGCGTTCGCTGCCGGAGAGGTCCAGATCGCGCCAGTCGCCGGGGTAGCTGCCGCGCTCTAGCCGCTGGCTGGTTTTCTCGCGGACCTTCTCCTCGCGCACCACGCGGCGCGTGTCGGCGTCGTAGATGTGAATCTCGACCTCGGCGGTGATCTCAGCGGTGTACTCGATGGCCACGAACGAAGTGTCAAGCGCGTTGCGGCCGCGCGTGCGCGCCTCGCGGGTACGTTCCCGAGGGCGCTTCTCCTCGCGCAGGAAGGACAGCATCTCGCCCGCGACCACGAAGTCGGACTCTACCGCGCGGCCGATCTCGATGGCCTGCGTGCGGGTGACGAGGGCGCGGTCGTAGCGGAGGCGCCGCACCTCGCGCCGCACCTCCACCGGGTCTACGCTGGCGATGAACGGCGGCGGGTTGGTCCAATGGTCCAGCACCAGTTCGTCGTTGAAGGCTTGCAGCAGGCCTGCAGGCGCCGTGCGCTGGTAGGCATCGATCTGCCAGAACGGCAAGAAGGCCACCACCTGCGTGCCCGCCTCCAGCGCCTCATCTTGCACGCGGAGCGGCGCCGCCGTGTCGGGGTGGTCAATCGGGAGCAGGTCCACGGCGTCCTGAGCGCGCTCGAAGGCAGCACGGTAGCGTCCGCGCTCCATCTCCTGGCGCGCCCACGCCGTATGGACGCGTACCTGTGCGCCGATCAGCTGGCTGCGTTGGGCAAAGGAGACGGGGTAATCGTCGAGCGCTTTGCGATAGGCCTTGAGTGCTTTGTCCCACTCGCCGCGTCGTTCGGCGCGCTCGCCCGTGCGCACGTTGGCGGCTATCGCCTGCTCCAGCAGGTTGCCGCGAAAGCCGTCGTAGCTCTCCGGCAGCGCAAGGGTGACGCCTACGCTCCGCGCCTCGTTGCTCAGGTTATCCACAGACCGCACGTAGCCGATGGCTTCGTCGAAAGCCCCGGTGCGTTCGGCACCGCGCGCCGCCTCAATCAGATCGGCCACGGCTTGGTCGCCTACGTCCTGCAGGCGGTCCTGCACCTCGGCCCAGGTCGGCTCTTTCTCCAGCACCTTGATGTAATACTCGGCCGCATCGGCGTAGCGCCCCTGCGCCTCCAACTCCACACCGCGTTCGTAGCGTTTCTGCGTGCTTACGCAGCCTGTCAGCAAGAAGCCGACGAGCACAAGGCCAAGAGGGAGAAGGCGGTACGTGGGCATGGGGCGGGAGCGGCGGTTCGTGCAGTGGTGTGTGCTGAACTTACGAAACGCGTGCCTAGAATGGTGGCTGGCGGCGTAAAGTCCGAAGAAAGTTGATGCACGTTGGACCCATGTAGGCGTCTCCACGCGCTTATGGATTACGGGGTGGCATAGGGTTGGCGTGTACAGGAGGTAACCGGGTGCGGATAACGTGCTCGCCGGATCGTTCCACCCGGCCGAGTCTCACACCGCGCCTCTACGCATCCATCACACGCCCCCAAGCGTGGCTAAGCCCGCTTTATCCGCTGTATCACCACCATAATACGGGGTTCGACGATGAAAACGCCATATTTGACCTACGACGTTATGCACCGCTTCGATCACTTGATAGACGACGACCGCCTGCTCCACCTGTTGCACAACCGCGTGTTGCTACGGGCCTACCTCGACACCCAGTACCTGCTAGAGCGGATGCGCGCTTGCTGTGCGCGGCGGGCTACAGAACTTGTCCACATCCTTGAGCAGCGCACCCGGCTGTACGCCGTCGAAATCGAACGCCGCCGCTCATCAGGCTTGTTGACGTGAGGGATGTCATTTTGCCCGACGCCCGCTGCGAATTTCTCCGCTGTTGTCGTTCTCTGAAGATGAGGCGTATTGCATGGCCTTCGTCCAACCGGTCTGTTGTTTCTTTGACCCGTGCCATGCCATGTCGATGTCGATTCGTTGGATGTCGTGCTCCGAAGCGGAGCTCGCACTCCTCTCCCCCTCTGTACTCATGCGTGCGAGGACCCGCATCCGCGACGCCCTGTCGCTGCTAAGCGCCCAAGGACACAGCGAGAGCCGCATCGCCGCCGAGTTGCGCCAACTGGACGGCGTGTATGCTGCCGAGTGGGCTAAGCGCGGCTACGCTTCAGCACTGGACGGGCGTGTTGTACCGCCTTTAGGTAGAACGCGGCCTCCAGCTGGCGAAGCGCCGCCTGCGATAGGTCGCCGTGGTGGCCTTGCCGCCGGAGGCGGTCCTGTTGGGCATGGTACAGCGCCAGCGCCGCCGCCACCGACACATTATAGCTCTCGCTGAACCCACTGACGGGGATGATGCACGTGGCATCGGCCAGGGCAAGTGCCTCTGCCGAGGCGCCGCGTCGCTCGTTGCCGAAGAGGAGCACCGTCTTCTCGGTGAAGTCGAACGCCGATATGGGTTGCGCACGGTCGTCCAGGTGGGTGGCCAGCACGGTGTAGCCCTCGGCTTTGAGAGCGTGCAGGCAGTCGGCGGTTTCGTGCCAGATGTGCACGTCCAGCCACTTGTGCGCGCCGCGCGGCGTGCGCCCCGGCGTCTGGTGCTGCGGCGTGGCGCCGATCAGGTTGAGGCGCTGGTAGCCCAGGGCCTCGGCACTGCGCATGATGGCGCCCACGTTGCCGCGGTCGTGCGGGCGCTCCAGCACGGGGACCACGGTGTAGGTCCGCTGCTTGAGTACGGCGTCGATCCGCTCGGCGCGCTCGTCGGTCAGGTACGGACGCAGCACGGTCGCGATCTCCTCGGGCGTGTACCTGACGCCGTCAATGGTGAACGGGTCGGGGGTCCACGGCGAGTGGTGGCGCGTGCCTGCCGCGTCGTCCCACAGCTGCTTCCACGCGGGCTCGGGCAGTGACTTCATGGCGTGGCCCGCAGCTTAAAGCTCTCGCCATCGATGGCATGCGCTACCGCGAGCACGCCTTCCAGATGGTCGATCTCGTGCTGAAGCAGTTCAGACAGGCCGTCACTGATGGTGCGTCGGTGGATGGTCCAGTCGGGGCTGCGGTAGATCAGCTTGCACGACTGGTGCCGCTGCACACGCACGAGCAGGTTGGGGAACGACAGGCAATCGTCCCACAGCTCCATCATGTCGGCGCTCTTGCCGTAGAGCACGGGGTTGATCAGGATGTGTTCGTCGCCGTCCAGGTTGAGGTAGACGATGCGCTTCAACACGCCGATCTGCGGCGCCGCGATGCCGCGCCCAAAGCCGACGCGCTCGCGCACATCGAGCAGCGTATCGCGGAGGGCGTCGAAGACAGGCTGAAGCTCGGCCACCTCGTCACGGCAGACGGGGGCGCAGACTTCGTACAAGACGGGGTTGCCAAGTTGTAGGATCGGGCGAACGGCCATCGGCGCAGCGGGTTGATCGCAGGGCGCGCAATATACTGCATCTCTGCTAGCTCATCGAGACGACGTCCAGCCTGCGGTAGAAGGCAACTTTTCCGTCGAGTCTGGGCATTCGCACGCGAAACGGCTGTGGTGAGGCGTGCGCGTCATGCGGCCAAAGGTACGCTGATTTGCTGAGCAGGCGCATCGCTGTCTTGACAAACGGTCTCGCGAGGCTTAGGAGATGGTGAACCACGGTGCCAACGGTAATCCTATCCTAACCTGGCGCGTGTACGTTGCCTTGACGCAACGCTTCCTAGCTTCCAAGAGGTGCCTATGGCCGACGGGCCACTATTCAACCGTGACCTGAGTTGGCTGTCGTTCAATGCGCGCGTGCTGCAGGAAGCCGCCGACCCGAACGTGCCGCTGCTGGAGCGGCTGAAGTTCCTCGCCATCTACTCCTCTAACCTCGACGAATTCTTCCGCGTGCGCGTGGCGTCGCTGCGTAGCCTGCTGCGCCTCAAGAAGAAATCGCTGGCCGCGCTCGATGTGCACCCAGGGCAGTTGCTGATTCAGATCAAGCGGATGGTCCAGACGCAGCAGCGGGCCTTCGGGCGCATCTACCGCGAGGAGCTGCTGCCCGCCCTCGCCTCGGAAGGCATCCATGTGCTGAGCCCCGAGGCGTTGTCGCCAGAGCAGGTGGGCTACCTGCGGCAGTGGTACGCCGAGCATCTGCACGATGCGATGAAGCCCGTGGTGCTGGGCGAGGCCGAGGCGGCGCCGTTCATCGAGAACCAGGCCCAGTACCTCGTCACGCTCCTCTGGCCCACCGATGTCTTGGACTGGCAGACGCATTACGGCCTCGTGGCGCTGCCCACGGCCCACGCCCCGCGGTTCGTCGAGATCGACTACGACGTGCCCGGCCACCAGCTGTTGATGCTGGATGACGTGCTGCGCCTCAACATCGACCGGCTCTACCCCGGCTTTGAGCACGGCGACACGTATGCCATCAAGCTCTCCCGCGATGCCGACTTGTACCTGGAGGACGAGTTTGAGGGAGACCTGGTCGAGAAGATCCGCAAGGCGCTGGACAAGCGCGAGACGGGCGTGCCCACGCGGCTGCTCTACGACGCGCTCACGCCGTACTCGGCCGTGTCGTTCTTGCAGGAGCACCTGCGGCTGGCGAAGGAAGACATGGTGGCAGGCGGGCGCTACCACAACTTCCGCGACTTCTTCGGCTTCCCCAGCTTCGACCAGCGGCACCTGCAGTTTGCGCCCAAGCCGCCGCATCCGCATTCCGAATTGGAGGCCACCGAATCCCTCTTCGACGCCATTGCCGAACGCGACCACCTCATCCACGTGCCGTACCAGAAGTTCGACTACGTGGTGCAGTGGCTGAACGAAGCCGTGGCCGATGCCGATGTGTCGGCGATATGGATCAGCCTATACCGCGTGGGCGACGAGTCGGCGGTGTGCGAGGCGCTGATTGCGGCGGCCGAAGCCAGCAAGCGCGTGACGGTGTTCGTGGAGGTCAAGGCGCGCTTCGACGAAGAGCCCAACCTGACGTGGGCGGACCGGATGGAGGCCGCTGGCGTGCGCGTGCTCTACAGCATGCCCGACCTGAAGGTGCACGCCAAGATCCTGCTCATCGAGCGCCAGGAGCCCGAGGCGCCGCGCTACTACGCGTACTTCGGCACGGGCAACTTCAACGCCAAGACCGCCCGCCTCTACACCGACATGGGCCTGCTCACGGTAGAAGCGCACCTGACGACGGAGCTGCGCGCCGTCTTCCGCTTTCTGGAGGAGCGCGCGGGCGACCCGCACTTTGTACACCTGCTGGTGGCACCGTTCACCCTCCGCGACCGGTTCCATGCCGCCATCAACCATGAGATTGCCGAAGCCAAGGCTGGGCGTCCCGCTGAGATCTTGGCCAAGATGAACGCGCTCGAAGACCCCCAGATCATCCAGCACCTGTACCGCGCCAGCCAGGCTGGGGTGCGCATCCGCCTGATTGTGCGCGGCATCTGCCGCTTGATCCCCGGCGTGGAAGGCCTCAGCGAGACCATCGAGGTCCGCAGCATCCTCGGCCAGTTCTTGGAGCACACGCGGGCGTTCCTCTTCCACCAGGGCGGCGAGCAGCCACTCTACCTTGCCTCCGCCGATTGGATGACGCGCAACCTGGACCGCCGCATCGAGGTCGCCTTCCCCGTCTACGACGCGGCCCTGCGCCAGCGCATCATCGACCACCTCGAACTGCAGTGGGCCGACACCGCCAAGGCCCGCCACCTCGATGCGGAGCAGACCAACCCGTACGTCGGTGGCGCGCCGCGTGTGGAAGCACAAGAAGAGGCCTACACGCGTCTCGCCCAATGAAGGCCAGCTACACCGAGCGCAGCGTCGTCAGGTAGAAGCCAGCGGTGAGCGCATACCACGAGATCAGGTAGAGTACGACGGCGAGCACCGTATAGAGCACCAGCCCGCGCCGGTCGGTTCGGGGGTTGAGCGTGCGGCTCATGCCCACATAGGCCGCGAACAGTCCGATACCCACGCCCACCACATGCTCCTTGATCTCGAACAGGCCCGTGGCCCAGGGCAGCGAGGGGTCGAAGTAGGCGGCGCGCACCTCCACGCGGAACAGCGGGTAGACGATCATGCCGAACACCACCACGGCCACATAGGACCAGAATGCTATCGGCACGTAGCGCTTTTCGAGAGGGATGCGGAAGCGTCCGCGCCAGTAGCCCAGCACCAGCACGAGGTTGTGCGTCTGGCTCCCCGCC
>JBCCMF010000044.1:0-21668 GCA_039026435.1 Bacteroidota bacterium
CCACGACATCGACGGTGGCCTGGGCCGCCATGGAATGCGGCAGTACGGCGGTCAACAACAAGGCGATATAGAGCAGCGCGCGTTTCATCAGAACACCACCGACATCGCGACGCTGAAGAAGTCCGTAAAGTTGTCGCGCACGAGTGGGAAGCGGCCTATGCCTGAGATCTCGGCCGCGCCGTAGTCGAGGCGGGCATGCGCGTACTGTGTTTTGAAGACCACGCGGTCGGTGAGGGCATAGGCGGCGCCCCCGCCCCCTACGGTGATATCGATGGGTACGCTGAAGGCAGAGCTGGGCTGGATCTGCGTGATGGTCTCCCAGTTTTGCGAGAAGAGGCCGAAGAGTAGCAGCCGATCCGTGATGTTGTAGCCCAGCACGCCATACACGAACGTGAGGTCGGCTTCCTGCGGGATGGGACGGTTGGGGTAGCGGACCCAGATCAGCTCGGCCTCGGCGGTCCACCGGCCGCGCTCGATGTACAGGTCGGCGCCGAGGCGGTATCGGGTAGCCAGCTGGTAGTCTTTGAGGGTGCCGCCGTAGAAACGCTCGGCGCCCACAAACTGGTTGGTGCGCTCGTGCGTGCCCGAGACGCCCAGCGTGGCCTCCGTGGTGCGTACCGCCACGCGACCGCCCACCTGCAGGGCGCGCGTCGTGTCTGCGCCCGATTGCCCCTGCGTCTCCACGGTAGAGAAGGGATCGGTGAAGCGTCGGATGTTGGGACTGTTGCCCATGAAGGCGGAGTAGTCAATTTTGGCGCGTCCGGCCGGGAAGAAGCCGTATAGCGAGAAGGAGCCTCGCGCGGGCGTGTATTCATCGTTGGAGAGGAATTCGTCGAACGACGACTCGTAGACGAGCGGCCGGATGATGTAGGGCAGCAGCGGCGTCCGGTTCTTGATGTCGTTGAGGCGGTTGAAGGTGGGGATGTGCAGGCCCAGCTTCAGGTTCAGGCGGCGGTCCCAGCGGTAGCGCACCCAGGCTTCCTCCAAGCCCCACGCGCCCCAGCCCTCGCTCGACGAATAGCCGTTGAGCACCTCAAAGTTGACGAAGGCGGTGAAGTCTTCCGCCAAGTCTTTTTGGAAGAACAGGTTCAGTTGTTGAGCCGTGAACGAGGTGATGACCTCGCCCCCTGAGTTGTTCTGGTACGAGAACGCGTTCTGGAAGTAGCCGAAGACGCGGAGCGGCGCCTCGCCCTGCTGCGCACGGCACGGCAGCGCGAGCATGAGGGTGGCAACACAGACAGCAAGCAGGCGACGCATACAAAACGAGAGGCGGGCGGAAGCTACAGTGGACCTATACTCGGCAGGTAGGGCGTGGGGTTCGCATCGTGCGCAACTCGTCGCGCCCGTAGTCCGGCTCGTGCGCTACTGTTCCACGAGCCGCCCGGCGCTGCCCTGTCTGCTGGTGGCGAAACGAATGCCTCCGTCCCCGCCGATAGCATAGATGGTGCAAGGGCTCGTGCGCCCAGTCCACATTGTGATCAGCACCCGCTGAGGTCGCTCTGCATCAGCGTGTCGCGAAGAGCCACGCGGGGTAGGGCAACGCAAGCAGATCAGGGATGTCGTCTGGCGCTACCCACCGGAAGGCCGCTGCTTCGCTGTCGCGGGCAGCCAGTACGCCCGAAGCCACCTCGCACGCGAACACGCAGACGGTATACTCGACCCGGTCGCCGTTGGGGTAGGTATGGCGGAAGCGCTCGCCGCCCAGCGCAGCCAGCAGCCGCGTTCCGGCCACGCGCAGGTTAGTCTCCTCATACACCTCGCGCGCCACGGCCTGCTCGGGCGACTCGCCGGGCTCGATGGCTCCTGCAGGGAGGCTCCACTGCTGGCTCTGCGCGTCTTGCATCAGCAGAACACGCCCCTCCGCATCGCGGATGATCGCCGCCACGCTCGGGACCAGCAGCAACGCGTGCCCCACCGCGTCGCGCAGGCGCTGCATGTAGGCAGAGATAGGCATAGCGCGACCGTGGACGGTTTAGCAGAGGCGCATCGTCATCCGCGCGTCCGAAGGCCGTTGCGTCCGGGCGCCAGCTCGGCGTCGGGCGCATCGGGGATGCGGAGTTGTGGCGCGGCGACGGGTGCCGCTGTGGCGAGCGCTTTGGTGGCATCGGCTTCGACCCAGGCCGTGGCCTTCTCAGCGAGCATGGCCATCTGCTGTTCGCGCTTGCGTGCCCAGCTCGGCTGCTGCAAGGCGGAGACGAGGCCCATCGCCAGCCCCGTGAAGAGGAACAGGAAACCGATCTCGGGCAGGCCGTCGCCACCGCCGTCGGGCAAGAACTGGGAGAGCGCGAAGAGGAGGCCCATTCCGAAAAACACGCCGGACATACCGAGCAGGCTCTTGGCATCGCCCTTGGTGGTGCGCATGCGCAGGCGGTGACCCGAATCCGACGGCTCCACCACGATGCGCAGGTTGCCGTTGTACCACTCGCGCGTGGTGGAGGTGAGCCGCTGCCTACCGTCGGCGCGGAAGGCGGCTTGGCACTCGGCCACGAGACGGTGCCAGTTGGCTTCGGAGAGCATGCCGGGCAGGTCCACCGTGTGCGATACGCCAATCGGGACGCGCAGGTAGGTCACTTGGTCGGTCTCGGCAGGCTGCACGTGGGCTGTTGTGGCGGCGTGCTCGATAAACGCCGCATCGATGCCCGACTCGGCCCCGATGGCCTTAAGCTCGTCTAAGGTGAGCCCGCGGTCGGGCGCTTGCTGCCGCTGTGCCGCCTCCTGGGCTACGACGGCTTTCTGGAAGATGGCGGCGATCTCTTCTTCAGAGTAACGGCGGAGCGCAGTCATGTCTGTATCTGGAGTGTCGAGTTTCGGGGCACGGCAAAGGGAAATTACTCATTGAGGAGCCGCGTGTCTTCATCTGAATGCCGGACCTGCGATGCTGCAAAACAACAGACGCTATGCCTTCGTCCGTTGCCCGTTGCGCGAGGGTACCGTGGTGGCCTGTGGGGCATCGGGGATGGTGAGTGTTGGCGTAGATGCGGCGAGAGCCTTAGTAGCATCGGCCTCGACCCAGGCGGTGGCTTTCTCGGCGAGCATCGCCATCTGCTGTTCACGCTTGCGCGCCCAACTGGGTTGCTGCAGCGCCGTGACGAGGCCCATCGCCAGGCCTACCCAGAAGAACACAACGCCCGTCTCAGGGATATCTGTGTTGACACTGCTGACGAGGCTGAAGATAGTGAACGCGAGCCCCAGAGCCCCAAACAGAGCTGACATCATGATGAGCCCTTGGGCATCGCTCTTAACGGTACGCATCCGCAGTCGATGACCCGTCTCAGACAGCTCTGCGATGATCTTGAGGTTACCGTTGGACCATTCGCGCGTGGCGCCCCGGGTAGCCACCTTGCCTTCTGCTCGGAACATATGCCGGCACTCGCCCACGATCCGCTCCCAGTTCTCGTCAGATAGCGTGCCGGGCAGGTCCACCGTGTGCGAGACGCCGATGGGCACGCGCAGGTAGGTCACCTGGTCGGTCTCGGCAGGCTGCACGTGGGCTGTTGTGGCGGCGTGCTCGATAAACGCCGCGTCAATGCCGGACTCGGCCCCGATGGCTTTGAGTTCGTCCAGCGTCAGTCCGCGCTCGGGGGCACGCTGGCGCCGGGCGATTTCCTGCGTCTCCACGGCCTTCTGGAAGATGGCGGCAATCTCTTCTTCGGAGTAACGGCGGGGGGAGGCCATGCGCAGGTCCGGGAGGTCAACAAAGCGAGTTTTGGCGTACTGAGAAAGGGCTTGCGCGGTTGCGGGCCGCGCGATTTTCATCATATCGCGACTTGAGCATCCGCTGAGCATGCTATCTTGCCTCAACCTCTCGCACCAACCTATGCTGAACCGATGCTCGTTGCTGGTAACTGGAAGATGAACACCGATTTGGCCGAGGCGACCGCGTTGGCGTCGGCCTTGGCGCAGGCGCTGCCCGGCGAGCCGCCCGTGGATGTGGCCGTGTGCCCCCCCGCGATCAGCCTGGATGCGGTGTTCAACGCGCTACGCGGCTCGGGCGTCCGGGTGGGGGCGCAGAACATGCACGCCGCCGACAGTGGCGCGTACACGGGCGAGGTGTCGGCGGCGATGCTGAAGTCGGTGGGCTGCCACTATGTGATCCTGGGCCACTCGGAGCGGCGGCAGTATTTCGGCGAGACCGATGCCTCGGTCAACGCCAAGACGAAGCAGGCGCTCGCGGGCGGCCTCGTGCCCATCGTCTGCGTGGGCGAGGTGCTGGATGAGCGCAAGGCGGGGCGCGAAGAAGCCGTCGTAGAGGCGCAAATCAGCGGCGCCCTGGACGGCGTGGACCTGACGAGCGCCGATCAACTGGTCATCGCCTACGAGCCCGTCTGGGCCATCGGCACGGGCGAGGTGGCCACGCCTGATCAGGCGCAAGCCATGCACGCGTTCATCCGCCAGCTGCTCTCCGCACGCTATGGCGAAGCGCTCGCCGCTGGCCTCCACCTCCTCTACGGCGGCAGCATGAAGCCCGGCAACGCCGCCGACCTCTGTGCCCAGCCCGACGTGGACGGCGGCCTCGTAGGCGGGGCCAGCCTCAACGCGGACTCCTTCGCCGCCATCATCGATGCTGCGGCGCGGTTCGCGTGAGCCTCATGCCGCGGGCGGGTGCAGGCTTGGTGCTTGTGCTGCTTGTGCTGCTTGTGGTGAGCTGTGTGCCACCTCCGGCTATCGATCTGAGCCGCCCCGTCGATCCCAGCCGCCCCGTTGCTGAGCTGGATGTGCAGCCGCTGCTGGAGGGCATGGGCGTGCGCGTGGGCATCGCTGTGTGGCATCCTACGCTGGCGTTTGTAGCAGACGACGAGGGGTGGACAGCGGGCTACGCGGTCGTGCTGCGCGCCTGGAAGCGCAACGGCCGCCGCCTCGCCGCCGAGCAGACTGCCGAGCGTACTGTGACCGTGGCCACGCGCGATGCGACCACCACGCTGCAGAGCGATGATGTTGCGCTGACGCTCGACTTGCCGCCCGGCACGTACTGGATCACGGCCACCGTACGCGACCGCAACGCCCGCACCGAAAGCGTCGTGGGCGCCGTGGCCACCGTCCGGCCCGTGGAGGTGGTGGCGCCGTACCGCGTTCAGGTGCTGGTGGGCGTGCCGCCTGCGCCCGTGTACAGCCGCACGCTCCTCGCCGATGGGCAGCCCGCACACCTGCGCGTGCGCACCGAGAAAGACGCGGCGTTTCAGGTCACCGTGGCACATGTCCTGTTGCCTCCTGAGCCCGCCTCGCCGCCCGCCGGTCCAGGCCTCGCCGAGTCTTCGCTGATGTGGCAGCCCGTGGCCCAGCAAGCGGTGCAGGCAGGCGCGCGCGAAGCGAGCCTCGAACTCGGAGCACTCGCGCCGGGGGCATACCGCTGGCAGGTACGCGCCGAGGGGCGCCTCTGGCAATCGGGCACGTGGGTGGTACGCGATGTCACCTTTCCCGTGGTAACGCAGTGGGCCGAGATGGTCGCCGCGCTGCGCTACATCGCCACGCCCGAGGAGGTCGAGGCCTTGCGCACCGTGGTGCCCGAGCAGCGCCGGGCGCGCTTCGAGGCATTCTGGCAGTCCGATCAACGCGCGAACGCCGAGGCCAACAAAGCCGTGCAGGTGTTTGCCGAGCGGCTGGAGGCGGCCAACCTGCGTTTCAGCGAGACGCGGAGCGGATGGCAGACCGAGCGCGGCATGGTCTACACCGTCCTCGGCCCGCCGTTCTTCGTCGAGCGCGATTACAACCTGGAGGTGTGGGAATACCGGCTGGACCCGACCTCGGAGCGGGTGACGGAGTTCGTCTTCATCCGCAGCACCGAGACGGGCCAGTGGCGGCTGCGGCGGGAGTCGGCCTATGCCGAGCCCTGGGCTGCAGCGGTGGCGCGCTGGCGTACGGGCCGCGTAGGCCGCTGACGTTCACAATCCGTTTACCCATCGCCGAGTCGCGCGTCGTACCTTGCCGCACCGTCATCTTTTGCCGCATGCTATGCCTCACCTTCGTCTGCCCGCTCTGCTCATCTTTACGCTGGTCGCGGTCACGGGCTGCGGGGCGCAGTCGCCATCGGACACGCCCAAGAACGTCATTCTGTTCATCGCCGACGGTTGCGGCCCGGCCAGCTTCACGATGGCGCGCGACTACCTGCGCTACAAAGGCACGGCCACAGCCCTTGCCCTGGACTCTATCCAAACGGGATCCGTCCGCACCCACGCCTCTGACAGCCGCGTGACCGACTCGGCCGCCTCGGCCACCGCCTACGCGTGCGGCGTGAAGACCTACAACGGCGCCATCGCCGTCAACGACGACCTGGAGTCTATCCCGACGATCTTGGAAGGCGCAGAGGCGAAGGGGATGGTCACGGGCCTCGTGGCCACCAGCCGCATCACGCACGCCACGCCCGCCTCGTTCTCGGCGCACGTGCCGCGCCGCAGCATGGAAGCCGAAATCGCGGCGCAGCAGATCCGGCAGGGCATCGAGGTGCTGCTCGGCGGCGGCCTCAACTTCTACGCCGACGAAGCAGGGGGCGGGCGCCGCGACGACGGGCGCAACATCATGAACGAAGCCGCCGACCTCGGCTACAGCGTCGTCACGGACCGTGCGGGCTTCGACGCTGCCGATGCCACGCCGCTACTCGGGCTCTTCTCGGGCAGCCACATGGATTACGAGACCGACCGCGATGCCGCCGAGCAGCCCAGCCTCGCCGAGATGACGATCAAAGCCATCGAACTGCTGAACGATGAGTCTGACGAAGGCTTCTTCTTGATGGTGGAGGCCAGCCGCATCGACCACGCGGGGCACGCCAACGACCTAGTGGCCCACCTCCACGACATCCTCGCCTTCAACGACGCCATCGCGCAAGCCCTGGCCTTCGCTGCCGACGACGGCGAGACGCTCGTCGTCTCCACCTCCGACCACGAGACGGGCGGCATGACGCTGGGCCGCAACATCAACGGGCGCGGCATCTACGCGTGGCACCCCGAGGCGATAGAGAACACCCAAGGCTCGTACGATCAGTTTCAGCGTACCGAGGGCGCCGACCCCGCCGCCTACTTCGGCCTCACCGATCTCAACGAAGACGAGCTGGCCGACATCGCCGCCGCCGACGGGTGGGATCAGCACGCCGTGTTGGGCGAGATCATCTCCCGCCGCTCGCTCGTCGCCTGGACCACCAACGGCCACACGGGCGTGGACGTAGGACTCTATGCCTACGGCCCAGGCCGCGACCACTTCTTCGGCAACGTCGACAACACGCACATCGGGCTTGCCCTCGCCAAAGTGATGGGCCTAGACCTGAGCACCATCACCCCGAAAGATGGCATGGAGTAGCCTGTGAACTTGGCGGATTCGGGAGGGTACGAGGCGGCAACAAGCCAGGCTATGTTATGACACTCTCCATCGATCTCCCCATCCAGACCGACATCGACGAGGCGTTTGCGCGGCAAGGCCTGGTGGCCATGCTCGACGCAACGGGTAAGTTGTCCGGCAAGGAAGCGCGCGAAGTGCTCGGACTGTCGCGCAGAGCCTTCGAAGCCATGCTGCCGCGCTATGGCTATGCTGTATTGCTAGATAGTCAGGCAAACATCGCGGTCGAACGTGCGGTGTGACACCGGATCCAGGAGTAGGTTAGACGGCTCGTCTTGTCATCCCGAGCGTAGCCGAGGGATCTCCTCCGCATTCGAATTGCCCAACTCAAGAATGGGAGATCCCTCGGCTACGGCCTTTGGCCTCTGCTCGGGACGACAATCTTGATCGCGCAATCATCTCTCAGAACCAATACGAGACCTGACGGTCAGAAACGCTAAACAGGCACGCTCTGCCGGATGGCGGCTAGGGCGTCGGGGGGGATGAGGATGTAGAGCGGCACGTGCGTCTTCACCTCCAGGTGGGAGAGCAGGCTGCGGCGGGCTTTGGGCGTGTAGATCAGCAGGTCGATGTGCTGGAGGAAGGCGGTGAGGTTGTCGCTGCGGTTATCCAGCGAGGCCGCCATGATCTGCCCCTGGAAGCCCGTGTCCTGCTTGATCTGCTGCATCAGGTACGGCACGGCGTCGCTGTAGCGCGTGACGAGGCCGAGCGTCTCGTGCGCCAGCATGCTGGCGATGCGGGTGATGGCGCTGGTGGAGAGGTAGGTGACCACGCCGCGCACGTCGCCCTGCGGTGCGGTGCCGAGCACGGCCCGGAGCAGCGTAGACGGCGTGAACAGCACATCGGCGTCTACGTGGCCACTCAGCTCCTTCACCGTGACGGCATCTACCGGGCGCTGGATGGTGCTGCCAATCTGCTGCGCGCACTGCTCGGCCATCTCGCGGTACGGCGCCACGAACAGCAGCTTCTGCTCGGTGTACCCCTCGGTGAGCGCATCCAACTGCTCGTTGAACAGGTGCTCAATCTCGTCCTCGGCCAGCCCAATGCCGATGAGGTGCTGGAGGGCGTCGTGCATGACGCTGGCGCCTTGCTCAATGCGGTCGCCTTTGGCCAGTGGGGCGCGCTCGGTCACGCGAAAGCCACGCCCGACCTTCGAGTTGAGCAGCCCTTCCTCTTCGAGCGCTTGATACGCCTTGCGGACGGTGTGAAACGAGATCTGCAGCTGCTCGCCCAGTGCCCGCGTGGAGGGCAAGACATCGCCCACCTGGTACTTACCGCTCGCAATCTGAAACCGGATCTGCTCGATGAGCTGGTCGCGGATGGTGAGCGGGCCGTTGCGGTCGAGCGTGATCATGCGGGTCTGCTGGAGTCGGGGGTGCGAGCATCGACGAGCGCTTTGAACACGGCGTCGCCATCGTGCCACTCGGCATCGTCGAACTGGTAGGTGCGGTGGCCCGTGGTGAACGTAAACGAGCGGCCTTCGCGGCGCAAGTCCCAGATGGGCAGCGGCGCGTCGGGCGGAGCACGGCGCAGCAACTCCCACAACGAGCGCACCTGCACGCGGTCGTCCACGATGCGCAGCTCGGCCACCTGCGCGCCCAGGCGGAAGGAGGTCCACAGCCACGCCACCACGATGCCTGCCGGGGCGCCGTACGTCAGGTAGGGCAGGATGTGGTAGCCTTGCAGCGCGCCGTTGAGCGAGAACAGCATGAGGGGCAGGAAGACCAGCGAGAGCGGGCGGATCAGCCACTCGCTGAACACCCACGCGGCGGTGCGGTCGCCCGGGTGCATGGCGTGGCGGAAGACGGTCACGGCCGCTCCCACGGACGCGCCAGCGACTGCCAGCGTTGGGCGGCTTCGGCGTCGCCACGCTGCTCGGCGGCGCGCACCAGGTTGCGCACCATGCGCCGCAGGATCTGGTCGGGCGTGGCCGAGAGGAAGTACGACGCATCGGGCAGCAGCCCACGCGACACGAGCCGCTGTGCCACCTCGTCGCGGCTGAGCGGCCCGCTGCCGTAGAACAGGTCGAAGAACGCCTCGGTGCGTCCGTCCTCGTACTTGCAGATGAAGTGCGCAGGCATGTTCACGCCGAAGACGGGCACGCTCAGCCGCCAGCCGATGAGCGTGAACAGCACACTCAGCGTGATAGGGAGGCCGCGCTTGTGCTCGATGACCCAGTTGAGGTAGCTATGCTGCGGGTCGTAGTAGTCGCTTTGGGCGCCGCCGTAGCCGAGGGCGCCGAAGCCCTCGAAGAGCGACACCGCCCGCTCCACGCCCTCGCGTCCCGCCACGCGCGGCTTCAGCGTCTCTGCCATCGCATCCAGCCGCGCCTGCCAGGCCGCCACACGAAGCCGGGGCTGCGCGAAGTATGCCAGCGCGAGCACGCCGCGCTCCAGGTTCACCGGGCGCGCCCCGAGCACCTCGTGCCACGCGATCCGCGCGAAGTGCTCGTGTTGCCGCAGGTATAACTCCTCCAGGGCCGCGGCCAGCTGCGGGTCTGCGGTCTCGGCGAGCACGCTGTCAATCACGTCCAGCACTTCCACGGTCCAACTCCTCACCCGCAGGTCAACGGCGTAGCGCACATCGTCCGAGGGGTCGTCCAGCAGCTGGGCGACGGCGAGGATTTCGTCAGGATCGAGCGGTTGGGGCATGCAGCGGAGTCAGCCGAGGAACGGGTAGCCGAAGTGGTGCAGCGGGGCGAACGTTTCTTTGATCGAGCGCGGCGAGGTCCAGCGGAGCAGGTTCATGTAGGCGCCCGCCTTGTCGTTGGTGCCCGAGGCGCGCGCGCCGCCAAACGGCTGCTGGCCCACCACCGCGCCCGTCGGCTTGTCGTTGATGTAGAAGTTGCCCGCGCTCTGCTCCAGCGCCTGCATCGCCTGCGCGACGATGCGGCGGTCCTGCGCGAAGATCGAGCCCGTGAGCGCGTACGGCGAGGTCGAATCGACCAGCGGCAGGATCTCGTCGAAGCGCTTGTCGTCGTAGACGTAGATGGTGAGGACGGGGCCGAAGATCTCCTCGCACATGGTGCGGTACATCGGGTCGTCCACCTGGAAGACGGTGGGCTCGACGAAGTAGCCTTCGCTGCCGTCGTAGCCGCCGCCGTGGACCAGCGTGACGCCGTCGGCCGCCTTGGCGGCGTCGATGTAGCCCGTGATCTTCGCGAACGAGCGGGCGTCGATGACGGCGTTGATGAAGTTCGAGAAGTCCTCCACGGTGCCCATCTTGATCTCGCTCAGCTGCTCCTTCATGGCTGCCTGGATGGTGGGCCAGAGCGAGGCGGGGAGGTAGGCCCGTGAGGCGGCGGAGCACTTCTGCCCCTGGTACTCGAACGCGCCGCGTACGAGCGCCGTGGCTACCGCCTGCGCATCGGCGGAGGGATGGGCGACCACGAAGTCCTTGCCGCCCGTCTCGCCCACAATGCGCGGGTAGCTCTTGTACGTGTCGATGTGTTGCCCGGCCAGCTTCCACAGGTGCTTGAACGTGCCTGTGGAGCCGGTGAAGTGGAGCCCAGCCAAGTCGGGGTGCGCCATGACGGGATCGCCGATAGGCGGCCCATCGCCCGGTACCATGTTGATGACGCCTGCCGGGAGCCCGGCCTCCTCCAACAGCCTCATCGTGTAGTGCGCCGCAAACGTGGCCGTGTGCGACGGCTTGAAGATCACCGTGTTGCCCATCATCGCGGGCGCAATCGGCAGGTTGGCTTGGATGGCCGTGAAGTTGAACGGCGTGACGGCGAAGACGAAGCCCTCCAGCGGCCGGTACTGCGTGCGATTCCACACGCCCGGCGACGAGATAGGCTGCTGCTCATAGATGAACTCCATAAACTTCACGTTGAAGCGCAGGAAGTCGATCAGCTCGCACGCCGCGTCGATCTCGGCCTGGTACACGTTCTTGCTCTGCCCCAGCATGGTGGCGGCGTTGAGCGTGTCGCGCCACGGCCCGGCCAGCAGGTCGGCGGCCTTGAGGAAGATGGCCGCGCGGTCCTGCCAGTCCATGCGCCCCCATTCGGTACGTGCGGCCAGCGCGGCGTCGATGGCCTGATGCGCCTCATCGCCGCCGCCGTTGTGCACGCGGCCCAGCACATGCGCGTGTTCGTGCGGTGCCACCACGTCTTGTTGTGCGCCCGTCGTCACAGCCTCGCCGCCGATGACGGCCGTGATCTCGACGGGGCCTTGCGCTTTCATTTCCGCTAGGCGGGCTTGCAAGCTGATCCGCTCGGGACTGCCCGGCGCGTAGCTACGGACGGGTTCGTTGACGGGCGTGGGGACGGAAGCACGGGAGTTGGTCATGCGTCGATCAGGGAGGAGGAGGTGAGACATACCGCTTTTGCGGAGCCGTAAATCGGCGGTGCGCGGTTGGGTTGCACGCTCCTCTGCGAAAAACGCGGCAAGGCGCGGCAGCCGGATCTTTCCCCTTGCCGGAAAAATCGAACCCGTACCGCACGGCCTACCGCAAAAAGACGATCCTAACGCCGCATAACGCTACCTGCAGCACAGGCACGGCATTTGCAGACGCCGGAGCAGCTACGACTCACTGCTTCTTCCGTACCCCCATGCCCCAGCCTAACTTACCCGCCGCCGTCGCCGATCATCCGCTCGTCGCTGAACTGAGCAAGCAGCTCAATCCGTTGCTCACCGCGATGCTCGTGGAGCGCGCCCTGGCTCATGTGGGGTCGCCCGAGGCCATCGCCGCTGCGGTGCTCGACGAGACGCCGGAGCAAGAGCTGGCCGTGGCCCAGGCGGCCGAGCAGCACCTCGCCGCAACGGTCGTCAGCGACATGCAGGCCGACCCCACGGCGTGGGCCGAAGCGGTTGTTGCGCGTTTGGAGTTCACCGCGCCCGCCCTGGCGCAGGTATACGAGCAGGTGAAGGCGCGCGTCCTGCAGCAGATGGTCGAGCAGGCACTGCGCGATCTCTCAACCGCGCTCACCGATGGCGAGGGGCCTGCCGTACCGCAGGTCGAAGCCGTTGACGCTACCCGCCCTGCCAATCCTGATGGCGAAGAGGCGGAGGAGCAGGCTGACGCAGGCTCCGAGGCAACCGACGCTGCCGTCAACGACGCGCAGGCCGCTCACGAAGCAGCCGAACCGGAAGGAGTGGAAGAGACTCCACCTGGTGAGGACGACCCGTCTGAGGCACTGCCCGCGCCGCTAGCAGCGGTGGCACCCGAGGAGGAGTCGCCTGAAGAAGAGGCACCCAAAGAAGCCGCCGTGCAGACGGCCTACCTCGGCCCGGAGCAGCCCGCTGCCGAAGCATCGACCGACGACTTCTTCAGCCTAGAGGACCTCGAGGAGTTCGTGGGCGGAGAGTTGGCATCCTCGGCTGCGGACACGCCCAGCGCACCAGAAGCCGAAGCCGTCGAAGAGACGCCTGCCGTAGCGCCAGACGCTACGGCGTTCTCCGAGGAAGACGTCGCCGAGGCCGTGCACGAAGCGATCGCCGCCGAAGCTGAGGACGAGGCCGCGACCGCCGCCATCGACGAACATGCCAGTGGTGAGCCGCTTGCCGCTCCGCAGGCCGATGAGCAGCCACAAGACGATCCGTCGCTTGCGCCCGAGGATAGCGCAGACACCCACGATGAGACCGAGGCTGTTGCTTCAGACGAAGCCGAGGCGCCCAGCGCCACGCCGCTGACCAAGGTAGACGTCCCCGCCGATCAGCCCGTGTACCCCGAGCGGTACGTGTATGCCATCAGCATCGACGAGCAGGATCTGCTCTCGCTCATCGAACTGCCCAACCCCGTGATCGAAGACGGCCAGTACGAGATCGTCCGCCAGGGCGACCTCAGCGCCATCGTCAGCACCGTCCCCGCCGACGTGTTCAGCCCCGACGTGCTGCGCGCCAAGTTCTCCGACGTCGACTGGATGACCCATTACGTAGGTCGCCACGAGGCCGTGGTCGCCGCTGTCGCTGACAAGATGCCGACGATGCCCCTCCGCTTCGCTACCGTCTTGCCCGACCGCGCCGCCGTGCAAGACGTGCTGCGCGAGCATGAGGCCGAGTGGAAAGCGCGCGTCCGCAGCCTCCACCAGACCGCCACGTTCCAGGTGCGCCTCGTCCCAGACGACGAGCAGGTGCGCGCCCTCGTCGTCGATCAGAGTGAGCGTGTCCTCTTCTTTGCCACCGAGCTCGAAGGCGCCACGAGCGAAGGCGCCGCCGATCTGCGCCAGCGCATGCTCGCGTCCATCGACGAAGAGATTGCGCAGCGCACGCAGGCCACCGCCCAGCGGCTTGCCGAGGTATTAGAGCAGCATGCCGTCGTCAGCCGTGGGCTCCCCACAGGCGAAGGCGTAGCGTGGCATCAGGCCTACCTCGTGGGCCAAACAGACCTCAGCCTCTTCACCGACGAGGTGGACGCCCTCCAGCGCGAATACGACGGCACCGGCTTCAGCATCGTGGCCCAAGGCCCGCAGTGGCCCTATGCCTTCGTCCCCTCCGTGGCCCGCCCAGCGGTGGTGAGCCAAGCGGCATAGAGCAGCATGCTGAGAACTCAACATGGCAGACCGGGTACGAAGGGTCCTGCCAACCGTTCAGCCAGCAAAACGCATGTCTAAGGCTACCCTAGATCTTGCACCCCACGAGGTAACACAACTTCAAGAGTTGGCTGAAAAGTTGGTGAGTGAAGTACAGGCTGCTAGCACCGATATGGATGCTCGGCAGCAACGGATCGAAGCACTCAGAGCAGATACACGCACCGTGCTTGCACGCCTCGAAGCCATGACGTTCTGAGTCGATGTGGAAATCCCTCGTCGCATCGCTTAAGCAGGTGGTCTTTCTGACTGACCGGGTCAAGGCGCAGCAAGAAGAAATGGAGGCTATGCGGCAAGAGTTGAGCACATTGACACGTATCGTGGAGCGATTAGCATACGAAGTCAAACGTACGAAGGAGCACGAAGCGCGGGAGCGTGAGAACCTAGCGTTGCGGTTAGAGAATGAGCGACTGCGCTTTGAACGCCGCATGCTCGACGCCAGGAGTGACGACGCATGAGCACATCTGAGCGCGATCTCACTGAAACCCGTATCGACCGCAAAGAACTCGTCGATGGCTATCTGCTGCACGCCTACCGCGACCGCGTGCAGCTGCCCGACGGCGGCACGTCGGTGCGCGAGTGGATCGACCACCCGGGCGCTTCAGCAGTGATTCCACTCTTGCCCGACGGCGATACCCTGCTTGTGCGCCAGTTCCGCTACCCGCCGCAGCGCACGTTCCTGGAACTCCCTGCGGGCAAACTTGACTTTCCGGAAGAGGACCCGGCTGATGTGGCGCGCCGCGAGCTGAAGGAAGAAACGGGATGGACGGCCGAGACGGTCATCCCGCTCGGTCCGCTCTATCCGTGCATCGGCTACAGCAACGAGGTCATCCACTACTTCATTGCGGAGGGCCTCACTGCCGGCGAACAAGAGCTCAGTGAGGCGGAGTTCATCGAGGTCGTGCGCATGCCGCTGCGCGACGCCGTCGCGATGGTATACCAGGGCGACATGCTCGACATGAAGACCGCCATCGGCCTGCTGTGGGCTGCCCGCTACGTGGCCGACAATTCATAGTGGCTACCTTGTTTCGCGCCAGGCCCGCGCCGTATCTTAACCGTCCTGTACACGCACAAAGCCTAACGTTACGCTATGTTTACCCTGTTGATTGTCTTGATCGCCTTGATCGGCATCGTGATGACGCTGCTCATTCTGCTGCAGAGCGGGAAAGGCGGCGGCCTCGCCGGGATTGCGGCAGGCGGCACTACGCAGATCCTCGGCGCCCGGCAGGCACCCGACGTGCTGGAGAAAGGCTCGTGGTTCCTCGGCTCCGTCTTCCTCGTCCTGTGCGTGCTGACCAACTTCGTCATCACCGATGAGCAGCGCGGCAGCGTCTTGCAGGACCGCGCCATCGAGGCGCCCATCGAGCAGACCGTACCGCTGGCGCCCCCACCCGCCGCTACTGGCGCTGGTGACGCCGATGAGGCCACGGGCGACGGCAACTGAGCATCTATCCTCCACGCGAGGCTACAGGCGATCATCCGGCTCGGGTGGTCGCCTTTTTTGTTGCGCAGAATCTTTGTGCACAGCGGCTTACCTTCGGCATGCTCTCCTCGCTCGATGCGCCCTTGCCATGCCCCGCTATTCACGGCTTGTCCTGCTCGCTCTGTCGCTAGCCACCTTGGCTTGTACGCCCTCGCCTATGCCTTCTAACACCACGCCCGCGCTGACCACAGCGCCCTTCGGCCAGCTTTCATCCGGTGAAGCCGTCGTGCTCTACACCCTGACCAACGCCACGGGCATGCAAGTGCAGATCACCAACTATGGCGGCATCGTCACGTCGATCCGCGTGCCCGATCGTGAGGGCATCTTGGGCGAGGTCACGTTGGGCTATGAAACCCTCGAAGGCTACCTCGACCAGTCGCCGTACTTCGGCGCACTGATCGGCCGGTATGGCAACCGCATCGGGGAGGGGCGCTTCACGCTCGACGGCGAGACCTACACGTTGGCGACTAACAACGGCCCCAACCACCTCCACGGCGGCATGCGCGGCTTCGACAAGGTGGTGTGGGCCGCTGAGCCGTTCGAGCAGGACGACCGCGTCGGCCTCGTGCTGCGCTACACCAGCCCCGACGGCGAGGAGGGCTACCCGGGCACGCTCGACGTGCGCGTCACCTACACGCTCACCAACGACAACACGCTCGACATCGCCTACCACGCCACCACCGATGCGCCCACACCCGTCAACCTGACTAACCACGCCTACTTCAATCTCAAAGACGGCGGCGCCACCCCTGTGCTTGACCACGAGCTGATGCTCCAAGCCGATGCCTTCGTTCCCGTCACGAGTGCTCTGATTCCCACCGGCGAACTGCAGTCCGTCGAGAGAACGCCGTTCGACTTCCGCACCGCCACGCCCATCGGTGCCCGTATCGACGCCGGCCACGAGCAGATCCGCCGTGGCAACGGCTACGACCACACCTTTGTGCTCGATGCAACGGGCAGCTTCCAGGAAGTAGCCACGGTACATGAGCCCACGACGGGCCGGGTCATGACGGTATTCACGGAGGAGCCGGGCGTCCAACTCTACTCGGGCAACTTCCTAGACGGATCGATCACAGGCCGAGGGGGGCGCGTCTACCAAAAGCGCCACGGCTTCTGCCTGGAAACGCAGCACTTCCCCGACTCGCCCAACCAACCGCACTTCCCATCGGTGACGCTCCGCCCGGGCGAAGTGTACGAGACCCGGACGGCGTACAGGTTCAGCGTCCGGTAAGCACACGTGACTACAAATGCGTAGCCACCAATTATTGCGGTGAGCGAGCGGGATAGGTGTGGGTGTTCCGATGGGTCAAAAATAAAAACAAACTTTTTTGATTAAAAGGGTTGACACCGAAAAGAGTATCCACCTATATTCTGGCATCCTGATTTACACAAAACGCGACTCCGTACTCCTGTGCGTCTCTATCAACTCCATATACCCAGCTCGCCGAGTGCGATGCGATTTCCCGAGATGGACTTCGCTCCCAAAGGCGATATATGGCCACGAGGTGGACCCGCTTCCTAGCATCAGATGATTCTGATAGCTATCAGCTGAGCCCATCTCTGTGTCGCGGAGATGGGTTTTTTTACGTCCGCATGTTACCTAAACCAGCGTTTTTAGCTCGAAAGCGCCTTGAATTAGAAAAGAAATGGCACACGTACGCTTTACGGCGCCCACGCTGAGGGCTACGAAACCACGGGACGACGCGTACACAAGGCATCAGTCGGTGAAGGCGAGCCTCCGACCCTTCCGAGAGCTCATCAGCTTCGCCGCCCGACCGATGTGAGCAAACGGGCAAGGTAGACTGGCTCTCGACGTAGCGCCATAGTACGCCACCTTGTGCTTGGTAAAAAGCATACGTTAAACCATGAGGTATATGTCGGTGTACCTCCTTGGTCGAAATATGCAATTTGATTATTGTGAGGTCATTTTATTGCAAAATAAATAGGTCTATTGTAAAGTCGTACTGGTAGGTGGGATCAGGAATCAATACGTATCTGGACGTGGTGTAGCGGCAAGCACGCGAGCTTTGGGAGCTCGATGGCGCAGGTTCGAATCCTGCCGTTCAGACATCGCTCATGCGCTAGCATGGGCACCCGATGGGTCGTAGCTCAGGGGTAGAGCAGTGGGCTGAAGCCCCACGTGTCGGTGGTTCGAACCCGCCCGATCCAACATGCTATGCGGCTTGGTCTAGAGGACGAGGACGCCGGTTTCACACGCCGGAGCCCCCGGTTCAACTCCGGGAGCCGCGACTGTGGCTGTAGCTCAGCGGTAGAGCATCCGGCTGTGCCCCGGAAGGCATGGGTTCGACCCCCATCAGTCACCCTGCACAGGCCTGTAGCTCAACCGGCAGAGCAGCGGATTCTTAATCCGCGGGTTGGGGGTTCGAGTCCCTCTGGGCCTACATCGTCAGCTTCGTTTTTCAAGCCGTTTGTTGAGGCGAGCGGTACACCATACAACGTCGTACCAGAGCCTGCTCGCGAGGGGCATGCCTACATCCCAGAGGTGAATACCATGAACACATACAGCTTACAGCGGCACTTCGGCCGAATGGGGGCGGCGTTGCGTGTGGAGGTCCGTTCCACTGGTGAGCGCCTCGCTACGTGGACCTACGCCCTGGACATCGAGACGAAGCGAGCCACGGAGTGCTACAGCCTCGTCGTCAACGAGGCGGCCCTAGACATGCTGGACATCCTGCCCGTAAACGCGCGGCCCGACCTGCGGCATTTGCTGCTCGTCGTGCGGATGCAGACCGACCGGGGACGCCACCAGAAGACGAAGCTGCTGTGCGGCCACGATGAGCGGCACTGGTTTGTCGCGGCGGTCAACAGCCCAGGCGTCACCACGGTCGCCGATGCGCTCGATGCGCTGAAGCCTCCGGCGGTCCTGCGACGGCAGCGGCAGCGTGGGGTGCGCGTGCGCAATTGGCACAAGCGGCGCAACGCGGGCTTTGTGCGCCAGGGCGAATGGTTCTTCGTGCCAAAGCCCCACTACACCGTGCGCGAGCCGCTGCTGATTCTTGGCAACGAACCCCTTCGCCGTCCGCATGGGAAGCCGCATTGGGTGGGGCAGGTCTACCGCCAGGGTGGGCAGTCGTACTACGTATGCGCCGAGTACCCCGCCGGACTCACGGAGGCGCAGTACCGCCGCCTGCTGTGGACGCAGCCCGAGAGGGGGCGCCTTGGCTGGCGGCTCATGCGGGCCAACAGCCGCGTCATGGCACGAGGCACTGTCCGCCATCCCGATCACCAAACCATTCACCTGCCACACTGGCACGAAGTTCACATCAACAACGAGATCACCGACGGCAACGTCCGCTACTTCGACTGATTGATCGACAATGATCTGGGTAGCTAGCCCCGTAATCGGTAGCGGGACCTGACTGTAAATCAGGTGCCTGTGGCCCTAGAGGTTCGAGTCCTCTGCTGCCCACCAGTCGGCAGTGCTGACGCTGCGTGTGCTCACCGCCTCCTGTCGCTTCGATGGAAGGCGCAATCTGGAGAACGATCATGACGGTAACGATAACAGAACAGGACCTGCGGCTGCAGCTGCTGAACAGCCTGCTGACGACGCCTCGTGGCAACCTGGAGGCGGTGGCGGCGCTGCACGATGCCTTGCTGAAGCAGGATGCAGTCTTCTACGGTCACCTGGCCGTGTGGTATCTGGACAACGGTGCCGTGCGGGATCACAAGGAGGTCTTCGTGGGGATGCTGCTTACCAGTGATTGGCCGGCCCACCGTGAGGCGGGCTTCGAGTTGCTGCAGCGGCTGCCGCCCTACCAAGTGGCGCGCGCGGTGCAGTATATGAAGCGGCATCGCGGCAAGGTGCCTCGCTTGGCACGAACGGCCGTGACGCGCTACCTGCGCCGCCGTGAGGCGCAGCCGGAGCGCTTCGACCGCGCCGCTCTGGTGGGACGCAAGGCCATGAAGCACCTCTACGCCGCCCTGCACATCCGTCCTTCGGCACGGGCCGATGCGATCCTCTTCAAGAACGAGCCGCCAGCGGACAGCTTGGCGTACCGGGTGAAGCAGATCGCACGGGCCGCCACGCCGGGCGAGCAGGCGGCGCTCATCGCCGAGCACCGCGTGCCGTACACAGTGGCCGTCGGGGCGGTGCGGGCAGTGACGCCCGCTGTGCTGGCCGCGCTGGTGAACGCGATGACGCCGCAGGAGACGATCAACCATCTCAAGTCGCTCAAGGCGCGAGGGGCGTTCGATCATCCTCACGTCAAGGGGCTAATCGAAGCCAAGCTAGCCGAGGCGCAGCAGGACCGCCGCGTGTCGGCGTACAAAGCGAAGGTGGCTTCTGAGGCTGTGCCTTTGACTGATGAGACCCAGGCGAAGCTCGCCGAGGTCACGCAGGCGCAGGTGAAGCGGCTGGGTACCATCCGGCGCGCCACGGCACTGCTGGTGGACAAGTCGGGGTCGATGACGGTGGCACTGGAGGTGGGGAAGCGCTTGGCCGCGTTGATCTCGGGCGTCACCGAGGCGCCGGTGTATGTGGTCGCCTTCGACAGCGTCGCGTTCTCGGTCACGCCGGGGGCCTCGGGGCTGCGCAAGCTCTTCGCCCGCGAGCCCGCGACGACGTTGGACGCGTGGGAGCAGGCCTTCGCGCCGCTGCGTGCTTCGGGCTCTACCAGCATCGGAGCCGGGCTCGACTGGCTGCGCCGCAAGCGCATCGCCGTGGAGCAGGTCGTCATCGTCACCGACGAGGGCGAGAACACGGCGCCCTACTTCACCGACGTGCTGGCCGCCTACCAGCGCAAGCTCAACACGGCGGTGGACGTCACCATCGTGAAGGTGGGGTGGGCGTCGGACGTGCTGGAGCGTCGGCTGCGGGCCGTGCAGGCGCCGTTCGACACGTACACGTTCCGAGGCGATTACTACGCGTTGCCGAACCTGGTGCCGCTGCTCGCACGCCCCTCGCGGCTGGAGCTGCTCACCGAAATCCTGGACACGCCGCTGCCCGTCCGCACGTACACGGTGGCCGCGTGACCAGCAGCTGGGGGCCGACTGCCATGTGCTGAGGCGGTCGGTCCCAGCGGTCCGGTGGGCTTCGCGCCGATTCTTCGCCATTGCAATGGCGCTTTTTGATTGAACATATAGACGACAACACACAGACAACACAGTGGCCGCGCCCTGACTGATGGGGCATACACACGAGAGAATCCTGAAGGTCGGCGGTTCGAATCCGCCCCGGTGCCCATGGGGCATCGGTAGCTCAGCCCGGCAGAGCATCAGGAATGTGCATGCACGCCCCATCGACTTGCGCGGCCGCTCTTTTCCGCCGTGCCCCAACGCATGCCGCATACACACAGGTGGTCTGGATATCCCGTACAGCCGGGGCATCAACCTAAAGCGGCATCGACTTGTACGGGCCGGCGCAGTGTAATCGCTCGACAGAGCAGGTGAAGACCATGAATGGAACAACATTGATTAACCATGGATGGCCGGAAGGTCCGGTGATTGGCATGGCCTTGAAGATGGCCAAGCAGTTGATGGCCGAAGGACTTGGCGAAGCCGCTGTGCTGGCCGCGCTGGAGCAGGTGAAGGACGCCCCGCAGCACGTGGAGGCCGACAGCATCCTGCATCCGTTGGCGCAGGCCGTCCTCGCCGCGATGCCGCCGGAGCCCAAGCCGGGCGACATCCGCCCCGTACCGATGGAGGCGCCCATCTGGGGCGAGGCGCTCATCGACCCACGCGCCATCGAGCAGTTGCAAAACGCTATGCGCCTACCCGTGACGCTGGGCGGTGCCCTCATGCCCGATGCCCACGTCGGCTACGGCATCCCGATTGGCGGCGTGGTGGCACTCGGCAACGCTGTGGCGCCCTACATGGTGGGCATGGACATCGCCTGCCGCCTGATGATGAGCATCTACCCCAAGCACTCCGACGTGATGCTGACCAATGCCTCGAAAAAGGATAAGGTGGCGAAGGTCATGCACGAGGAGACGCGGTTTGGCGTGGGCGCCTCGTTTGGCAAGTATGAGCGCCGCGCGCACGCGGTGCTGGACGACCCGGACTGGGAGGCCACGAAGATGCTGAAGCACCTGAAGGACAAGGCATACGCGCAGCTCGGCACCAGCGGCAGCGGCAACCACTTTGTCGATGCTGGCGTGCTGGAGGTCGACGCGCAGGGGGGCGGCGTTCTGGGGCTCAAGCCGGGCACCTACCTCGCCATCATGACGCACTCGGGCAGCCGGGGCGTGGGCGCGCAGCTCGCCACGAAGTACTCCAAGCTAGCCCAGCGGCACACGCCGCTGCCGGACACGCTGCGTCACCTGGCGTGGCTGGACCTGGATAGCGAGATGGGTCAGGAGTACTGGGTGAGCATGA
>JBCCMF010000045.1:0-21233 GCA_039026435.1 Bacteroidota bacterium
CAGAGCCGAGGGATCTCCCCCGATTGCGAATTGCACAGCTTAGAGAGGGGAGATCCCTCGGCTTCGCTCGGGATGACATAATGAGGCGATGTGCTGCATTCCCAACTAGCGGAAATAGGAGTCTCCCTACCAATAGTATCAGGTGAATGCTGCGCTGATGGACGGATCGAAATCGAAAACCGCCTTCGTGACGGGCGGGACGGGCTTCGTAGGAAGTCACCTGGTGGAGGCCTTGCAAGCGCGGGGGTATGGCGAGATCCGCTGCCTCGTGCGCAAGAACCAGCGCTGGCTGGACGGGCTCGATGTGACGCCTGTCCATGTAAGCCTGGACGATGTCGATGGGCTGAAAGCGGCGGTCGAGGGCGTCGATTACGTCTACCACGTGGCGGGTGTGACGCGGGCGAAGGACTGGGCGACGCTGGAGCAAGCGAACGTGCGCGGTACGCTGAACGTGCTGGCCGCCGTTGCCGAGGTCAACCCAGCCGTGAAGCGTGTGCTCATCACCAGCTCGCTCGAAGCTGTGGGGCCATGCGCTAGCGGCGTGGCTGATGAGTCGGCCGCGCTGGAGCCCGTGACGCGCTACGGCCGCAGCAAGGCGCTCATGGAGCACCGCATCGTCGAGGACGGCTACGCCGACCGCCTGCCGCTCGTCACCATCCGCCCGCCCGCTGTCTACGGCCCCCGCGAAGCCGACATCTACACCTTCTTCCAGAGCCTCAGCCGAGGCCTCGCACCGATTCTCGGCAAAGGCACTGAGCCCGACCTGAGCCTCGTCTTCGCCCACGATCTGGTCAACGGCATGATCGACGCCGCGGAGGCCGAGCAGACCATCGGCGAGACCTACTTCTTGGGCGGACCCAAGCAGTACAGCTGGCACGAGATCCGCGACGCCGCGCTTGCCACGCTCGGCAAGAAAGCGCTGACGATCCACGTGCCCGTCGCTGCCGTTGAGCCCATCGGCGCGGTGCTCGAAACGGTGGCCGGGTGGTTCGGCCAGTACCCACCGATGAACCGCGAGAAGGCCAAGGCTGCCCGCTACACCTGCACCATGTGCTCCAGCGATAAGGCCGCCCGCGACTTCGGCTATGCACCCACAACGCTGCTGGACGACGGCATGCGCGACACCATCGCGTGGTACCGTGCTCACGCCTGGCTGTGATCGTGAGGTGTGGCTGAAGATGGGCGTCGCCGGAATCCGACCGTCTCGCCTCACGTTTAGCGGGCTGTTTCATCCACCACATGTGCTAGCCCAATGGCAGAACTGCCTTTTGTCCCCGAGTACAGCAAGCCCGACGCGCCCGGCGTCTGGATGAACTTCGACAACACGGTCTCGGTGTATCACGTCGTAGGGCCGGACGATACGTTCGAGAAGGCCGCGCAGGACCTTTTTTCCGTGGTCAAGGAGGCGCAGGAGCAATTTCCCGATTGGCCGCGTCTGCTGTACGTCGATATCGTGGGGCACATCGACAAAACGGGACGTTTCTCGGAGGACTTCGTGGAATTCCAGCAGGAGTTTATGTTCTCCACGGTCGCCGTCTTCGTCACCGCGCTGGAGCTGCCGCTGACGGGGCCGCTGCTCAATCCCAACCCGCAGCGCAACGACTTCCCGGACTCCCTCGGCATCAAGGATTAGGTGGGCTCGTGCGTTTGTACTGCCGTTGTGACAGGCGCCTGCTTGTGGAGTAATCGCCTGGCAACCACCTGAGCCGAGGCCCAGGCTTGAGCAGGCATGGACATCAGAGCTACAGCGGCCAGGAGCAGCACCATCGCCACGGTCATCTGCGCGGTCACGGCCTCGTCTAGGAGCCACCAGCCGAGCAGCACAGCCACCACGGGGTTAACATAGGCGTAGCTCGCCACCTTCGCCGCCGCGACATTGCGATTGAGCCACACGTAGGCGCTGAAGGCGATGAACGAGCCGAAGACGAACAGGTACGCCCAGCCCAGGAATGACGCTTGCGTGATGGCGGACATGTCCAACGCGCGCCCTTCGCCCAGGACGAGACCCGTGCCCATCAGCGCCGCGCCGCCGCCCATCATTTGCATCGCGCTGGCCAAGAACGGATCCTCGACGCGGTCGGCAGTGCGGGCGTAGATGGTCGCCGCCGACCACGCGAAGGCGCCCAGCAGCACCAGCAGGATCACACCGGGGCCCGTGGCAAGGGCATCGGCGCCGAGGGTGGGCTGCACGAGCAGGAAGATCCCCACTGCGCCGAGGGCGAGGCCCGCGAAGAGGCCCACGGAGGGCTGCGTATCGCCCTTCCACAGCCAGTCGAGCACGACCATCCACATCGGCACCGTCGTGACAAGCAGGGCGGCGAGGCCAGACGAGATGTACTGCTCGGCCCACGCCACGCTGCCCGTGCCCACGCCCAGCATGAGCGCGCCGATGAGCGTGGCCTGCCGCCATTGCTGCGCCGAGGGGGCGGAGCGTCCACGCATCCGCAGCCAGCCGTACATCAGCAGCCCGGCCAGCCCGAAGCGCGCACTCAGCATCAGCAGTGGTGGGATCGTCTCGATGGCGACGCGGATGGCGAGGTACGTGGAGCCCCAGATAAAGTAGACCGCGACGAAGGCAAGAACGACGACAGCCGTTGAGCGAGCGGAAGGAGAGACCCTAGCCATGAGCGTGTGTGGATGCGTGCGAGAGGACACGCTACCCAATCGCACGGCTTGACATAAGGTCCATTTATTGTTTTTATCCGATGTATAAGCGAGGTTTATATGAACGCCGATCTCTCCATCGACCAACTCCGCACGTTCGTCACCGTCGCCGACGTGGGCAGCTACACCCGTGCGGCTGCGCACTTGTACCGCACGCAGCCTGCGCTGAGCTTACAGATCAAGCGGCTAGAAGAGCAGCTGGGCACGCGCCTCTTTGAGCGCAACGGCAGGCGGACCCGCGTCACGGAGGCGGGCGACACGCTGCTGCGTTACGCCCGCCGCATCCTCGATCTCAACGAGCAGGCCGTCGCCAAGCTGTCGATGGTGCAGGCGGAGGGGACGGTGCACATCGGGATTCTGGAGGAGGTCGCCCACGGTCCGCTGCTGGAGCTGCTGACCAAGTTCGGGCGGCTCTGCACCAAGATCCGCCTCACGCTGGACGTGGCGACGAGCTGGACGCTGGCGGAGCAGATCGAGAAGAACACGCTGTGCTTGGCGGTGGCGAACACCAGCTTCCGGCGCGGCCCCGTGACGCCGCTGTGGACGGAGCCGTACGTGTGGGTGTGCAACGCAACGTTCGACGTGGCGGCGCATCCGTCACTCCCGCTCGTCATCGACCCGTATCCGTGCCCGTGCCCCATCGGCGCGGAGGCGATGCTGGCGCTAGACGCGATGGAGCGGCCCTGGCACCCGGTCTTCAGCAGCTACAGCCTCACGGCCATGCTCGCTGCTATTCGAGCCGGGCTGGGCGTCGGCCTCATCGCCCGCAGCGCCGTCACGCCTGACCTGCGTATCCTAAGCACTGCCGACGGGCTGCCCGAAGTAGGCACTGTAGAGGTCGGCTTGTACCGCAGCGCTGAGGCGATGTCTGACGCGGCCAGCCTGCTGTTCGACTTCCTGCGCGAGCACCTCAGCCAAGCCGAGGCGATCACCGCACTAAGCTGAGGCGGCGGGTGTCGCTGTGGTCGTCGGCTTCGAGGCGGACGAGGTAGAGGCCGGCGGCGAGGTCATCGGAGGCGATCCAGGTGGCGGTTTGGGGGCCTGCGGGCTGTACGCCGTCGGCGAGCGTGGCGACGGGGCGGCCGAGCAGGTCGTAGACGGTGAGCGTCACGGGCTGCGGCGCGTCGAGGCGGTAGCGCAGCGTGACGGATTCGCTGAACGGGTTGGGGTAGGGCGCATCCAGGCGGAGCGCGGTCGGCTGCTCGGGTGCGTCGTCAGTGGCGACGGAGGTGGCTTGGATGAAGTGTAGCGCGGCCTGCAGCTTGGGCGCGTCGGCGAGGGGCGTCGTCCAGGTGGGGCGCAGGCCCCAGCAGCCGAACGGCGAGCACGTGCCCGACGAGGCGTAGAGCGCCATCGGCCCGCCGTAGTCGTGCCACTCGGTGAGGTAGGCCTGATACAGATCGTACATCAGCGGATTCGCGTTGGCACGGCTGAAGAGCGCCGTGATGGTCGCGTTGTTCTCCACGCCGCCGAAGCCCGCCAGGTACTGCCCGCCCTCGTAGGCCAGCAGGTCGAGCCCGCGCAGGTTGACGGTGGCGGCCACGCTGCGGTTGTCGGCGAGGACGCGGGTGAGTTCGTCGGAGAGCGCGTTGAGCAGGGCTTCGTCGGTGAAGTCGGCGGTGGTGGCTTCTTGGGCCGGGCTGCCCAGGTTGCCGCCGAAGTACGGCGCCACGGCATAGGCATCGGCGCTCTCGAAGGCGTTGTTCCACTGGATGATCTCCTCGGCCACGCCCGGTGTCTGGTTCAGCCCGCCCAGCACGCGCACGAAGCGGTCGGTGCCGCCGAAGACGTCCTCCCAGATGGCGAACACCTCCACAGACCGCTCGCTGTAGTAGCGCAGCCGGGCCTCGGTGGCATCGGTGCTGAGGTTGAGCAGGTCGCCCGAGGCGCGAGCGTATTCCGCCTGCGCGTAGAACGTGTTCCACACCTCGTGCGAGTACTCGATGTACGCTGTCAGATCCGGGTCGAGGTTGTCGCGCACCATCGTGGCGAACTGCGCCACGTAGTCTTCGGTGGCTTGGTGCGGGATGTTGAACCAGGCGTCGGCTTGCAGGGTGTTGGCGAGCTCGATCTGATGCTCCAGCGCGACGCCGCGGTCGGTGAAGTAGGTCTGGTGCTGCGGCGTGGCGCGGTCAGCCCAGTCCACCACGGGGGAGTTGTTGATGCGGCTCCAGGCGCGGAAGCGCAGCAGGCTGAACGGCGCGAGGTACTCCAAAAACGACGGATGGAACGTCGGTGTCAGCGTCATCTGCTCGAAGCCCGGGATGATGACGCGGATGTTGCGGATGGGATCGCTCTCGTCGAGTTCCGTGACGATGAGGTGGATGCCGATGTTGGCCTCGTCCACTGTGGCGAAGATCTGCCCTGGGCTGCGGTGGCTCACCACGGCGTCCCACTCGACCTCGATGGTGCCCTGGCCCTCATACAGGATGGTGTAGACGCCCGTGGGGTAGGGCGCGTCGGGGCTGGTCATGAGGATGGTGCCGAGGTGCTGGTCGGGCTCCAGGCGCGTCGGCCAGCCGGACGCATCCACGTTGATGGGTTGGCCCGTGTCCCACGTGAAGTCGGTGGCGCTGTGCGAGATCCACGGCCGTGCCGCTCGCATCGCATCGACGAAGACGAGCTCCGGGCTGAAGTCGGTCACCTCGGCGAGGTTGAGGCCGAGGTAGCGGGTGCGGTCTTGGGCGGCAGCCGATCCAACAAGGCCAAGCAGCAGGAGCAGCGTGAGGCAGTAGCGCATGGTGCAAAGGGGCATCGGTAGGGTGTGCGAAGAGAAAGTACGACGCCAAAGACAAAGATCGCACCAGCGCTGTACAGATCGGCCGCAGTCAGGCATTACCAACATGTAAACACGCGATAAAGCTCAGGGTGGCCGCTTAAGGATAGTCCCCACACGACGATACCCCTGCCGAGGCGGTCCACAACGTCTCAAAACAGTGATTTTCGTCTCATGCTGAGCCTAGACGACGCGCCTGCAAGCGCCCAGAACGGTTAGGCACGGCATTTGAGAACCCTTTCACGTGCACATCCCACTGCACGGTTATAGCTGCTCACCGCACAGCGCTGGTGGGCGTCAGCGCTTTCGGATCGTCCCGGCTTCTGCAGCCGCGGCCCCATGCGACCCGCTCCGTGAACTGGAAGCCTGCACTTGCGCTTGGCACGGCTTCGCAACAGCCTCAACCTAGCTCCTATGTCTACCTCTACGATCTCCCGCCACCGGACGGATCGCTCCTCGCTCATGCAAACGGCCTGGCGTATGCTGGTCGTTGTTTTTGCGTTTGCAGGGTTTGGCCTCTCGGCCGCCCTTGCTCAGGTCACCATTACCGCGGGCAACGGCGACCTCCCAATCACCAACGTGGTGCTCGAAGCCAACGGCTCCACCGTCAACCAAACCTCATCGCAGACAGGCGTGTCCAACGGCGCGACCTCCGACCCGGTGATGGTCCGAGAAATCCACGTCAACGACAACGGCAATATCGTCGTCTTGGACGAGTTCAACTTCGTCAGCGTCGATGTGCGCAACATCAACTTCCCGCCGAACTGTGTCAGCATTGCGACGCAGTGTGATAGCGGTACGCTCACAGGCGTGTCCGTGTGGGACAACGGCGTCGTCACCGATGTGCAGGCTCCCGCCTTCGAGGCCGACCTGGAAGAAGCACTCGGCGACACCGACCTGATGAACTTCGTCCGCTACGACGGCATCAACATCAGCGGTACCAACTGGGAGCCCGACTTCGACTTCATCTACACCACGCCGCTCACCAATGACGACTACCTGCTCGTGATGGAGCGGAACGGCAATACGTTCTTCGACCTCATCCCGCTCGACATCAACGGCGACCCGATCCCGGGCGGCCAAACAGTGGGCTTCGACAACCCGTACCGCTGGAATACCGGCTTTGCCCCGTCCGAGAATAGCGGGCAGCCGCAGTGGTTCACCGTGGTCGATATCGACGTGTTCAACGTCAACACGAACAACACGCCCATCTACGGCTTCCGCATCGACAACAATGGCGAGGCGGATGTCAAGTTCTTCGGCTTGAGCCCCGAGCCGTTCGTGCCGCCTGCCAGCATTGGGGATTTCGTCTTTGACGACCTCGACGGCGACGGCATCCAGGATCCGGGCGAGCCGGGTCTCGAAAATATCCTCGTGCGCCTGCTCGACAGCAACGGCAACGTCATCACGACGACGCTCACCGATAGCAACGGCAACTACCTCTTCCCGGGCTTGGAACCCGGCACGTACAGCGTCCACGTCGTTGCTCCCAACGGCCGCATCTACTCCCCGCAGGACGTAGGCAACGACGATGCGCTGGACAGCGATATCAACCCCGCCAACGGTAAGAGCGCGCCGATCACGGTCGCCTCGGGCGAAGACCGCACCGACATCGACTCGGGTCTCTTCGCACCTGCGCCGGGCATCAAGCTGAACAAGAACGTCTACCCCGGCCACGACAGCGGCGCCAGCTGCCCCGGCGGTGACCTGACCGAAGGCCTTGTGGGCGACGCGATCACGTACTGCTTCATCGTCGAGAACACGGGCAACACGTTCCTGGACGACATCACGCTTGACGACGCCGACATCAACATCGACCGCAGCGACCTGACGCTGCTGAGCGGCACCGAGCCGCTGGCTCCGGGTGCTTCGATCACGTTCTTCTTTGAGACCGCGCTCACGGGCGACCTGACCAACACGGCCTCGACGACGGGCAACCCGACCAACGCCAACGGCAACGACCTCTCTGGCGTGCCGCACGTCTCCGACGACGACACCGCCGAGGTGCGCGCCGAGCAACCCGGCAGCATCGGCGACACGGTGTTTGACGATCTCGATGGCGATGGCATCCAGGACCCGGGCGAGCCAGGCATCGAGAACGTCCTCGTGCGTCTGTTCGACAACAATGGCAACCTGATCACCACCACGCTGACGGATGGCAACGGCAACTACTCGTTCCCGAACTTGGCTGCTGGCACGTACGTCATCCACGTCGTGGCGCCAAACGGTCGCATCTACTCGCCGCAGGGCGTGGGGAGCGACGGCACGGTGGACAGCGATGTGAATCCGGCCGACGGCAAAACCGCTGGCATTCCGCTGGCGGCAGGCCAGGCCAGGACGGATATTGATGCGGGCCTCGTGACGCCTAACGCCGACATCCAGATTGACAAGACGGTCTATGCTGGGCATAACAACGGGGCGAGCTGCGCAGGCGGCGAGCTGGTGGAGGCCGCCAACGGCTTCGCCATCACGTACTGCTTCACCATCGAGAACACGGGCAACGTCGCGCTCGACGCCATCACGCTGACGGACGCCGACCTCGGCATCAGCCGTAGCGATGTCACGAAGGTGAGTGGCAGCGAGCCCGTCGCACCGGGTGCCAGCATCACGTTCTTCTTCGAGACGACGCTCACCGACGACCTCGTGAACACGGCGTCTACGAGTGGCAACCCCGTTGACAACGCGGGCGACGACATCCCCGGCTTGCAAGACCCGACCGACAGCGACACCGCCGAAGTCAAGAAGCTGAACGCGGCCATCCAGATCGAGAAGACGGTCTACCCAGGCCACGACAATGGCGCGAGCTGCTCCGGCACCGACCTGGTGCAAGGCAGCAACGGCTTTGCCGTGACGTACTGCTTCGAGGTCATGAACACGGGCAACACGTTCTTGGACGACGTGACTGTGACCGACGCTGACCTCGGCATCAGCCGTAGCGATCTTACCTTGGCGAGTGGCACCGAGCCGCTGGCCCCAGGCGCCACGCTGGTGTTCTTCTTCGAGACGACGATCTCGGGCGACTTGGTCAACACCGCTTCGACGAGCGGCAACCCGACCAACGGAAGCGGCGACGACATCCCGAGCCTGCAAGACCCGACCGACAGCGACACCGCTGAGGTGAACGAGGTCGATGCGGCTATCATGCTCGACAAGACAGTGTACTTCGGCCACAACGGCGGTGCGTTCTGCCCCGGTGGCGAGAGCGTCCGCAGCGCCAACGGCGCCAACGTGACGTACTGCTTCGAGGTGATGAACACGGGCAACGTCGCACTCGACGCGATCACGCTCGATGATCCCGACCTCGGCATCGACCGCAGCGACTTGACGCTGGCGAGTGGCACCGAGCCGCTGGCACCGGGCGAATCGCTGGTGTTCTTCTTCGAGACGACGATCTCGGGCGACCTCGTGAACACGGCTTCGACGAGCGGCAACCCCGTTGACGGCAGCGGCGACGACATCCCGGGCCTGCAAGACCCGTCGGATGACGACAACGCCAGCGTCGAGACGGCTGCGCCAGCCATCGAGATCGAGAAGACGGTCTACGCCGGGCATGACAACGGCGTCAGCTGCGCTGGGGGCGAGCTGGTGCAGGCCGCCAACGGCACCGCCATCACGTACTGCTTCGCCGTCACCAACACGGGCGACACGTTCCTCGACGACGTCACCGTGACGGACAACGACCTCGGCCTCAGCCGCACGGATCTGACGCTCAAAAGCGGCACCGAGCCGCTGGCGCCAGGCGAGTCGCTGGTGTTCTTCGTGGAAACCATCGTCACGGGCGATCTCGTGAACACGGCCTCGACGAGCGGCAACCCGACCGACGGCAACGGCGCGGATCTGCCGGGCCTCCAGAACCCGACCGACAGCGACACCGCTGAAGTCGACGAGGTCCAGGCTGGCATCCAGATCGAGAAGACGGTGTACGTGGGCCACGACAGCGGCGCGAGCTGCGCCGGCAGCGACCTGGCCACGGGCGCCAACGGCACGAACATCACGTACTGCTTCGCGGTGATGAACACGGGCACCACGTTCCTCGACGCCATCACCGTGACCGATGCCGACCTCGGCATCAACCGGAGCGACTTGACGTTGCTGAGCGGCACTGAGCCGCTGGCACCGGGCGAATCGCTGGTCTTCTTCTTCGAGACGACCATCACGGGCGACTTGGTCAACACCGCTTCCACGAGCGGCAACCCGACCAACAGCAACGGCGATGACATCCCGAACCTGCCCAACCCGACGGACGACGACACGGCGACGGTCGATGAAGCAGCTGCGGCGATTCAGATCGACAAGACGGTGTTTGCCGGCCACGATAGCGGCGCCAGCTGCCCGGGCGGCGAGTTGGTGCAGGCCACCAACGGCTCGGACGTCACGTACTGCTTCACCGTCACCAACACGGGCTCGACGTTCCTCGACGACATCACCATCAGCGATCCGGCCCTCAGCCTGATCCGCGCCGACCTGACGCAACTCAGTGGCACCGAGCCGCTGGCGCCGGGTGCGTCGCTGGTGTTCTTCTTCGAGACGACGCTCACGGGCGATCTGACGAACACCGCCACGACGGGCGGCAACCCCGTCGACAGCAACGGCAACGACCTCCCGGCCGTGCCCGAACCCAGCGACGATGACACGGCCGTGGTGGAAGACGCCGCGCCGCGCATCGACCTGAGCAAGACGGTGTTTGCGGGCCACGACAGCGGCGCCAGCTGCCCCGGTAGCGAGCTCGTGACGGACACGAACGGTGCAAACATCACGTACTGCTTCGCCGTCAAGAACACGGGCACCACGTTCCTCGACAACGTCACGGTGACCGATGCCGACCTCGGCATCGACCGCAGCGACCTGACGCTGCTAAGCGGCACCGAGCCGCTGGCACCGAACGCGTCGCTGGTGTTCTTCTTCGAGACGACGATCTCGGGTGACCTGGTCAACACGGCGTCTACGAGCGCCAACCCGACCGATGCCAACGGCAACGACATCCCGAACCTGCAAGACCCGACCGACAGCGACACCGCCGAAGTCCGGCAGCAGGCCGACAAAATCGACCTGGAAGTGACGAAGACGGTAGACATGCCAGCGCCTGACGAGGGCGACCAGGTGACGTTCACGGTCTCTGTGGTCAACAAGGGTCCGGCCGTAGCCACGGGCGTCGAAGTGACGGACACGCTGCCCGCCGAACTCGGCTTCATCAGCACCAACGGCGGCTCGCAAGGCTCCGTCAGCGGCACCGGCCCGGCGATCGTCTGGACCGTGGGTACGCTCGGGGTCAACGAGACCGCTACGCTGGAGATCACCGTCAGCGTAGATGCCGTGGGCACGTTCGTCAACGAAGCCGAAGTGACGGCTGCGGACCAAGACGACGTTGACTCCACGCCGAACGATGGCCAGGGCGATGACTTCGATAGCGCTCCCGTTACCTCGTCCGATTCGTCGGGCGGTGGCGGCGCTGGCATCGAGTCTGATGGCAACATGGCGACGAAGCTGGCCACGCGCCTCTTCGAGCGTCGCCAGGACGCGATGGCGCGCGAAGCCCTCCGGGCCGTACCGTCACCCGTGATCTTGACCAGCTCGTCGGCCGCTGCTCGCCTCAGCGCAAGCAAGACGACGACGGTGGACCTGAGCGAGCTCGTACCCGCCGAGGGCCCGCAGCAGACGCAGGCCTTCGTGACCACGCCGGGCGACCTGCTAGGCTTCACGAACGCGACGAGCGTCTTCGCCGTGGACTACCTCCGCGTGGACAGCCGCCGCTTGGGTGCCATCTTCGGCGCCACCTCGCCGGCGGGCACGCTCTACGACCACACGAAGAACATCTGCGACCGCCTCGGTGGCGGCCGCCTGCAAGGCGTGCAGCAGCTCGCCGTGGGGGACCAGCCGTTCATCCTGTCCGAGCTGGTTCACGCCGACGGCCAGGCCGACTACGCGGTCTCGTTCGTGGCGTATCGCACAGGCAACAGCTACGTCATCGACAGCCGCTTCACGCCGGATGAGTACGACGTGCCCGCAGGCACCGAGGAGGTCATCAACCTCCAGGTGTGGAGCGTGGCGCCGAGCTACACCGCCGAGCTAGTAGCTGACGTGATCGACCAGTTCCGTGGCAAGGGCGACGTGACGTTTATCAACACGTGGGAGGCTGCGCCGACGGTGCCGCAGGTGTACATCCACAGCGGCGAATACGCCAACGGGGTGCTCACCCTGCGCGTCTTCAACGGCGGCGACGCCACGACGGTAGACGTAGAGGGCACGACCTCGCTTACGGAGAGCAACGCCGCCAACCAGGTGCGCGACGTCTTCCGTACGACGGTCAGCGTACCCCAGGCCACCGAGCCGGGCGCACTCGTCGAAGTCGAGGTCGAGGTAGGCTACCTCTTCGACGCCGCCTTCTCCATCCGTGAGGTGGGTACGCAGAGTGTAGACCGCGTCTACTACGCCGACGGCACGTGGGGCATCAACACGCCCAGCGACGCCACCGTGCGCACGTTCGAGGTTTACGCCGACGAAGGCACGCCGACGGAAACCACCGACTACCTCGTGGGCCGCGACGCCTACCTGGGCGGTCAGGTGACGACGTGGGCCAGTCTCTTCCGCTACCTGCGCCCCGCAGGCCAGCCGGTTGACCTCTCGGCCTACGATGCCATCGAGTTCACCGCGTACGGCCAGGGCCGCATCAACATGCTGCTTGAGAAAGCGAGCATCGAGACGTGGGACCAGTTCGGAACCAACTTCGTGCTGGGTACCGAGCCGCAGACCTACCGCATCGCGTTTGACGACCTGCAGCTTGCCAACGGCGGCGGCACGTTCTCGGCGGGCGATGTGACGTCGATCGTCTTCTACGCGCAGGGCAGCAACGGCGTGGCGTCCAACTTCGACCTCGTCGTCGAGGATGTGCGCTTCACCGGCAACCGCTCGGTCGACATCGAAGACCCGACGGACACGCTGCCGTCGACGATCGCGCTCGGTCAGAACTACCCGAACCCGTTCAACCCAACCACCACGATTCCCTTCACGCTGAGCCAGCAGACCGACGTACGCCTCGCCGTGTACGACGTGCTGGGCCGCGAAGTGCAGGTGCTCGTGGACGGGGTACGGTCGGCAGGCTCACACACCGCCGTCTTCGAAGCGGGTAACCTCCCGAGCGGGACGTACCTCTACCGCCTCGAAGCGGGCGGCCAGAGCTTCGGCCAGACGCTCGTGCTCATGAAGTAAGCCTTCGGGCCTTTACATAAACCCATCGCCCTCGTCGGCTTCGGCTGGCGGGGGCGATGGCGTTTTGTATAGCAGGCCTACGAGGCTATCCGTCCAGTGGCCTCACGCGACCGCCCCCTCCAGGGGGCTGCCCGAAGGGCTGGGGGTGTACCGTGCACTGCTTCACCAAGAAGGTTATACACCCTCCGACCCGCCTTCCGGCGGCCCACCTCCCTCGAGGGAGGCGTTGGCTTTTGGCACACCAGTATGCCCCATCATTCTAGAGAGCTGGTATTACACCGCTTTAGGCAAGGGGGGTGATCCAAGCAGCCTCTCACGGTTGGATCTGGATGCCGACGAGCCAGCGGAAGTCGATTTCGTCGTCGCCTGACCCGGCGAGGCCAGGCTCGCTGGCGTAGATCGGAAACTGCACCATCAGCTTGAGGTCTTGCAGCACGTCCGACTGCCCCGTCCACCGCCGCAGCGAGCGCACTTGGTTGACATCGTACGAGAAGCCCACGCCAGCGTCCGCCAGGAAGTCGGCCTCGCCGAAGTCTTCCTGTTCAAACATGCCGTTACCGTACAGTATTTCTGCAGGCAAGGGGAAGCGATCCCACGTCTTGCCCATCCCGCTGAAGGCATGGACGCGCAGTGCCGCCAACGCGTTGCTGCCCAAGGCTGGGCTCTCCAGGGTCAACCGCCCAGACATGAGGTGTCGTCCCGGAGGGGGGGCCTGGAAGGTGTCGGGAATGTCTAGCGGAAGGGGTGGCCCGAAGATCCTAGTGTTGGCAATCGCGCCCTCTTGTAGGGTATAGGCTACTGGGCCAGAGCCGTTGAGTGCTGAGATGTGGCCCTGGGTGTTCGCGGTCGCGAGCAGATGACGTGCGGCGTCGTTTTGCCAGGTCTCGTACCACGAGCCTGCGCCTAGGCGGTATTGCTCATGCGGAGCCAAGAACGCGGCACCAAAGCCCAGCCGCATGGCGGCGGAAGCCGTCCAGTTGCCCAGCGCTGCACTTTTCTGAGCGTCTAGGGTGATCTTGGACGCATCGCCGGGTGAGGTCAGACGGTTTGGGTCGCTGTGCCGAGCCAGTGTGCCGCCCACTTGTGCTGTCAACGCGATGAAGTCGCTGCTTTGGCTGACGCGGTACTGGAGTTGAAGCATGGCATAGTCGGTCCGGGCATCTGGGCTGATCAGCGGATTCCAGAACCGCCGATCCGTCGGGGCTACCAAGTGCGTGAGTGTGGCCGAGAGTCGCCGTTGGGGCTGCTGCTTGAAGTACGTGCGGTCGAAGCGGCCCGTGAAGTCCTTCGTGAGCCCGATCTGGTGCTCCATCAGACCGAACTGCTTGGTTGCCGAGAGGCTGAAGACGAGCTGCTGGTGTGCCATGCCCAAGGTAGACGCGTAGCCGAGCTTGTAGTCGATGCCGTCAAACCATGACACATCAGGCGTGTCAATACCCACCTCTGCACCGGGCAGTAGCGGCTCGCAGTCGCTGCCGCTATCTCGGCATCCGAACGTTAACGCGTACGGGTCGAAGTCAGGGTCGTCGCCGTTACTGGCCAGCACCAGCGGCCAAAGGCGCAGCTTGGCAGTGACCTGGTGCTTGCCGAAGACGTAGCCGCCCTTGAGCTGTGCCCCTATGCCCGGCCCAAACTGATCGCTGTACCACGGCGCAGGCGACCAGCCGATGCCGTAGGTGCTGTACGATGGGCTGGCGGGCTTGAGGAACGACACGCTTTTCGGGAGCCTGCTGCTGTTGTTGAGGCGGTTCTGGTCGGGCGTGCGCAGCTGCGGGTCTAAGTCGGCGCGGAGGGCGCGGCTGCTCGTCTCCACCGTGAACGTGTACGAAGGCGCTACCCACGGCCAGGGCTCGGTGACGATCCAGCCTTCGGGCACGGGCTTGTGGCCATGCGCTACCAGGGCGGGGATGTGCACCCACTGCTCGGTGCCATCCTCCAGGACCAGCCGCACGTCGTTCGGCATCACCATCGCATCCTTGCGCGCCAGCGTGAACGTCGTCAGGAAGCTGTTGCCAGCCGGGTTGGATTCGAAGCCCGTCACGGCGTAGTCCAGCGTGCGCGTGGAGTGCGTCATCTGCTCGAAGAACCAGTCCAGCACCATGCCGCTCACGTCCTCCGCTACCTTCTCCACGTCATACGGGTTGGGGTGTTTGAAGAGGAAGCGGCGGTACAGCTCCTTGAACCACTGGTCGCGCTGCGCATCGCCGATGATGTAGCCGAGCATGTGTGCCACCAGCTGGCCGCCCGAGTAGGCGGTGGTGCCATAACCAGCGTTCGTGTCGAACCAGTCGGCGGGCGTGCTGAAGCGCTCGGCAAAGCCCAGCTGGTGCATGTTGACGATGCTCTGCACCGAGCCCGTGTGGTTGCCCGCCGGCTGGTTACCGATGATCCGGGCGAAGGCCTCGGTGGTGGCGTAGTTGGTGAAGCCCTCGTCCATCCACGCGTAGTCCGCCTCGTTGAAGCCGATAGCAGCATACCACCACTCGTGCGCCGCCTCGTGCGCGGTCACGCCAAAGAGCGAGAACGGCGAGCGGTTGCCCGTGATGAAGTTGATCATCGGGTATTCCATGCCGCCGTCGCCGGCCTGCGCCACGGTGAACTGCGGGTACGGGTAGCGGCCGTACATCTCGCTGAACAGCTCGATGATCTGCGGCACCCACGTGCTCATCATGCGCCAGCGCTCGATGTTGTCGTCTTGGTAGAGCAGGTGATAGGTGACGCCGTTGCTCTCAAAGGTCTCGTGGACGTAGTCGCGGTCGGCCACCCACGCGAAGTCGTGCACGTCTTCGGCCACAAAGTGCCACGTCAGCGTCTCGGCGGCCGGGTCGTCGGGGGCGCCATCGCCATAGGCATAGCCGACCTCGTTGCCGTTTTGCACCACGCCCGTGCCGCCCAAGACATACTCGCCCGGGATGGTGATCTTGACATCGAAGGTGCCAAACGGGGCGATGAACTCACGCCCCACGTACGGGTCGGCGTGCCAGCCGCGGCTGTCGTAGCCCGCCATCTTCGGGTACCACTGGCTCATCGAGTAGTCGATGCCCTCGGCGCTGTCGCGGCCGCTGCGGCGCGTCTGCTTGGGGATCTGCGAGTCGAACACCATGTCGAACGTCGCCGTCTGGCCCGGCAGGATGGGTTGGGCGAGGTTTACCTTGAGGATCGTATCGTTGACCTCGTAGGTCGTGGCCGTGCCATCCTGCGTGAGCGACTGCACGTTGTGGTAGCCGATCTCCTCGGGGCTGTGGTTCCAGATCTTCGGCACGATGCGGCCGTCGGGATCGGGCAGGTGACGGTTACGCTCCGCCATCATCGAGTTCGGGTGGAAGGCGTTGAAGAAGAGGTGGTAGTAGACGTGCCGCAGCGTGTCGGGCGAGTTGTTCGTGTAGCGCAACTGCTGCATGCCCTGCATCTGGTGGCGCTCGGTGTCCACCTCGATGTTCATCTCGTACGCGACGCGTTGCTGCCATAAGGGCGAGCCTTGGCCGAAGGCGAGCAGGGGCAGGAAGAGAACGAGGAGGGCGCTACAAAGACGGCGCATAACGGGCGGCGAAAGGTTCAACGAACGGTGTTGTAACGGTAGGGAGCATCCCAGCAGACACGCAAGAGGCGGCTGGATTCCTCACGCAGAACACGTATCTTCGGGCAAGATAGCTGCACTGCGCGGCAACCCATCACTCTGGTACGGAATTCTCACGATGCACAACGCCTCACGCCTCACTCTTCTCGCTGTCGCCACGCTGCTCGTCGCCTGTGGCCCCAAGCCCGTCACCGTCGATCAAGGCGACCCCGGCGCCGAGCCCGTCATCCCCGCCAGCGCCGAGTGGGTGATGCTCTTTGACGGCACCGAAGCCAGCTACGCCGACTGGACCGCCAGTGAAAACACCGACGCCTTCTCGTTCGCCGATGGCGAGATCGTGGCACATGGCGACCGCAGCCACCTCTTCTACATAGGTGAGGTGGAGGACCACGCCTTTACCAACTTCGTCTGGAGCGCCGAGGTCATGACCATGCCCAACTCGAACGCGGGCATGTACTTCCACACGCGGTTCCAGGACGAAGGCTGGCCAGACTATGGCTACGAGGTGCAGGTCAACAACACCTACAACGCCGACCCGCGCAAAACGTGCAGCCTCTACGCCGTCGACGACGTGACCGAGCAAATCGTGCCCGACAACGAGTGGTTCACGCAGGAAGTCACCGTCGTGGGCAAGCGCATCATCGTCAAAGTGAATGGCGAGACGTGCACCGACTACACCGAGCCCGACGACCCCAGCAGCCGCGACGGCGTGGATGACACCCGCGTCATTGGCAGCGGCACGTTTGCCCTGCAAGCGCACGACCCCGGCAGCCGCGTCCACTTCCGCGACATCAAGGTCAAAGTGCTGGACTGAGCTTGGTGGTGGGGTATGCAGCTACGTTTCAGCTTGTCATCCCGAGCGGAGCCGAGGGATCTCCTCCCTATGCGTTTTGCACAACGGAAACGTGGGAGATCCCTCGACTTTGGCCTGCGGCCTCCGCTCGGGATGACAATGGAAGGGTATGTGTTGCATCCTGAATCAGAGCTGAACGCGGTCGTACCAAAGCCGTCATTTTGGTGCCTGTGTCTTGGGATTGTCTGCCTCCTGCTCACGGCCTGCGGATCGCCCAACGGGCAACCTGATGCCGAGCCAACAGCATCGTGGTCGTTCACCGATGTAACCGAAGAGGCAGGGCTGGCCGACTTCCGCCATGAGACGGGCGCGGTGGGGAAGCGGTGGTTTCCCGAGACGATGGGCGGCGGCGGGGGCTTCCTCGACTACGACGGCGACGGGTGGGCCGACGTCGTGCTCGTGCAAGGCCGCACCTGGGACGAAAACGACACGCGCCCCGCGCTTCGCCTCTACCGCAACCAGCAGGACGGCACCTTCGCCGACGTCACCACCGCGATGGGCTTGGACGCCGCCTCGGCCTACGGCATGGGCCTCGCCGCCGGCGACCTCGACGGCGACGGCGACCTCGACCTCATCCTGACCGCCACGGGCACCAACCAGCTCTGGCGCAACGACGGCGACAGATTCACGGAGGTGGGGCAAGCCGCAGGCATCGTCAGCAGCGCCGACTCGTGGAGCACCGCCGCGCAGCTGTTCGACGCGGACCGCGACGGCGACCTCGACCTGTTCATCGGCAAGTACGTGGACTGGACGCCCGAGACGGACATCGCGTGTACCTTCGATGGCACCGAGAAATCATATTGCACGCCCGAGATCTACACCGCCGAGCCCAGCCGCTTCTACCGCAACCGCGGCGACGGCACGTTCGTGGATGCTACGGAGTCCGCAGGCTTTGGCGGCAACCCCGGCAAGACGCTCGGCGCGACGACGTGGGACGTCAACGGCGACGGCTGGACGGACCTGTTCGTCGCCAACGACCGCGAGCCCGACCAGCTGTACCTCAACGACGGCTCGGGCAGCTTTCAGGACGTCGGCGTGGCCAGCGGGATGGCGTACGACGAGCGCGGCCGGACGCGGGCAGGCATGGGCATCGAGATCGGCGTCACCGACACCACCGGGCAGCCGACGCTTTTCGTGGCGAACTTCTCCAACGAGATGGTCGGCGTGTACCGGCAGACCGCGCCGACGCTGTTTCTTGACCGCGCCGCCGCCTCCAAGATCGGGCGACCCTCGCGGCGCACGCTCGGCTTTGGGCTCGTCGTGTTCGACGCCAACCTCGACGGCCACCAAGACGTGCTCGTCGCCAACGGTCACATCCAGCCTGCCGTGGACCGTATCCAAGACCGCATCACTTTCCGCCAGCCCCCGCACCTCTTCCTCAGCGATGGCGCGGGCACCTTCACCGATGTCGTCCCCGAGTTGGGCGATCCGCTCGACCAACCCTTACTCGCCCGTGCCGCTGCCACCGCCGACCACGACCGCGACGGCGATCTCGACGTATTACTCGTTGACTGCGGCGGCCCCGCCTACCTGTGGCGCAACGACCACGCCGCGCCGCCGCCCGTGCTCACCCTCGACATCCGCAACGCATCGGGCGCGCCCGCCCTCGACGCGCTGGCTCACGTCCACGCAGGCGGTCAGGTGTTCACGCAGCGCGTCCAGACGGGCGGCAGCTACCTCAGCATCCGCTCGCCCGAGCTGTTGTTTGCGCTCCCCGCCGCCGCGGCCGATTCCGTCACCATCCGCTGGCCTACGGGCGAGGCACAGCGACGCACTGACGTGGCAGCAGGTCGCCTCCAATTCCAGCCCTGACGTTTGCTCACGCGAAGAAGCGGCGGATTACCTCGGCGATCAGCGATTGCTGGCCTCCGTCGAGTTCGGTGTGCATCGGGAGCGAGAGGACTTCGCCCGAGGCGCGGATCGTTTCGGTGAGATCGTCCCAGCGGGCCTGCGCCGGGCCGTCGGCGAAGACGGGCAGCTGGTGCAGCGCCTTCGGGTAGTAGATCGCATGCGGGATGCCCTCGGTCTTGAGGTGCGCCGAGAGCGCGTCGCGCTGGCCGTCGGTCACACGCAGCGTGTACTGGTGGAAGACGTGCGTGCGGTCGGGCGCGCGGTGGGGGAGGACCAGCGCCTCAACATCGCCGAGCAGGGCATCGTAGCGATTCGCTGCAGCCCGCCGGGCGGCGATGTACTGATCCAGATACTTGAGCTTCACGCCAAGGATCGCCGCTTGCATCGCATCCAACCGGCTGTTGATGCCCACCACCTCGTTGAAGTATTTCCGCTTCGAGCCGTGATTGGCCACCAGCTTCATCGCCTCAAACCACGCTGCCGACGGCGTGAGCACCGCGCCGCCATCGCCATAGCAGCCAAGGTTCTTCGACGGGAAGAACGACAGCGTCCCGATGTCGCCCAAGAAGCCAACTTTGCAGCCCTTGTACTCCGCGCCAATCGCCTGCGCGGTGTCTTCGATGATCGGGATGCCATACGTCTTGCCGAGGGCCAGCATCGGGTCTAGGTCCGCAGGCTGCCCAAACAGGTGGACGGGCACAATCGCCTTCGTCCGCTCCGTGATGAGCGCTTCGATCTTCGCCGGGTCGATGTTAAACGTGTCGGGTTCGATGTCGGCGAAGACGGGCGTGGCACCGAGGAGCGCCGCCGCCTCGGCCGTGGCGATGAACGTGAACGCCGTCGTGATCACCTCGTCGCCCGGGCCGATGCCGAGCGCCATCATGGCAATCTGCAGGGCATCGGTGCCGTTGGCGACGCCGAGCGTGTACGGCCCATCGAGGTACCCCGCCAGGTCGCACTCGAACGCGCGCACGGCAGGCCCGTTGATGAACGATGTCTGCGTCAGGACCTCAGACAGCGCCGCATCGACCTCTTCTTTGATGGCCAGGTACTGGCCGTGCAGGTCCACCATGCGGATGGGCGACGTAAGCGTATCGGACATAAGAGATGACAGCGGGTTGACGTTGTATATTGCTGCTTCGAGAGTGGAGCAAGAAAGATACCATAGGCACGAGGCGAAAACGAAACGTGAAGACAGGCCTAGCAATGGGGCGATGGGAGGTAGTGGCGGCGATGCTCGTCCTGGCCGGATGCGCGGCACCCGGAACGCTCCCACCGCAAGCAGAGACATTCCTACAATCGGCCGACTCGGCGCTCAGCGTGCAAGACGCGCAGGCCGCGACGGCGTGGACGGAGCGTGCCGAAGAGGTGGCGCCAGGACACCCCGCTATTGCTGCCAAGCGCGGCACCATCGCCTACGTCCTCGGTGAGTACGACAAGGCCCGCGACCAACTGGAGCAAGCCGTGGCGCAGGATCCCACGGCAGCCGAGTGGTGGATGGTGCTGGGCGACATCGCCTTCCAACAAGAGCGCTTCGAGGACGCGCTCGGCTTCTACACCCGCTCCGTCGAGGCCGGCGCTACGCCCGAGGCCTGGCTCGGCGCCGCCAACGCGCACTGGGAGCTGGACGAAGTGGACGAGGCCCGCACTGCCTGCGAGCAAGCCCTCCAGGCCGACTCGACGTATGCGCCCGCCCACAGCAGCCTCGCCGACGTGCTCGAAGAACTCGGCGACTTCGAGCCCGCCCTGCAGCATGCCACCGATGCGCTCCGCTTGCAACCCGATGAGCCCGTCTACCGCACGCAGGTGGGGGTGCTGCTGTTCAAGACCGAGCGCTGGGTGCCTGCGGCGAACATGCTGTACCCTGTCGTAGAACGCCAACCGTGGAATTACACGGCGCTCTTCACCATCGGCCAAGCGCTCCAGCAGCTGGGCCACACCGAGCCCGCTGCCGAATTCCTCCGGCAAGCCTCGGTGGTGCAGCAGCAGGATACCCAGCTGCGCCTCGCTCAGCAGTCGGCGGCGCTGCAGCCCACGAGCGCCGAGGCGCAGGTGAAGGTGGCCGAGCAGCTGTTGGAGGCCGGGCGCGAGGCCGAGGCCATCCAGGCGTTCATGCGTGTGCAGCTACTGCGGCCTGAGAACCTCGGCGTTCAGCACACCATCGCATCGCTGCTGCTGGGCATCGGCGAGCGCGACGAGGCGCGGCGGCGCTATGCGTCAATCCTGGCAGCGGATTCCAGTTACGTGGAGGCCGCAGTCAGTCTGGGGGCGATGCTCTACGAAGACGGCCAGCTCGCCGAGGCGCG
>JBCCMF010000046.1:0-20821 GCA_039026435.1 Bacteroidota bacterium
CAGACCTCACGGCCACCTTTGGCGAGGCGCTTGAACTCGCCCGAGGCGAACTCGCCAGCGCGTAGCTGCTGCCAGAAGGCGCGGTACTCGGCGCTCTGGGCGTAGCTGGGCTCGCAAAAGAGGCGGTGGTGCTGACCTTGGATCTCCTGCAGTTGGTAGCCCAACGTGTCGAGGAAGTTGTCGTTAGCCGTCAGGATGGTGCCGTCCAGGTCAAACTCGATGACGGCTTGCGCCCGGTGGATGGCGGCCCAAAGGGCGTCGTGTGTGTGTTGCAGGTTGCGGAGCGCGGTGGTGCCATGCTCGGCGGGAGATGTCGTGTGCGAAGGCCCAGCGGCCTCCGACGTCCTGGCCTGGGGCCACTTCAGGAACGTCAGCATAGAATCTACTGATATGTGTGCAGGTACGGGTGCTGCCTGCCGCGTGGTGATTAAGGAGGGCGAATGTTACGAAGTACACCCCTCGTATCGGCGGTGGCGTGGCCGTTTTAACCTATGCCGTGGGGAAGACTCCCCGGTGGTGTTACCCGTATCACCCTACACTGTCCAGCTAGACCTGGAGGGAGGCCCTCCGGTGGGGGTAGTCGCGGTCGCCGGGAATGAGCGAATAGATGACCGCGTCGTGGACGCGCCCCTCCACCAGCATGCGATTGCGGGCGATGCCTTCACGGGTAGCCCCAATCTTCTCGGCCACGCGCTGACTCGCACGGTTGCCCACGGCCACCTGGATCTCAATGCGGTTGAGGTGCAACTCCGCCAGGCCAATACTGGCCAGAGCTCGGGCGGCGGCAGTAGCTAAGCCTCGTCCGGCATAATCTGACCGTACCCAGTAGCCCATGCTGGCGCGCATGTCGCTGTAGTCGAAGTTGTTGAGTCCACAGCTGCCCAGGAGCACATCGTTTAGCGGGTCGATGAGGACGAAGTCGAGCACTTCGCCGTTCTGACGCGCTTCGGGGCGCGAGGCTATCCAAGCCTCACTGTCGGCTAGTGCGTAGGATGCGTGGCACCACGGCATCCACTGCTTGAGTTCGGGGAGGGAGGCGCGCACGGCGTCGAAATGTTTCGGCGCGTCGTCGGGCGCGTGGTGGCGCATCAGGACCACGTCGCCATCGGCCAGCGTGAGCGTTCGGAAGATCATCGGCTCAGGCGGCGGAGGTCGCCATCGCTCGGCGTAGGCGCGAGAGGGTGACTTCGGTGATGCCGAGGTAGGAAGCGATGTGGTACTGGGGCACACGCTGCACGAGGTCGGGGTGGTCAGCCACGAACTGGCGGTAGCGCTCGGTGGCATTGCGCTGCAGCAAGCTGCGGCTGCGCGCCTCCTTGCGCATCAGCATCCACTCGGCCAGGCGCCGCCCGAAGCGGTCCAGGCTGGGGTGCGCGTCGTAGAGGGCGCGCACCGCTGCAAAGTCGGCAGCGAGCAAGCGCGTGGGTTCAAGGGCCTGCACGCCGTAGAGCACGGGCGTACCCAGCGCCGAGGCGGCGTAGGCCCCCGCGAAGGTGTTGGCCGTGATGAAGGCTTTGTTCGCCTGTTTGCCCTCGGCAGCGGGGTAATAGAACCGGAGCAGACCGTCGCATACGAATACCAGTTCGTGCTGCATGGTACCGGGCAGAGACACGAGCGCGTTGGCTGCGACCTCGTGCGCGGTGAACAGGGCGCCGAAAGCCTGCTGCGCTGCATCGGTGGGCGTCATCCAGCATCTCACCGCTGCATGGAGCTGGTCGAGGTTGGCAGGCGAAGGAACAGGCATGAGCAAGAAACAGGCGTACACGAGCGGGAATGCCCATGTACGCCTCGGTGTGTGTTGCGTTGCCCGATGGTTATGGCGCGCGCCACGTTTCGGTGATGCTCCGGCCGTCTTCCGCTTTGCGGATGATGGGCAGCTCATTGGGGCGATCGATGTCGAACTGGCCCGTGACCGTCACGAACTCCTCGCTCGGGCGTGTGGCGTCTACGCCATTGGGGCACGTATCCCCAGGGACGAAGAAGCTGATCTGGCGTCGCTCGAGCGTAGCTGAGAACGTACCCGTTATCCGTTGCCCATCGGACACCTCGACGTTCAGTGCGCTGGGGTCTGTGCGAACGGTGAGCGGGTGCACGGAGCTGTACGTCCACGTTCCACAGGGATTGGGCGTGTAATCCAGCCTGAAGACGGTCCCGAACGCGGCGTTGGCCCGCGAGCCGTGCACGTAGCGCCCTACTTGCGGAATCAATCCCTCGATGTACATTTCCAAGAAGGCGCTTTCCTCGTCAAGCCGTGCTTGCCAGATGAACTCCTCGCCCGGATCGGTCAAGGCCTGAAAGGTGCCGTTCACCCGCTGGTAGTAGGTGTTGGGCTGTTGACTCAGGACGAGCTTTATCTCTTGCACAGTGAGCGCCTCCCCGTCAACCGCAGCTTCTATGGCCTGCGTGACCGGTGGGGTATGCTGACCACCCTGCAGCGTGGCGGTGAGCAGATCGTCTGTGCAGCCGGTTGTAAACAGCAGGGCGAGTATGCAGAGGAGGGGGCTGTATCTCATGGTTGGAGAAGGGTAGATGTTGAAGAGGAGGGGACGGGTGGAGGCAGAGGACTAGGGTGCCTGCCACGTCTCTTGCACGATTCGGCCGTCGTCCAGCTTTCGGTTGAGCAGCAGTTCAGCAGGGCGCTCGATGTCAAAACTGCCGCTGACCGTGATTTCTTCGAGGTTTGGCCGCGTTGAATCGATACCATTGGGGCATATTTCGGATGTGTCGCCGAAGAATGACACTTCGATCAGGCGCAGCTTAGCCGAGAACGTACCAGTGATGCGTGCGACATCAGAGTAGGTGATCTGCATCGTGCCAGGATCGCTCACGTCGGTTATGGGATCTCTTGGGCTCGAATACTGCCAGGTGCGGCACACACTGGATGCGTACCGCATGTCGAAGCGCGATCCAAATTGCACAAAGCTCTTCGAGCCGTTCTCGGTGTAGCGGGTTACCCTGGGAATGAGGCCGTCCACAAACATGCTGACCGAGCCCTGATTAGGCAGAGAGGCCTCCCACTTGAACGTCTCGCCGGGGTGCAGGTAGTCCAGGCGCGGCCCATTGACGAACCGGCGGTAGATCGAGTCGGGCTGGACGAAGAGCTGCATGGAGAGCGACTGTGGCGCCAAGGCTTGACCGCTTGCCGAAACCGACAAGACGGCGGCATCGATCAACGCCTCGGGCGTTGCGCTCGGGCTCACCATGTCCTCCGGGTCGATGGCGAGCGGGGATTCGGTGCAGCCAGCCAAGCCAGCAGCGAGAACAAAGACGCAAAGAAGTGTACTTCTCACGAGAGACCTCCTGGGTTTTCACGTACTACAAATCCAGTAAACACAATTGACTAATCCCTCTTTGTAACGATTCCAGGAATCCCAGGGTATTCCTGCGTACCCTGAGCGACGTTCGGGTATGGAGTGGGACGTGTGACTGACGAACTAAGGCGGTGCCCAGACGTACCAGATCAGCTATGTCCACCACCCTATTTTCAACGGGTTTCTATGAGCGAAACGCTGGTCCCACAGAACGGTCAGGCCAAGAATTACAGCGCTGGCAACATCCAGATTTTGGAGGGCTTAGAGGCCGTCCGCAAGCGCCCCGCCATGTACATCGGCGACGTGGGCGTCCGCGGTTTGCACCACCTCGTCTACGAGGTCGTAGACAACTCCATCGACGAGGCGCTGGCGGGCTACTGCGACACCATCGAGGTCATCATCAACGAGGACAACTCGATCACGGTGACCGACAACGGACGCGGCATCCCTGTTGGCCTCCATCCCACCGAAGGACGCTCGGCACTCGAAGTGGTGATGAAAGTGCTGCACGCGGGCGGGAAGTTCGACAAGGACACGTACAAGGTCTCCGGCGGCCTCCACGGCGTGGGCGTCTCGTGCGTGAACGCGCTGGCGACCAAACTCGTAGCCACGGTCAAGCGCGACGGCTTCGTGTGGGAGCAAGTGTACGAGCGCGGCGTGCCGCAAGCCGACGTACACCAGGTGCGCCCGATGGACGACGGCGAAACCACGGGCACCACGGTCAGCTTCTGGCCCGATGCCACCATCTTCACCGCGCTGGAGTACCGCTTCGACACGCTCTCGGATCGTCTGCGTGAGCTGGCCTACCTCAACCGCAACGTGTTCATCGCCCTCGAAGACCAGCGCGAAGACGACGACGCGCTGCGCCGCGAGGAGTACCACTACGAAGGCGGCATCAAGGAATTCGTGGCCTACCTCGACGAGGCGCGCACGGCCATCCACGAGGACGTCATCTACATCGCCGACGAGGACGCCGACGTGCCCGTGGAGCTGGCGATGCGCTACAACAACAGCTACACCGAGAACGTCCTCTCGTTCGTCAACAACATCAACACGCACGAGGGCGGCACGCACGTCTCCGGCTTCCGCCGCGCCCTCACGCGCACGCTCAAGGGCTACGCCGACAAAAACAACCTGCTCAAGAACTACAAGGGCAACCTCTCGGGCGATGACTTCCGCGAGGGCCTGACCGTGGTGCTCTCGGTGAAGGTGGCGGAGCCGCAGTTCGAGGGTCAGACAAAGACTAAGCTCGGTAACAGCGACGTCCAAGGCGCTGTGGAAAGCCTCGTATCGGCGAAGCTGTCGGAGTGGCTGGAGGATCACCCAAAGGAGTTGAAGAAGATCGTCAACAAGGTGATCCTGGCCGCGCAGGCCCGCGACGCGGCGCGCAAAGCCCGCGAACTGGTCCAGCGTAAGAACGCGTTCACCGCGGGCGGCCTCCCCGGCAAACTCGCCGACTGCTCGTCGAAGAAGCCGGAGGAGAGTGAACTCTACCTCGTGGAGGGCGACTCGGCCGGTGGCTCGGCCAAGCAAGCACGCGATCGTCACTTCCAGGCCATCCTGCCGCTGCGTGGTAAGATCCTCAACGTGGAGAAGGCCCGCCTGGATCGCATCCTCGAAAACGAGGAGATCAAAAACATGGTGACGGCGCTGGGCGTGGGGCTGACGATCAACGAAGACGAGATGGACTTCACGCGGCTGCGCTATCACAAGATCATCATCATGACCGATGCCGACGTGGACGGCGCGCACATCCGCACGCTGCTGCTCACGTTCTTCTACCGCCAGATGAAGCCCCTCTTCGAACACGGCTACCTCTACATCGCGCAGCCACCGCTCTACAAGGTGAAGCGCGGCAAGAACGAGCAGTACGTCTGGAACGACGCCCGCCTGCAAGAAGTGATGGCCGAGTTTGGCGAGGGCCGCCAGAAGGTACACGTGCAGCGCTACAAAGGCCTCGGCGAGATGAACCCCGAGCAGCTCTGGGAAACCACGATGGACCCCGACCACCGTATTCTACAGCAGGTCACCATCGAAGACGCCGCCGCCGTGGACCGCATCTTCAGCACCCTCATGGGCGATGCCGTGGAGCCACGGCGCAAGTTCATCGAGCGCAACGCCAAGTACGCCACCATCGACGTGTGACCGCCATGACGTGGCAAGACGTGCTCGACCACCCGTCCCTGCAAGACCTCCCGTGCAAGATCGAACTCAACGCGTGGGGGCAGATCGTGATGACGCCGACCTCAAACCAGAGGCGGATGCGTCAGACGCGGCTCATCGGCTTGCTGCGTGAGCACGCAGGGCACACAACGTTTGCGCAGTGCTCGGTCGCCACCGCTCGTGGCGTATCGGTGACCGACGGCGCGTGGGCCTCCGAAGCGTTCATGGCTGGACATGGCGACGAAGATCCATTTCAGCGTGCTCCTGAGCTCTGTGTCGAAGTGCGCTTACCGCGTACAACCGACGTCGAGATGCGAGAAAAAACTGTGGCCTATCTCGCCAAGGGTGCGAAAGAAGTGTGGATCTGTGCCACCGACGGTCGGCTGACGTTTCACGACCACACGGGACCGCGCACGACGTCGGCGATGCTGCCGGACTTCCCGGCGCAGATCGACTAACCCCGAAAGCGCACGGCGCGTCCCCGCCGCGAACCTCGAACTCCTGCTTTGCTCGACCTCAGCATCGTTATCCCTGCCCTGGACGAAGCCGACTCGCTTCCCGAGTTGGCGGCGCAGATCCGCTCGGTGTGCGAGGGCGCGGAGCTGAGCTTCGAGGTGTGGTTTATCGACGACGGCTCGCAGGATGCGACGTGGCACGTGATGCAGCAGCTCCACGATGCCGACCCGCGCTTTCACGCGGTGCGGTTCCAGCGCAACTACGGCAAGTCGGCGGCGATGGCGGTGGGGTTTGAGCGGGCGCAGGGGCGATACGTGCTCACAATGGACGCCGACCTCCAGGACGACCCCAACGAGATCCCAGCGCTGATCGAGCACATCGAGAAGGGCTATGACCTCGTCGTCGGCTGGAAGGCGAAGCGCAACGACCCGCTCAGCAAGACCATCCCCAGCCGCTTCTTCAACGGGCTGACGAGGCTGGTCTCCGGCATCAAGCTGCACGACTTCAACTCCGGCCTCAAGCTGTACCGCAAGCCGGTAGTGAAGAGCATCAAGCTGTACGGCGAGCTGCACCGCTACACGCCGCTCCTAGCCAAGTGGGAAGGGTTCAGCCGCATCGCCGAGAAGCCCGTGCAGCACCATGCGCGCAAGTACGGACGCTCCAAGTTCGGGCTGCTGCGCATGCGCGGCGTGCTCGACCTGTTCACGCTGGCGTTCCTGATGCGCTTCACGGCGCGGCCGATGCAGTTTTTCGGCGGCCTCGGCACGCTGGCGTTCGCGGGCGGCTTCGTCATCAGCCTGTGGATCTCCATCGAGAAAGTCTTCTTCGGCAAACCCATCGGCGACCGCCCGCTGCTGCTCCTGGGCGTACTGCTCATCATGGTGGGCGTGCAGATGTTCACCACGGGGTTGCTCGGCGAACTCATCATCCGCCCGCAGATGGAGCGCACGTCCATCTACCAGATCACTGAGACGCTGGAGGGTTCAGCGCAGGGCTCAGCGTAGCACGGTCATGATGCCCGCCGGGGCGCGCTGCGACGTGTGGAGGCGGTAGAAGTAGGTGCCGCTCGGGTACGGCCGCGCATCCCACGGATATTGGTGCTGGCCCGCGGGCAACATCCCTTCGTAGACGGTCTCGACGGCTTTGCCCTGCACATCGTAGACCACCAGCCGCACCGTTTCGGGCTCGGGCAGCTCGAACAGGATCGTCGTCGTCTCAGCGACGGGGTTGGGGTAGTTCTGGAAGAGGTGGAGGTGCTCCGGCGTCTCTGGCGCGTCTTCGTTGGCCACGGCGGGGTTGTAGACCAGGAACTGGCCCATCATGCCGAGGTCCTCGTGCCCGAGGAAGTGGCAGTGGTACATGTACGGGATGTTGTTGTCGGCGTGGGTGGCGAAGGTGCCGATGAAGCGCACGGTCTCGCCCGGATAGACCATCACCACGTCCTTGCGGCCGCGCTCGTTGGCTGGCGGTGGCTGGCCATCGCGATCCAGGATATAGAACTGGATGTCGTGAATGTGGAACGGATGCGGCAGGAACGACGCGTTGCGGATCTCCCAGATCTCCGTCGTGCCCAGCACGATGCGCTCGTTGATGAAGTTGAGGTCCATCAGGCGGCCGTTGATGGTGTGCCCTACGTCGAGCGTGAACGTCCGCGTGCGTGTCGCCTCCGCCTCGTCGATGAAGGCGAGCGGCAGCAGTGCGCCGGGAATGGCACGGATGCCGTCTACGGTGGGCGCCGTCACTTCCAGCGTGAGCACGTGGAAGTCGCCGCCATCGAGCGGGTTGTTGAGGATGTTGCCCGGCGAACTGCCCGGTTCGCTCCGCGTCAGCTCCGACGAGAAGCTCATCAGGTCGATGCGCTGATCTTGCAGATCCAAGGCGTCGATCAGGATTTCGGCACGCTCGCCCGGCGCCAACGGCAGGCGGTCTAGCGCTACGGGCGCCTCCAACAGCCCCCCGTCGGTGCCGATCTGAAAGAAGGAGCGGCCGTCTTCGAAGCCCAGGTTGTACACGCGCGCCCCCGACGCGTTGACGACGCGCAGCCGGACGACCTGCGCAGGCACCTGCACGAACGGCTCGATGACGCCGTTGACCACCATCAGGTTGCCCGATGCGCCCTCCTCGTTGCTCGTGCTGAAGCGGAGGCTCCGGTCATTGCGAAACCAGCGATCCTGCAGCATCACCGGGATGTCGTCTACGCCGTAGATGCGGGGCAGTGGCAGGGCCGCCTCGGCCTCGTCACGGACGATGATCATGCCCGCCAGCCCACGGTAGATGTGCTCGTTGGTGTGATGATGCAGGTGCGGGTGGTACCACAGCGTCGTCGCCTGGTCGAGTACTTCGAAGCTGGGCTGCCACGTCGTGCCGTCGGCGATGACGGTGTGCGGGCCGCCGTCGTTCTCGGGCGCTACGTGCGCGCCGTGCCAGTGCACCGTCGTCGGTTCGCCGAGCTGGTTGTCTACGTTGAGCTGGATCTGCTCGCCCTTCGTCCAGATCAGCGTGGGGCCGAGGTAGGTCTCGTTGAAGCTGTACGTATCAGACAACTCACCGTCGAAGAAGGCATGCTGCGTGCGATGCATCGTCAGTTCGTACGTCGGGCCCTCCAGCGTGGGCGGAATCCACAGCGGGTTCGTCTGCGCTAGGGCAGGCATAGCAATGCAAAGCGCGACGCTCAACGTCAACCACGCACAAATGGTACTTCTCTTCATCACGGCTACCTTCTCCCAACTTCTACTGTGTTAATTGTCGACGCTATCTGTACTTCTGCAAGCCAAGCGTCGTATCGGCCTGAGCGTAATAGTACATTAACTGGTCCTCAAGAGCCACCAGTTCCCGCAGGTGCTCCGCCATCAGCTTCAGGTTTGCCGCTGCCTCGCCCTCGGCATTCACGGTAGTCGATCTATACATGTTGAACGCCTCAAACATGGGCTCTAACGTTACCTCCTGCTGGTTGTAGACCCTGGATAGCGCAATCAGCTTGTCGTAGTCGATGTTCACCGTTAAGGGGTGCGATTTGGCAATGTCCCACGCGTCGCTCGCTGGCGTCCGGCCCATGAACGTGCCTCTGGTAAATAGGGTGGGGAGGAGGATCGTCCGGTCGCTTACGAACCGCTCCACGAAAGCCGCATTCCTTGAAAGACTATCTAGATTTTGCGCTACTTCTCGGTGATAGGGTGCCCAATACTCGAACAGGCTTATGTTCTCCGCAACCTCTGCTTCGATCACGGAGAGCAGGGCAGCTGATTCTTGTGCCTTCTTCCGCTCCTCGATGATGCCACTCAAGTACAGTCCCAGCACCACGCTGAACACGATCAAGAGAAACTGAGCGAGGGTAGCCTTGATGGCATCGCCAATCTTTCTCATGAGCACAAGATTTCGAGGGTGATGGATTCGTCACGCTGGTGGAGGTGGTCACTCCGCGATTTTCCAGAACGCGATGCCGCCCGCCTGCTTGCCGATTTCGACGACATCTACATGCTGCAGCGCCGCGATGTCGTACACATCGATCGCGCCGGGCTCGGCGCCTACGCCCTCGGAGGTGACGAAGGCGTAGCGGTTGTCGGGCGAGATGACCACGCCGTGCGTGACGGTGCGCGTGGTCGGCAGCTGCGCCAGCTCGGTCCCGGTTTCGAGGTCCCAGATGCCGATGGAGGCTGCGCCCTTGTGCGTGACGACCATCCGCGTGCCGTCGGGCGTGACGGCGAGGTTGTACGGCCCCTTGGCCGTGGCAAAGCGGCGCGTGACTTCCCACGTCTCTGTGCTCACCTCGGCGATCTGGTCAGCGCCGTTGTTGGCTACGTAGACGAGCGGCTGGCTCGGGTGCGGATCGACCCACGTCGGTTTGGGCGCGGGATGCTCGCTGTTGCCCATCGAGGCCATGCTGCCGTGATTCATGGCGCTGTGGTCCACCTGGCCCTCCATCTGGCTGTGGTCCATGCCACTCATGCCCTCCATGCCGCCGTGCATCATGGCGGGCGGCTCGCCCTCGCCCGTAAACAGCGTGCGCGCCACCTCCAGCGTCTGCGCGTCGATCTCGTACAGCGTGCCGGACATCATGGCGGCCGAGTAGTGCTTCGTGCCGTCAGGCGAGACGCGCGACCCGTGTGGCATCATGCCCGTCTCGATCTGCGCAATCTCGGTCATCGTCGTCGGCTCCACCACCGAGACGGTGCTCGGCTCCATCTTGCCGTGCAGGTTGAAGTTGACCGCGTAGAGCAGGCCCGTGGCGGGCGAGATCGACATCGTGGCCGGGAACAGCCCGAGCTCGACTTCGCCGACGATCTCGTTGGTGGCCGTGGCATATTTGTAGAGCGTGCCGAAGGGCGTGCCGTGCGCCAGCGTCAGGTACCAGTGCTCGCCGTCTAGGCCTACGGTCAGCCCGTGTGCGCCCTCGATCTCGGCGGGCCAGCTGCCCACCACAATCGTCTCCGCCACGGTGGCCTCCGTGCCATCGAAGGCGATCAGTGCGACCTCGTCTTCCGACTCGGCGGTCGCGTACACGTAGTAGGTTTGCGCATACGCCGGGGCGGCCGTCAGGCCCATCGCCAGCAGGAACAGCAGCGTCTTCATCGGAGATCACACGGGTTCGTCTTGTGGAGCTAAAGATACGCGCTGCCTGCATCATCTGCTCCGCTTGCGCATAGCGCGGCGAAGCGGTAGGTTTGGAGTGCTCTTCCAGCTTGCCATCTCCCCACCTACCAGGGCACGCCGGATGCGTCTCCGGGCCTACTTCATCCTGCTGGTCGGAGGCTTGAGTGTGCTTCCGGTGATGGCCCAGCCCCTCACCACGCGGTCGTACACCCGCGCCGACGGCCTCGCCTCCGACTACGTGTTCGCGGTCTTCCAGGACCGGGAGGGCTTCATGTGGCTCGGTACGGATAGCGGCGTGGTGCGCTACGACGGGCACCAGTGGACCACCTTCACCACCAGCGACGGCCTCGGCGCCAACCTCGTCTACGACATCGCGCAAGATGCCAACGGGCGCATCTGGGTGGGCACGTTCGAGGGCGGCGCGGCGTGGTTCGACGGCACCCGCTTCCACCACGTCGCCGACAGCCCGTCCACCGTTTCCCGTCTCGGCACCGATGCGCACGGCCGCGTTTACTTTGCGCAAGGCGGCAGCACCTACATGTGGGAGCAGGGCACGACCACGCAACTCGTGGAGGGCATCCCCTCTGGCTTGCACGGCACCTCGTTCGTCCCCCACCCCGACGGGGCGATCCTACACCCCGAGCCTGCCGGGCTCACGTGGCTCGCGCCCAGTGCCGACACCGTCCAGGTCTTCCGGCAGCCCTGGCCCGAGGGCATCGAGTTTGGCCCTGTGAATAGCATCGGGCTTGTGCATCGCGAGGCCGACCAGTGGTGGTTTGTATACCAGTCTGCCGAGTACATGTCGGCGGCAGAGGAGCGGGCCGCTGTCATATACGATGCACGCATCTCGCCGTCATCCATGACGCTGGACTCGCTCACGGTGGCGCGCGGTGGGGCCCTCACGGTGGCAGCTTTACAGTTGGGAGACGACTTGATCATCGGCTCGCGCAACAGGCTGATGCGTTATGACACGCGGCACCCCTCACAAGCAGCCACGATATCGGTCGGGTCTACCTACCTGCGGGACGTGATGATTGATTATGAGGGGCAGATCTGGATGGGGCTCCACGGCGGAGGGGTGCAGCGCGTAGTGGGGGAGCACCTGCACCCAGTACTACCTGACCTGGCGCCCGTGTCGCGTGTACGCCTGCACGATTCAGGTCAGCTTTCAGCAATCTCGCGCAACGTGCTCGCCCGGCAGACAGACAGAGAGGGGGTACAACAAGGGAGGAGCTACAACATGCTCTTCACTGCACCTGCCCAAGACAGTGGGGGGATGTGGGCGTGGGCTGTAAGCGGACGCTTGTTCTATGACGACCACATCTGGCTAGACAAGGAGGAGCCTAAGATTGGCCACAGCTCGGCCGTCTACTCAGACGTACGCTTTGACCACGCGGACACGCTGTGGGCTTCTACGTATGGCGACGGCGTCATGCGCTTCGCGGACGGCATCCTGGTAGATACCCTCACCACGGCTGATGGGCTGCCCACCAACATGATCGAGCGTCTAGTACGCACAGAGAACCGCATGTGGATGCTCACACGCAGTCACGGCGCCTTTGCCTACAACCAGAACGCTTGGACGCACATCACCAGTGCCAACGGCTTGCCGTCCGATGCGGTCTTCTCGCTGACTGAAACGGCCGACAGCGCCGTGTGGCTGGGCACTGACCGCGGCGTGGCCCGCTGGGATGGCGAGCAGATGCGCGTCTCCGACGCCGAGGGGCGGCTGCACAACGAACGCCTCGTCGGGCTCTTCCCCGTGGACGCGGCCGATGCCGAGGCGGGCGTCTGGGTGGTGGCCACCCGCCTGCTCTACCGCGCTACCGCCGACAGCCTCCACAGCTACGGCTCGTTCCCTCTGCTGCCCGACGCCGAAGCCATGATCCACGACGCGGCCTACGCCGAAGCCACGCAAACGCTGCACTTGGCTACGTCCAGCGGCATGGTCCACGCCGACTTGGGGCAGCTCGACCCCTGCGCCGTCCCGCCTCGCGTGGCGCTCCACCAGTTGGAGGCGGGGGGTGCCGTACACCCACTCCGTCAGGATACAACGCTGGCCATTTCGCACATGCACAACGACGTCACCGTATCCTTCGCCGCACTCACCTTCCGCGCCCCCGAAGCTGCTCGCGTCCAGTACCGCTGGTACGACACGGAGCAGACGCCGTGGTCGGCGCCGACGGCAAACCGCACGGTGACCCTGCTGGATGTGCCCGATGGCGCACACCGCTTCGAGGTACGGGCCATCAACGCCGACGGCGTCGTGTCGGAGCAGGCGGCGGCGTTCACGCTGGACGTCGTGCCGCCCTTCTGGCGGAGCAGTTGGTTCAGAGCGGTGGCCGCAATGATGCTGATGATGAGCGTGGTCGTCGTCATCCAGTACGTCTCCGAGCGCAAGGCGCGTGCGCGAATGCGGCAGCTGGAAGTGCAGCGCAAGCTGCAGCACGAACGCACCCGGATCTCGCGCGACCTGCACGACCACGTAGGCGCGCAGCTCTCATCGCTCATCTCCGGCCTCGAGCTCATCGGCCTCAACGCCCGCAGCCAGAAGCATGAAGCGGTGCGTCACTACGCCACCACGCTCGATGAGGAAGCACGCCAGACGATGGCGCAGCTCCGCGAAACCATCTGGACGCTGCACGATGGCCCGCTCACGCTCGACGCCTTCGCCAACAAGACCCGCAAGTTTCTCCGCAGGCAGGCGAGCTTCTACCCGTGCCCGCCCGCCAACGCCGTCTCGGTGGAGGGGGCGGCCACGCTCTCGCCCATCCAAGCGCTGAACCTGTTTCGGATCGTGCAGGAGGCTGCGCACAACACGCTCAAGTACGCGAGCGCCCAGCACTTCGCGGTCCGGCTGGCGGTATCCGATGGCGCGCTCACCCTCATCATCGCGGACGACGGCACCTTTTGCGGCGATCCCACAGGCACACGCCCACGCAACGGATGCGGCCACGGCCTGGCGAACATGCGCCATCGCGCCGAAGAGCTCGGCGGGTGCTTCACGCTAGACATCGAAAACGGTACCCACATTCGCGTAGACGCCCCTCTTGAACCCGTGATCTAACAGCGCCGATGCTCGATTTAAACCGAGCGGAGCCGTATGCTTGTGCAGGCGCATAGCGCAACACCCCGCGCCCGCTCTCAGGTGACTGCATCAATGGCCCGTTCAGCGGTCTTTTTCGGTCTGATGGGCAGCATGCCCTCCCGGCCGTCGCCTTCTCCCATTGTACTCCTACCGCCATGAACTCCGATCGCTGGTCCACCCTCCGCGCCCTCTTCGACGAACTCGCTGACCTTCCCCCTGCCGAGCGCGATGCGCGCCTCAACGCCGCTGACATCGACGACGGCATGCGGGCGGAACTCGTCGCCCTCCTCGCTGCCGACGACACGCCCGCCGATCTCCTCAACGCTACGCAGCCCGGCCTGCGCCTAGCGGCTACGCCACCACTGCCGGAGGCGCTGGGCCCCTACCGCATCGACGCCCTCATCGCGCGCGGCGGCATGGGGGCCGTCTACCGCGCCCACCGCGACACGGGCGACTACGAGCAGACCGTGGCCATCAAGGTGCTGCGGCGCGGGCTGGACACTGACGACGTGCTGCAGCGCTTTCATTACGAGCGGCAGATCCTGGCCAGCCTCCAGCATCCCAACATCGCCCACCTGATCGACGGCGGCTCTACCGACGACGGCCTGCCCTACTTCGTGATGGAGTACGTGGAGGGACAGCCGATCACCGCTTACGCCGACGCCCAGCGACTCACCATCGCTCAGCGGCTGGAGCTGTTTCAAACGGTGTGCGATGCTGTGCAGTACGCCCACCAGAACCTCGTCATTCACCGCGACCTCAAGCCCAGCAACATCCTGGTCACGGCCGAGGGCCAGGTGAAGCTGCTCGACTTCGGCATCGCCAAGCTCGTCGCCGAGGAGCCTGCAGCCGATGCGGTGCGGACGCAGACGGGGATGCGTGTGATGACCCCCGAGTACGCCGCGCCCGAGCAGATCAAGGGTGAGGCCATCACCACGGCCACCGACGTCTACCAGCTCGGCATCCTGCTGTACGAGCTGCTGATTGGCACGCGGCCGTTCCGGCTACAAGAGCGCGCGCGGCACGCGCTGGAGCAAGCCATCCTGCAAGAGCAGCCCACGCGTCCCTCCACGGCTGTCCACACCACGACGGAAGTGGCTGACGTCGAGACTGCGACGGTGGCCGCCGCCCGCTCTACCAGCCTCGACAGGCTCCAGCGCAACATCCGAGGCGACCTCGATACGATCGTGCTGATGGCGCTGCGCAAGGAGGCTGACCGCCGCTACGGCTCGGCCGCGCAGCTCGCCGAAGACCTGAGACGCTACCAGTCCGGACTGCCCGTAGAGGCGCGCCCGGCGTCGGTAGGCTATCGGGTGGAGCGGTTCGTTCGGCGTAACCGGGCTGGGGTCGCCGCCGCCGCCGTCATGCTTGTGCTGCTCACGGGTGCGGGGATCTTCTCGGCTGTGCAAGCGCAACGCGCCGTCACCGAGCGAGACCGCGCCCGCAGCGAGGCCCTGGCCAGCGAGACGGTCACGAACCTGTTGGTGGACCTCTTCCAGCAGGCCGACACCGGACGCACAGAGGGCGAGACCGTCACCGTCCGCCAGGTGCTAGACGACGCCCCGGCTCGTTTGGAAGAGGAACTGCCTGATCAGCCCACCATCCGGGGCCGCCTGCTCTCGCGCATCGGGCGCGTCTACGCGAATCTCTCCCTGTACGAGGAAGCCGACTCCATCCTCCAGGTCGCCGATGGCCTGCTTGCGCTTGATCCCGAAGCCCGCATCCCGCGCGCGCAGGCGTTGACGCATCGAGGCTGGACCATGCGGCAAGTGGGCGCTCTAGCTGACGCCGACTCTATGTATCAGGCGGCTCTCGCCTTACTCGAACCACTCGCCGCTTCTCCTGACGAAGCGTTGACGGTGCTCCTTGGCATGGCCCAGGTAGCACTGGATCAGTTCGAGGTAGCCCGCGCCGATTCGCTGCTCACGGTGTCAGCCGCGCTTGCCGAAAGAGCGGGAACGCCTGCTGGGCAGAACAACCTCGCCGACCTGCACCAGTTCTTGGCGGAAAAGTACATGGCACAGAATCAGTTCGCCGATGCGGAGGCTGCTTTCGACCAAGCCATGTACTACGGCGAGGCCGCACATGGTCGCGTGAGTACGCCACAGATGATGATCGCAAACAACTTTGCCAGCTTCCTCTCCAGAACTGGCCGCTACCAGAAAGCCGACACTATATTTCGCGAACTGGCGTACATCAACACGCAGCTCTACGGCGACCTCCCGAGGATGAACCGGGCAGGCATCTATCACGCCTGGGCCACCAACCAGCGCAGGAGTGGCAACCTCATCGCCGCAGACACACTCTGGAATACGGCCCTGGGGGACCTCAGGGTCATCAAACCCGTCGTTCCCCCAGCTTTGGGCGCCGTGCTGAATAGCGTGGCCGGCCTGAAGCGAGAGCTGGGAGACTTAGACGCCGCCGAAGCACTGTTCAAGGAGGCTACACCATACATCAGGCAGACCCGCGGCGATAAACATCCTGATACATTCGCCGTCGAAAACAACCTTGCCCTCACGTATCTCGCACAGGAAAACTACGAGCTGGCCATCGATCAGCTGGAAAGTATCGTGGCGCGTGCGCGGAACGCTTTCTCGCCACCTGACCAATACTTAGCCGACTTCACCATCAACCTAGCGGGCGCGTACGTGAAGGTGGGCCGTCTTGCCGACGCGGAGCCGCTGGCGCGAGATGCCGCCACTCAATTCGACGCGCTCTTCACCGAGCCGCACCGGAAGCGCATGAACACCCGCCACACCCTGGCCGAGATCCTGCGACGCTCGGAACGCTTGGAGGAGGCGCGCCTGGTCATGCAGGATACGCAAGCCATGAGTGCCCGCGTGCCCACGGGGCTAGAGCATACGAACGGCTTGCTCGTGCGCACACGGCTGTACCGCGACTTAGCCGAGATGGACAGTGCCCGCTATGCCCTTGACCGTCTCACCACTGTCCTCGACAGTCTAGGCGTAGCGTCGGGCGAGCAGTACGAGTCCGCGCAAACGCTGCGCGCCGAGCTGGCGGCGCCGTGAGGGAACCACGACCAGTCCCAACGCAAACGCGCGTGGCACCCGGCGGAAGCCTTGCTGACTTCGGCTGAGTACCACGCGCGCTGCAGCGTGTATACCGGGGCACTGCGTCGTACGCAGATTGCACAAGCCGCCCGGCCTCGGGCGGGTGTGCGGCGCGGACTTAGTTGCCCATCTGCTTGGTCGCTACCAGGGGCAGGCCTTCGTACCCGACGGCGTCGATGCTGCCGCTGAGGGTGCTACCATCCACGGTGCCTCGGACGGCGATCTCGCCCAGGCGGCCGCTGTCGAACCTGAACGACACCGTTTTGTCTTCGAAGACGATGTCGCTGAGTGCGATGTCGCCGTTGAGCGCTTCGCCAGTGATCTCGCCGACGAGTTCCTCGCCCGACTGTTCAATGGTGAAGGTACCTGTGGAGGGGCTACCGGGGCCTTCGATGCTATAGTCCCACGTGCCTACGATGGTGTCGGCGGAGACGGCTTTGGAACCCGCACAGCCTGCCATCAGCAGCAGGCCCGCGATAAGGAGAAGGGGCGTAAACGAACGTTTCATGATGTTTATCCTTGAGGGGGGTGTATCGGAAAATCGGAAAACAGGAAGGGTCACGGCCTGTGCCATGACGCTATCGAGTATACAGGTTTGCGCATGCTTGTGCAGGGTTGCGCAAGATGGACGTACGGCGGGGGGCGTCCTTTCGGTCGAAATCACAATATCTTTTCGCCCAGGCGTGGCGCGGCAGCGGGCGTTGGGCGCGAAGCCGCACTGCTCCCAACGAAAAACGCCCACGCTCCGGGCGGAACGCAGGCGTTGCAGGGTGGCGCGGGAGAGACTTGAACTCTCGACCTCCGGGTTATGAATCCGACGCTCTAACCAGCTGAGCTACCGCGCCGCACCGAAAAGGGGCGCTAAAATACGCATCGGCGCACACGCCACCAAACGCAGGCTCCTGGCTGTGATGCTTCTTCACAGAGGGCGGGGGGAGGCGCGCACCATCCTAAGCCGTGGGCTCCCTGTACCGCTTCTGATTTCTTACCTTCGCATCCACGACAGAAGCACACACCACACGACCTCGCGATGGGCTGGGATGCCGTACTCGGGCAGGACCGCGTAAAAGACACGCTGCAGCAGACCGTGGCGCGCAACCGCGTGGCGCATGCCTACCTTTTCCACGGCCCCGATGGCACAGGGAAGCGGGCCGCCGGGCTGGCGCTGGCGCAGACCTTGCTGTGCCTGGAGCCGTCCGCCGCGCCGTGCGGGCGCTGCCAGGCCTGCAGCAAAGTCGAGCGCCTTATTCACCCCGACCTCCACGTCCTCTTCCCAGCCCCCAAAGACGCCAGCCTGGACGACCTCACGGCGCGCGTGCAGCGCCTAGCCGAGCATCCGTACGCGGCGGTCGACTTTGTGCGGCGGCCGTCGCTCACCGACCCATCGAAGACGTCGAACAAGCAGGCGTTTTACTCGGTGGCACGGGTGAACGAGGCGCTACGGCGCACCATGAGCTTCAAGCCCGTGGAGGGGCGGTACAAGATCGCGCTGCTCACCGATGCCCACCTGCTGCGCACCGAGGCCGCCAACGCGTTCCTCAAGCTGCTGGAGGAGCCGGGGCCGCAGACGGTCTTCGTGCTCACGACGAACCGCCTGGACCGCATGCTGCCCACCATCCTCTCGCGCTGCCAGCGCCTCCGCTTCGACCCGCTCCCGGCTGAGGCCATCGAGCGCGCCCTCACCACCCGCGACGGCCTCGCCAGCGACCGAGCGGGCATGCTCGCCCGCATGGCCGACGGCTCGTACAGCCGCGCGCTGGAGCTCGCCGAGAACGAAACGCTCCTGGCCGACCGCCAGCTCGTGCTCGTCTTCTTCCGCCACGCCTACACCCGCAACATCGACCAACTGGCCGACCGGGTGGAGGAGATGGGCCGCACCGGGCGCGAGCGCGTGAAGGGCATGCTGCGCCTCATGCTCAGCTGGCTGCGCGACCTGCTGCTCTACCGCACCCTGGGCGCCCACGCGCCGCTCGTCAACATCGACCAGCGCGAGGCCATCCGCAACTTCTGCGAGAAGGTGCCCGATGCCGACCTGGAGGCGATGGTGGCGCTGGTAGAGGAGGCGATGGACCTCGTAGAGCGGAACGTGCATGTCAACCTGCTGTTGATCGTCCTGGCGCACGCGCTGGGCCGAGCGATGCGCGGGCAGACCGTGCCGGGCCTGTTCGTTTCCTTGCCCGAGCAAGCGCTTCAAGCGGTATCGTAAGCCGTCCGTTTCACCAATCCATCCAGTAAGCCGTCATGGGATGCAGTTCGTGTAGTGTGGGCGGAAGCTGTGGCGCAGGCTGCGGCGGCAACGGCGGCTGCGGCTCCAGCACGGGCCGCGCGGGCACGTCGGCCTGCCCTGCCATGCACGTCTTCGACTGGCTCACGGACATGAGCATCGGCGCGCCCACCGAGGTGTTCGACCTGGTGGAGGTCGTCTTCAAGGGCGGGCGCAAGGGCATCTACCAAAACACGCAACGCCTCGACATCTACACGGGCGACTTCGTGGTCGTGGCGGCCGACCGGGGCGTCGACTTCGGCAGCGTCAACATGACGGGCGAGCTGGTGCGGATGCGCCTGCGCACCCACGGCACATCTGACGACGAGGAGTTTCCCAACCTCGTCCGCCGCGCCACGCTCACGGACATGGAGCAGGCGGAGACCAACAAGGAGCGCGAAGCCGAGACGTTCCTCATCGGCCGCCAAACGATCGACCGCATGGACTTGCCGATGAAGCTGGTGGATGTGGAGTGGCAGTTCGACAGCAAGAAGGTCACGTTCTACTTCACCGCCGATAACCGCGTGGACTTCCGGCAGCTGGTGCGCGAGTTGGCGCGGCGGTTCAAGACGCGTGTGGAGCTGCGGCAGATCGGCGCGCGCGACGAGGCGGCGCGGCTGGGTGGCATCGGGTCGTGTGGGCGCGAGTTGTGCTGCTCCACCTGGCTGGAGGAGTTCAAGCCCGTGACCACGAACGCGGCACGCATCCAGAACCTGCCGCTCAACCCCGTGCGCCTCAGTGGCCAGTGCGGCCGCCTCAAGTGCTGCCTCAACTACGAGCTAGAGCAGTACATGGGCATGCTCCAGTACTTCCCTGAGGTCAACACCCGCGTGCGCACCACGCATGGCGAAGGACGCATCCGCAAAGTCGATATCTTCCGCGACACCGTCGCCGTTTCGCACCGCGACGGCACGTGGGAAGACCTGCCGCTGGCCGAGGTGCGTGTAGCGCTGGGCGTAGACGCGGGGCACACCTTCAGAACGTTCCAGTACAAGCCGCCCACGGCCTCGCACCAGGGCCGCCGCAAGCCGCGCCCTGCCCAGAAGCGCGGCTGATATCGGGCCCATGTGCCCAGCTCTCCCACGACCCGATCCCCAACGTCCTCATGGCTGATGTGCGCGGTTTAGCCCCAGCCGTCGTGGCCCGTGCGCAAACGGGCGACGAGGCGGCGCTGACGCAGCTACTCAGGGCTATAGAACCCATCCTGCGGGCGTTCTTCATCAAGCGCGTGGGTACCCGGAGTGAGGTGGATGACTTGGTCCAAAACACGCTCGTCCGCATCCACCGCGGCCTGCCCGACCTCAAAGACACCGCCCGCCTCAAGGCGTTTGCCATGAAAGCCGCGCTGTTCGAACTGCAAGACCTGTACCGAGGTCGCTATGGGCCGAAGGAGACGGTGGTGGCGCAGGAAAACCTCCCCGAGCCCGCGCTGAAGCCGCAGCCGAGCGGCTTGCGCATCGACCTGGAGCGGGCACTGGCGCAGCTCTCGCCCAAGGCGCAGACGATCCTGGAGATGCGCGAATACGGATACCGCTACGAAGAGATTGCCAAGGCCATCGGCACCTCGGAGGCAGCCGTCAAGATGCAGGTGAAGCGCGCCTTCACGAAGCTACGCGGCCTGCTCAGCGTACTCCTCGCCGCACTGGGCGCTCTGTGGGCGTAACGGTTGGCTTAGACAAGCGCCTACTCGATTTTGCGAAACCGATGGAACCTTTACAGCGCCACAGCCTGCAAAAGACCCCGCCCACTCCAGAAGCATGTATCATGGCTGACATCCTGCAAGAACGACTGACTAAACCACAGCTAGATCTGCTAGCGCTATTCCAGCGCACCAACCTCTCGGATGACGACTGGCTGGAGATCCGTCGCCTGATCACTC
>JBCCMF010000047.1:0-20677 GCA_039026435.1 Bacteroidota bacterium
ACACTCATGGGGCGCGTCACCGATGCCGTGACTGGCGAAACGCTGCCTGCGGCCACCGTGCAGATCGACGGCAGCTTCACGGGCACGATCACCAACGCCGAGGGCGACTATGAGCTCGCCGTAGACACCCTGCCTGTGACGCTGCTGGTGCGCTACATCGGCTACGAAACGACGCGCCGCGCCATCGAAGCAGGGGCGTCGCCGATGCAGGACATTCAGCTGACCCCCGTGGCCGTTCAAATGGACGAGTTGGTGGTAAGCAGCGAGGACCCCGCGCCGGGCATCATGCAGCGCGTCATCGAGCGGAAGCAGCAGTGGTGGCCGTCGCTAGAGACGTACCGCGTGGATGCCTACGCCCGCCTCGTGATGCGCAACGACACGGGCATCGTCTCGATGGTAGAGAGCCTGACAGAAGCCTACTGGGACCAAGCGCGTGGCATGCGCGAGGTGCTCAAGGCCAAGCGGCAAACCAACAACCTCGATGTAGACACCTACCTGCCCGCCGCACAGTTCGTCATCAACTTCTATGACGACAACATCAACATCTCGGGCTACGACTTCTACGGCGTCACGCACCCCAGCGCGCTCCGTCACTATCGCTTCTCGCTGATCGAGCTGCGGCAGATCGATGACCAGCTGGTATATGACATCCGCGTGGAGCCCCGCAATCGCCTGAAGACGGGCTTCCGAGGCCGCGTGGCCGTGCTCGATGGCGACTATGCGCTCCTTGAGGTAGAGCTGGAGCCTGGCGAGGCGTTCCTATTCCCGCCGCCCATCCGCCGCTACGATACCACCTACCGCCAGCAATACGCCAACAGCGGCGGCGAGGTGTGGCTGCCTGTTGACCTGCGCACCGAGATCGAGCTGGATGTGTCGTTCCCCGGCTTGCTCACCTTCCCTACGTTCGACATCGAAGTGCTCTCGCGCCTCGCCAACTATGAGATCAACATCCCCGTGCCCGACTCGCTCTATGCCGACGAGCGCGACGCGGATCTGGTGGTGGACAGTGCCGCCGTGGCCACCAGCACGGCGCTGGAAACCGCTGGCGTAGCGGTGCCGCTCAGCCGCGTGGAACGCGTCGCCTACACGACCATCGACAGCACGATGACGATGGCCAAAGCCTACGAGCCCACGGGCGTGCTCGCGCGGTTCGTAGACATGGAGAGCGACGGCGATGGCACCACAATCAGCGTGGCCGACGAAGGCGATGCGCAGCGCGGCGCACGGCGGCTGGGCAACCTGCGCTTCACGCCGCAGCTGTGGTACAACCGCGTGGACGAGGCCCATCTAGCTGCGGAAGTAGGGCTCCGCCTGTCGGACCGCGTGGAGGTAGGCGGGCTTGGCGGCTACAAGACGGGGCCAGACGAGGCCACGTACGGCGGCTACCTCGAAGCCCTGCTCGGCCCCAAGCGCCGCACGCGCTTCGAGGCGCGGTATGAGCGCGCCATCGACCCGCGCTACGCGTCCGGCACATACGACACGTTCTTCAACGCCTTCTCGGTGCTGATCGACGGGCGCGATTACTTCGACTACTACCGCAACGACCGCCTACGGCTCGGGGTGCGGCATCGCTGGCCGCGCCAGGACCTGCGGGCCTCGGTGGAGGTGCAGGTGGAAGACCACGCGTCGGTAGCGCAGCAGGCCACGTTCAACCTGCGCAACCGCGATCAAAACATCACCCGTGTCAACCCACCCGTGACCGAGGGACAGCTGCAGGCCACACGCATCGTGCTGGGGTATGGCGATTCGGGCACCAACTGGGGCCTCATCGGGCGCGAGCGCGTCGAACTCGCCGTCGATCAAACGCTGGGTGGCGACTTCGACTTCACGCGGGTTACGGGCGTGGTCGAGTGGCGCTTCCCCACGTTCTTCACGCGCCGCTTGCTGCCCAACGTGCTCGATGTGCAGGTACAGGCCTTCGCTTCACGGGGTGTGCTGCCGCCCCAGCGCTTCGGCATCGTGGATGCGGCACTTCGTCAGGCTGGGCCGTTTGGCGTCCTCCGCACCGCGGGCTCGCAGCCGCTCGAAGGGGATCAGGGCGCCGTGCTGTTCTGGGAGCACAGCTTCCGCACGGTACCGTTCGAGGTGCTGCGCCTCAGACCCCTAGCCAAGCAGGGCTACAACGTCATCCTCCACGGCGGCCACGCCGTCACCGATGTGCGTAGCGAGACGCGGCAGGCCCTGCGCTATGCGCCGCGCATCGAGCCGGGCGGCTACCACGAGGTGGGCGTGGGCCTCAGCGGCATCTTCAGCTTTTTCCGCCTCGACACCACGTGGCGCCTCGACGAGCGCGACTTCGCCGTCACGGTCACGGCCGCGCGCGTGTTTTGAGGCGCATCTGCTTGGCGCACCCATCGGTGTCACAGCACTACGCCCTCATCGGTGCCCGCGCAGTAACTTCAAGGGCGCGTTGAGGTCGGGTGGTAGTGGGGAGGTAGTCATAGACCAGCTGCCATGTCTGTTCGAGCGCCACAAGGCGTTCGTGAGGCGTTATTGTCGTGCCAGTACGTGCACGTCTCCTCGTCGTGCTCACGGGTGGTGACGACCGAGAAGGCGCTTCGGTCAATCCGAAGAGAGGACACGGCTCACCGGCGTCGGCTTTTGGGCGGGCCGAGGATCTCGTGCAGCAGCACAGCGCGGCGCAGCTGCTTCGGATCGCGCAGGTCTAACTCGTCCAGGAGAGGGTGCGTGAGCTGAGGGACAACGGCGGAGGATTCTTTCGGCGCGAGGTGCGGCTCTGCTGTCACGACGGGACGGGCTACCCTGCGCTCATCGCGGAGCACAGGGAGGCTGCGCTCGAACGCATCTTCGCCCTGGGAAGGCTCGCGTTTGGGCGCGAACACCTCGGGCTGCACCTCGGGCAGGCGTTTGGCCTCGGGCGCATGCGTGGGCAGCGGGCGCGGCGGCAAGGCCAGCGGCTCCTCTCGGCGTTCCGGTCGTGGCGGCGCGGGTTGAGGTTTGGGCTCGGCGGCACCTGTCAGCGCGTCTTGGATCTCGCGCAGCGCCCGCTCCAGATCGCTCTCTGGTTCTTTCGGCGGGGGAAGTTCGTACTGGACGTCGGGGTACTGCTCGGCGGCGTACGGGTAGTCAGGGTAATACTCGCCCGGCAGCTGCTGCTGCCGCTTCTTGTTCTTCTTCGACAGTTGCAGCGCCTCGAAAATCAGGAACGCCAAGAAGATCAGGATCCCAATGATGTTTTCCATGACGCGAGAGCTGGTTTAGGGAAGGTAGACGAAGCTGCGCGAGCGGACGCCCTCGCGGGTGCGGATCTGGACGACGTAGACGCCGCGCGCCCAGTCGCTGGGCGTAACATACTGGATATGGCGGCCTGCGTCCAGGATGCCATCGAACACGGACGTCACGCGCCGCCCGAGCGCATCGAACACGTCGATCTGGACGCGCCGCCGTTGCTCCAGGCCGAACGAGACGAGCGTACGGTCGCGGGTGGGGTTGGGGTAGAGGTCTACCCGAGCGTAGTCTTCTTGGCTGAGTACGGCCACGTCGGTCTGGTTGCCCACGTAGCTGGTGGTGCCGCTCTCGAAGCGGAGGCGGTACACGTAGCGCCCGGCCTCTACGTTGGCGTCGGAGAAGGCGTAGCGTTGTTCTACGCCCGAAACCCCGCGCGTGGTCACGTTGCCAACCGTCTGGAAGGTGCCCACTTGGCGCGTGGTGCCGGTGAACATGACGGGTGCGCGCTCCACCTGAAAGGTGCCGCTGGATTGCTCAAACGGCGTGCTCCAGGCCAGCTCGACCCGGCTGCCCTGCACGGATGAGGTGAACTGCAAGATGGGCACGGGCCGCCGCTCGGAGTAGCCGCCTGACACGGCGATGCTGAACGGCTGCGTGCCGCCCGCCAGGGTGCCCTTATGCGAGACGGTCAGCACATAGTCGCCCGCAGGGGCAAGAAACCGGATCTGCTCGACGGGATCTACCACGTTGTCGCCAGGCTGGGCATCGCGCAGCGGGTTATCGACATCGAGCACGTAGGGAAAGAGGGTGATGCCGTTGCCCGTGAGGCGCAGGTCGAGGTCGTTGACGAGGTGCGGCCTGCGGTCGTTGAGGGCGTTGGCCGTGATGCTGCGCCGGGTGCTCGGTGGATCCGTCCAGGCTAGGGTGATCGAGAGGAACTGGTCGCCATCGACTGTAACCGGAAGCGTGTAGGTTTGGCCGTCGCCCAGCGTCGCCTCAAGCAGGGCAGAGGGTGTGGTGAGCGCATCGTCGATCTGCTGTGCTGCGCGGAGGGCGTCGAGGCGGCCCCATCCGGTGGCGTAATCGGGCCCGGTGCGGTTCAGGTCATCGGCGGTGTGTAGGGCGAGCGCCTTGAGGGTAGCAGCCCGCATGGGGGAGCCGAACCAGTACTGGTAGTACTGCTGCAAGAGGATCAGCGACCCGGCCACATTCGGCGCCGACATCGAGGTGCCGGAGAGAAAGCCGTAGCTGTTATCGGCTTCGGCGATGGTGGAGAAGACACGGGCCCCGAAGCCCACCAGGTCAGGCTTGACGCGGCCGTCGTCGGTGGGGCCAAAGCTGCTGTAGTCGGCCACCAAGCCGCCGCGTCGTCCGCCGTTGCTCAGTGCCCCCACCGTGAGCACGTTCTTCGCCACGGCCATGCCCGATATGGTGTCGGTGCCCTCGAAGCCGCCGTCCTGCTCGATAGGGCGGTTGGCGACGGCGTAGGTCTGCCAGTCTCCGTTGGCATCGAGCGCGCGAAACGTGCCCTCGGTGGGGCCTAGGTCCTCACGGTCGTTGCCGGCCGAGACGACGGGCAGGAGATACGGGTAATTGTAGGCGGCCTGGTCGAAGAGCACGGCGTCGGCGTCGTACCAGCCGAAGCCGTAGTCTTCGGTGAGGCTCACCGCGGGGTCGCCGTGCCAGTACCACTGGGCGCCCGTCCCCTCCACGTCGCTGAAGTCCCAGCCCGAGATGCGTCCGTATGAGTGGTTCGAAATCAGCAGCCCCGTCTCGGCCTCGTTGGTCAGCTCCAGCACATCGCTGTTCCAGTCGTAGCTGCGCAGGGTGGCCGCATACGCCATGCCGCGGGCCTGCTCGCGCACGCCACCCGCCGCCAACGTGCCCGCCACATGGGTGCCGTGATCGTCGCGGTCGGCCACGTCGATGCGCTGCACGCGGCTGCCAAACTCTTGGTGCGAGGCGCGCACGTGCCCGCTGTCCCAGATGCCGAGGGTCATGCCTTCGCCCGTGACGCCGATGCCGAGGGCTGTGCCCGTGTACAGGTCATCGGTGCGGGTGACGGCAGCAGCCACGATGTTGTGCGTGCGGCGGTAGATGGGTCGCCCTGTGGACGAAAGGCGCTGCACCTCCACCGTCCCGGTGCCCTCCTGCGCAACGCGGAGCGGGAGGCGGGTGCGCCGTGCCCAATCCGTGAGCGTAACCTCACGCTCGGCCAGCATCGCGCGCAGGTCCTGGCGGATGGCGTCGCGCTTGCTTGCGCCGAGGTCTTGCGCTACGGCCGCAGGCGCCATCACCAAGACCAGTCCCAAAACCCACAGTATGGCACGCATACGATCGTCAACACCTAGCAAAACGACGCGTCAAACGCAGTCGAACAAGGTTGGGTTTTGCGCACGGCGCTGTAAGGCCTCGATGAGACGCCGATTTGCCCTGGGAAACGCGTAGTCGTCCAGCGCATCGAGCGTGACCCAGGCCCACGGCGTGCCGGGCGGCGGCGCGGGTGTGCCCGAGGCAATGCGGCACCGGAAGGCGTGCATCGTGATCTTGAAGTGGCTGTAGGCGTGGTCTACCGCCATGAAAGGGGCCACGATCTCGGCTTCGATAGCGAGTTCTTCGCGCAGCTCGCGTTGACACGTCTCGGCCAGCGTCTCGCCCGGCTCGCGCTTGCCCCCGGGGAACTCCCACAGCCCGCCCAGCATGGCGTCTTCGGGGCGGCGCTGGATGAACACGCGCTCGTCATGGTCGAAGATCAACCCCACAGCGATGTCTTTGTGGGGGATCGGAGCTTTCTTCTTTTTCACGGGATAGGCGGTTGGTGTGCCCTGCGCGCGCGCTACGCAACAAGGGTTGAGTACGCAGTGGACGCAGCGCGGGTTTTTCGGTTTACAGACGGTGGCACCCAGCTCCATCACGCCTTCGTTGAAGGCCGCAGGCCGGGTGTGCGGGATGAGGGCGTCAGCACGCTGCTGGAGCGCCTTGCGCGTCTTGCCCGACGTGCTATCGGCTCCGATGCCGAAGGCACGCGTGAGGACGCGGATCACGTTGCCGTCGAGTACGGCATGAGGGAGCCCAAACGCGATGGATGCCACGGCGGCGGCCGTGTACGGACCCACGCCGGGCATGTCGAGCAGGTCGGCGTAGGTGTTGGGGAAGTGGCCCAGCTCCACCACGTGCTTCGCGGCTTTGTGGAGGTTGCGCGCGCGCGAGTAGTAGCCCAGCCCCTCCCAGTTCTTGAGCACCTCGTCCAGCGGTGCCGCCGCCAGCGCCTCCACCGTGGGGAAGGCCTTCACGAAGCGCAGGTAGTACGGCGTCGCCTGGTCCACACGCGTCTGCTGCAGCATGATCTCCGAGATCCAGATGCGGTACGGGTCGCGCGTCTCGCGCCACGGCATCGCCCGGCGTGCCCCCTCGAACCAGTCGAGCAGGTCGTCCCGGAAGGCGGAGCGATGGGCGTCGGTGATGGGCGGGAGTGTCACGGCGAGAACGTACGGCGGCTTTGGATGACAACGGCCGAGAGGAAGACCATCACGATCAGCTTGTAGGCGAAGATGCCGAGGACGCTCCACGCAGGAAACGCCAGCTGAAGGATCAGCGGCGGCAGCCCCAGTGCCGCCAGGCCGAAGCAGCAACGGCCCAGCCAACGGAGGAAGACGGGGTATTTCGCAGCGAAGCGACGGGCCGAGCGCGGCAGCAAGGCGGGTATGTTTTCGATGCGATACACGTAGCCGAGGCACAGAAAAACGGACGCTACCGAGGAGGTGATCAGCGCAAACAGAGGCACGAGGCCCAGGTATATTTCCGCAAACCACTCGGCCATGCGTGCGCTCAAACGGGGTTAATCGACGGCGACGCGGATGGCGATGGTATCAGCGGTGATGGCTTCAAAGCGGCGACGGAAGCGAAGCGTGTGCTCGCCTACGTCGCCCGTGCGGGTGCGCCAGAAGAACGACCGCTGGTGGAAGCCGCTGAGGGCGGGCGGCTGGATGGGCGTGTACGCCGCCACACGCTGATCGCCCACCTGCTCGGGCAGGTTGAAGATCAGGATTTGCCCCGCCTCCACGCGGTAGTCAGTGGAACGCGCCTCGCGCGCATCGGGTAGGCGAACCATACCAACCAGCACCAGCAGCACGGGAACGAGCAGCACGAGACGTGATCGAGTGGCAGACATACAAGCAGCGACGGAGGGCGTGGGTATTGGCCATGTGTACGCTGTTCTTCGGAGCGGGGTTCGACGCCAGCGCCCAAGACGCCGTTCTCGCCACAACGTCACAACATACCTGGATGATCGTAGTCGAGGGGCGCGCGGAGCCCGTCAGCCTCCGCCTCACCCTCACCGCCGACAGCGCAGCCACGGCGGCCGCGCTCGTCCTCGAACAGCACCACCGCGACGGCTTCCTGCTGGCCCAGGTCGACTCGCTGCGCACGACGCCGGACGTGACCACCACGCGCATCTACCTCGACCGAGGCCCAGCCATCCGACTGGATGAGCTGGCGTTCGACGGAGCCACGCCCCTCGACCTCGACGCACTACGCACGCAACTCACCCCCCGCGAGGGGCGTCGGTTCAACGCTGCCGATCTGGAGGAGGACGTGGCGTTCTTGCTGCGCGCGTTCGACGATGCGGGCTACCCGCTGGCCTCCGTGCGCCCCAGCGTGTTTGAGCTGATCCCCAGCGATCCGCCCCGGCTGCGCCTCGTGCTCCAGCTCGATGCAGGCCGCACGCTCAACATCGGGCAGGTGGCGCTGGCAGGCGTGGAGCGCAGCCGTGCCGGGTATGTGCAGCGCATCACGGGTGTGCGCCCCGGCCGCTCCCTCGCCACCGTCGATCCGCAGGTCATCACGCAGCGCCTCATGGAGACGGGCTTCTACCGCGAGGTGGGCGAGGTGCAGCTGGCCCAGCATGCCGAGGGCGAGGCTACCGTGACGATCCCGCTGGTGGAGGAGCCGCCCGGCATCTTCGACTTGGTCTTCGGCCTGCTTCCCGCTGGCGATGGCGGCGGCGTCAGCTTCGTGGGGAGTGGCCACCTGGAGCTGCGCAACATGCTCGGCGGCGGACGCATCGTGGGGCTCAAGTTGGATCGCCTGCCGGGGCAACGCAGCGAGCTCGACGTCCGCGCTCGCGATCCGTTCGTACTCGGCAGCCCGGTGCTGGCCGAGGTGTCGTTCCGAGGTACGCAAGAAGACTCCACGTTCCAGCAGCAGCAGTACGGCGCCGAGGTCGGCCTGCGCGTCGGCGACGGGTTGGAGGCGCTGGCGTCCGTCAACCGCGAACGGACCACGCCGGGAGGTACGCCGAGCCTCGGCCGCGTGCCGCGCTCGTCTACGCAGTTCGTGGGCCTGGGCATGCGCTACCGCCAGCTGGACCAGCCGTTCAACCCCCGCCGTGGCCTGTCGGCCGAGGTGCGCTTTGAGCGCGGCCGCAAGACGCGCACGGTGAGCACCCTGCAAGATGGGCAGACCGTGCGCGAGCAGCAGTCGCTGCGCCAAGAGCGGCTGACGGCCCGCGTGCGAAGCTACCTGCCCACGCTGCGCCGTCAAGTGGGCGTGCTGGGCCTCGACGCTCGCGCGTTGGTCAGCAACGTGTATGACCTCGCCGACCTGTTCCGCTTTGGCGGTGCGCAGACGCTACGCGGCTACGACGAGCAGCGCTTCCTCGGCCGCTTCGTGGCGCGCGGCCTCGCCGAGTATCGCTACCAGCTCGATCGGCTGTCGTACGCCTACGCCTTCTTCGACCTCGGCTACGTGGTGCGCCCCGCCCTCGACGAGGTGCCGGAGCAGAGCGGCTGGTTTCCCGGCTACGGGCTGGGCATCCAGTTCAGCACGGGCGTCGGCGTCGTCAACGCCAGTTATGCCATCAACACCGAAGACGGGCCCACCAGCGGCCGCGTGCATGTGGGCTTATCCTTCGGGCTGTAGCCTCAATCCCAGGACACGCCATGACCACCACCTTCTACGCGCCCCCTGCCTGCTTCCACGGCAACCACGTCAGCCTGCCGCCCGATGAGGCACGGCATGCCGTCCGGGTGCTGCGGATGCGCGAAGGCGATGCGATGGTCGTCGTCGATGGGGTGGGCGGATGGCATGAGGTGGAGGTGACGCAAGTAGGGCGCGACCGGGCCGAGGGCGTCGTGCACGCCACGCGGCGCGAGGTGGGCGAGCCGAGCTACGACCTGACGCTGGGCGTGGCGCTGCTCAAGCAGGCGTCGCGGTTCGAGTTTATCCTGGAGAAGGCCGTCGAGTTGGGCGCGTGCCGCATCGTCCCGCTCATCACGCACCGCACCGAAAAGCCGAGGCTCAAACAGCAACGCGCCGAGCACATCGTCGTGGCCGCCATGAAGCAGTCCGGCCGCACACGCTTGCCCGTGCTGGATGCTCCAGCGTCGCTCACCGATGTGCTCGCGTCCTCCGCTGATGGACTGCGCGCCATCTGCCACGAAGCCACCGATCTAGCCCATCAACTCGCGGCACAGTTGGAGCAGGAGGCGTCGCGTCGCGCCACGATCCTCGTCGGCCCCGAAGGCGGGTTCACCGATGAGGAGATCGCGTCGGCGGTACGGTGCGGGTGGCGGCCTGCCGCACTTGGGCCCCGCCGCCTCCGGGCCGAGACGGCCGCGGTCACGGCCGCCGCAGCGGTGATGCTGGCGTGGACCCGCCGAGAAACCCCGCGCGTGTAAGGCTGCAGCTTCTACATCTAGCCTGCCGCTCTATGCCCAAGCTCAACGACACCGGACAGCGCGTCAGCCTCGACCTCCACGGCATGCGCGTGGACGACGCCATCCGCCTCGTCCGCCGCACGGTGCAGATGGCCCACCAGAGCGGGCGGGCACAGGTCGATGTGATTACCGGAGCCTCCACCACGCGTAGCGATCCCCAGGCCGATACCATCAAGACGCGGCTCACCACGTTGCTCCAGAGTGGGCAGATCGACCATTGGGTTGCGCACCACCGCTGGAGTGTGGATGGCGGCCAGTGTCAACTCGTGCTGCCCATCACGCGGCTGAACCAGCGCGGCGGCAAGCGCATCACGCTCCGCGACGTATACCGCCGCTGAGCCGCACTTCGGGTTTATAGCTTCGTCGGGTTGGGCGCGTCGCCGTAGACGGCTTTCGGATCGAAGACCTTCTCGGTCTCCATGTACTCCAGGCCAAGGCCCTCATCGCGCGCCTCATCGGAGACGGGCACGCGGCGGTAGAAGCACGAGCGGTAGCCCACGTGACAGCTGGCGCCGCCCTGCACATCCACGCGGAGCCAGATCGTGTCTTGGTCGTCGTCGATGCGCATCTCTTTGACCTTCTGCACGAGGCCACTCGTGGCGCCCTTGTGCCAGAGCACCTGACGGCTGCGGCTCCAGTAGACGGCCTCGCCCAGCTCAATCGTCTTGCGCAGGGCCAGCTCGTTCATCCAGCCATGCATCAGCAGTTCGCCGCTCTCAAAGTCGGTGGTGACGCAGGGGATCAGGCCGCGGTCGTCGAACTTGGGGGCCAAGTCGTGGCCTTCTTCGACCTGTTCAACGCTCTCGCGCTCGGCGAAGACGATCTGGAAATCCGACATGGTGCTGCTGAGGGGTTAGAGTGAGCGAAACGGCGGCACCATACGCCTTACAGCGCCCGTGTATTCCGCCTCACTCATTCTTCGCGGATGCAACGCCTCCATGAAGCGCCTCACTGCGCGCGGTAGAACACGATGCCGCCGCCCTGGCTGCCCGAGAGGTAGTCGAGGTCGCCATCGCCATCGAGGTCTACGAGGACGGGGGCGGTGAGCAGCGGGGCGTCGAGCGGGAGTGGGTCGGCCAGCACGAACGCGGGCGCCTTGCGGCTGCCATCGTTGCGATACACCTGCACGCCCTCCGACTCGGAGCCGATGAGCAGGTCAAGGTCGCCATCGGCATCGTAGTCGACCAGCGTCGGTGCGCTGCGGCGGCCCACGTCGATGTCCATGAACTCATCGGAGACCAGCGTGAAGCTGGGCTCCTGCGGCGTGCCGTCGTTGCGGTAATAGTTGATCGTGCCCGACGATTCGCCCACCATCAGGTCGGCATCGCCGTCGCCGTCGAGGTCACCCAATGCAGGTGTGGCGTTGCTGCCGCGTGTGAGTTCTACGAAGCGATCATCGGCCACCATGAATCGGTGCGCCTGGGGCGTGCCGTCGTTGCGGTAGAAGATCATGCCCTTGTTCCAACGGCCGGCCAGCATGTCCAGGTCGCCGTCGGCGTCGAGGTCGTAGAACGCCGGGGCGTAGTGGAAGGCCGGGTCCAGGCTCATCGTGTCGCGCACGGCGAAGGCCGGGGCCGTGGTGGTGCCTGTGTTTTCGATGTAGATCATCCGCCCTGCCTTCACATCGTAGGGCGCGATCTTGTTGGCGAGCGTCAGGTCGAGGTCACCGTCCGCGTCCAGATCCACGGCCGCCGCAATCGTCTCGTTGCCGATGTCGAGATCGCCGATGAACGTGCTGGTTTGCAGGTTGAAGTTGTCGGGGTTGTCCTGATGGTAGTAGAGCATGTTGGCGTCGGCCGTGCGGTTCGGGTTGAACGCGCCACCGAGCACACCCACGAGTAGATCGATCTTGCCATCCTGGTCGATGTCGCTGAGGGCCGGGGCATTGTAGCCGCTCGTCTTCACAGGCGCGTTGGGCGGGAAGCGACGCGGCTCGCTCCGTAGCGACGGACGCTCGCATGAGCCTCGGTTCTCAATCAGCAGTATGCTCTGCTCAAAGTAGTCGCCGAAGAACAGGTCCTGGTCGCCGTCCTGGTCGTGGTCGGCAAACATGAGCGTGTTGGCGCCGTGTAGCGACCCGCGTAGCGCGTCCTCGCCGATGATCTCGATGCCCTCAAACTGCGCCTCTTCCAACCTGAACATCGGCACACCGTCGTCGTCCAGGTCCACCGACTCGTAGTGCATGATCGTGCCCTCGATGCGCCCGATGAACAGGTCGAGGTTGCCGTCGCAGTCGAGATCGGTAAAGTTGAGGATGTTCTGGCGGTCGGAGAAGAGCGGGTTGCCGCGCACATCGCGCAGCGTGTCTTGGATCAGCTCGAACTCGGCCTGCTGCGGCGTGCCCACGTTTTTGTAAACCGCGATGTAGCTGTAGGGCTGCTCGGCGAAGAGGTCGTTGTCGCCATCGCCGTCGATGTCGTAGAAACGGTACCACTCGTGGATGTTGATGCCGCCGTAATTATCCGTGCGCCACTCGTACGCGCCCGACTCCACGCGCTCGAAGTACATGATCTGCCCGGCCACCTCCTGCACAAACAGGTCCTCGTCGCCGTCGCCATCCATATCGCTGAACTGCGGGCGCGGGATGTTGAAGCCGCCCAGGAACGGGTGCTGGAACGGCGTGCCGTCGCGGTCCAGGATCTGGAACGGCGTCACCTCGCGGACGAACGTGGTGCTTTCTGCGCTGCCCGTTCGGCTAGCCGATTGCGGGCCAGAGCAAGCGGTGAGGGTGAGCAGGGCGCAGGCGAAAGCAGTTAGACTACGACGCATGGTACAAGTAGGGTTACGGTTTGTGCAAAATGTGAGGAGAGGCAGTACGCTGCTTTTTGTGTCATCCCGAGCGTAAGCCGAGGGATCTCCCACGTTGACGTCTTGCAAAACGACATCGGGGGAGATCCCTCGGCTCCGCTCGGGATGACAAAGTGAAAAGCGCTGGCTACTCAGGTGTCAGCAGGCATAACAACTAGCTCACCGCCAGGCGGCGCGGCTCATGCCGGAGGGGTACTCGCCCACTTCAAGCACGCGCGCCACGTCCATCGTTTGCGTGTCGATGACGACGATGGTGCCGCCGAGGCCGCTGCGCTCCATCTTCATGCCGCCGTGGTCCATGCCGCCATGATCCATCGTGCTATGGTCCATGCCCTCGTTCTCTTTGTCGCCGTGGTCCATCTGCGAGTGGTCCATGTTGGAGTGGTCCATCGTGCTGTGGTCCATCGTGCTGTGGTCCATCGTTTTGGTTGCCATCGCGGTGCGGTTGATGCGGGGCTCGTAGGTGCCCTTCAGATTGCGGTTGGCCACGTAGAGGTAGCGGCCATCGGGGCGGATGGCGATGCCGTGCGGCTCGGCGAAGCCGTCGTTCTCGATGACCTTGTGGATGGTCATGGCCTCGGCGTCCATGACCGTCACCGTGTTCTCGCCCTGGTTGCCGAAGTAGACGTACTTGCCATCGGGCGAGTAGACGGGGTGCCACGGGCGGCTGCCCACGTCCACGCGCTTGATTTCTTTCGGCTGATCGGGTGTGGACGTGTCAAAGAAGATGACTTGCCCTGAGATTTCGCCGCCGGCCATCATGCGGCTGCCGTCGGGCGAGACGGCGAACTGCACAAACGTCTGCGTCGGCCCATCCACGCTCACAAGTTCGATCTCCTCCTCAGCAGGACGGAGGGCCGCGATGCGGTTCTCGGCGAGGCTGGCGGTATACACCACCTCACCGTCGGGCTGCATGGCCAACGCGTGGGGGCGGGCGAAGAACACGTCCAACTCCTCAGCCTTCATCCCATCCACTTCGATCATACCGATACGCTGCGGCGGATTCACGGCCATCATCGATCGCGCCACATACAGTGTCTCATCGCCTGGTGCCATCGCCAGCATGCCGGGCGTCTCAAAGTCCGCCGTGCCGACGAGTTCGTTCTGGCGGTTGAACTTGAGCACCTTGCTCGCGCCAATCAGCGACACATACCAGTGTGCACCGTCCGACGACACCGCAGTGTGGTGCGGGCTGGCGTTTTTGTCGTAGCCGAATTCGCTCAGGTAGACCGTGCGGATCACCTGGTTGCGGTCCATGTGGATGACCGAAATGGCTGCTTCGTACTGGTTGCAGACGTAGAGCAGGTTGGTAGCATCGGCGAACGGTACCGCCCCGTCATCGCCGCGCGCGCCCGCGTCTATCCACGAGCGCAGCACCTGCACCTCGGCGGCCGAGACGCCGCTGTTCTCCTTCTCAGCATACTGCACCAGCGGGCTCCGGTCGGCATCGAAAGGAATCAGCACCTGCCCGTTGTCCGAGCCCTGGAGCAGCGTCTCGTAGCTGTTGAAGCGCAGCCCAGGCTCCAGCGAAGCGAGGAAGCCGAACTTGTTCTGCAGCAGCGGTTGGATGTCGCTGGCGAACGACGGACCGGCCTCGGCCAGCTGCGGGGCTTGGGTGGTGACGACGTTGGAAGAGGAGCACGCCGAGAGGGCGCCGATCAGCAGGAGGGGAAGAAACCAGGCACGGATGCGCATGATGGTAACACTGAGTTAGGTCCTACATAGAAAAAGGCAGGCCGCCCGGGCTGCGTACGCAACCTGTGGGCGACCTGCCTTCGAGGTGTCAACTAGATGTCAACGTTGCTCTTGCGAAGGATAAAGAGGCCTTCGCCGATGCCGCTGACGATGATGATGCCGCTTTCGAAGTACGGGTAGTTGCTCCACGTACCGCTGAAGCCAGCTTGGTTGTCGCCGAAGGGCTCCGTGTCGAAGTGGGCCACTTCTTTCGGCTCAGCCGGGTCGCTCACGTCGAGGATGCGGAGGCCCGCATTGTAGTTCGACTGGTACATCAGGTTGTCCTTGATGTACAGGTTGTGATCGCTGGACTCGGTGCTGAGCAGGAACTCGCGGACGAGCTCGGGCTGGTCGAGGTCCGACACGTCCCAGATGATGGTGCGCGTGTTGCTTACGTTGCCGCCCAGCTCATCCAGTTCGTCGTTCATGTAGAAGTACTTCTGGTCTTCGGTGAGCCAGCCCTGGTGCGAGTACGCCACGTTCGGGTACGATGCGTGCGAGAGCGCCACCGGGTTCTCCTTGTCGGTCACGTCGGCGATGCTGAGGGCCGTCTCGTTCGAGCCGAAGCAGATCTGCTTGCCCTTGTGATCGGCGTCAGGGCCGTCGTAGATGACGCACTGGGCGTCGTGCGAGTAGCCCGTGCCACGGCGGCCCGTGTTGCTGTCTGCAAAGCACCCTGCGAAGGTCGGCTGGGTGGGCGTGCTGATGTCCACCATGTGGAGGCCACCGCCGCACGTCTCGCCACCGCCACCAGCGCCGACGATGAAGGCGTAGCCGATGTCGGGGTTGATGACCACGTTGTGCGCACTGGCCACGCCGTCGTAGACGGCGTCTTCTTCAAACGTGATGGGCTCGCCGCTGAAGTTGCGCAGCTTGGTCAGGTCCATGACCTGCATGCCGTGCTCGCGGGCGTTGTCAGCCACGACGAAGACGTGGTCAGCGTAGACCTTCATGTCGCGCCAGGAGTTGGCCTGGGCGCCTTCGGTCATCGGCAGGTCGCCGACGTAGACGGGCATGTTGGGGTTGCTGACGTCTACGAACGAGGTGCCGTCCATGCGGCCCACGAGCGCATACTCTTTGCCCGTGTCGGGGTCGGTCCAGCCCCAGATGTCATTCAGGCGGATGCCACGGCTGCCGCCGATCTCGGAGGTGGGCAGGAACGAGACAAGGTCGACGCTCTCGCAGTCGAACATCCCCGCTTTGCCGTTCTCGCAGCGCACTTCGTCGCCCGTGACAGCGGCGATGCCTTCAGGGGGGCTGGCGACTTCGGTCTTGGCGACCCACATGTCGTTTTCCCACTCGAAGATCGTGGCTACACCGGTGCCGTAAGCTGCGCCGAGCGTGCTGATGGCAGCAACGCCGTTACTGACGGCCATTGCGGCGCCGAACTGGGCGCGGCCCGTCAGGCCATCCACCGAGAGCTTGTCGGCACCGGTCCAGGTCATCGTCTCCTGGTCGAGGCCGAGGGCGTAGACGCGGCCTGTGCGGTCAGCGCCTTGTGCGCCTACCCACAGGGTGGAGTTGGCCATGTCAAAGTCGATGCTGGAGCCAAACTGGGAGCCGCGCTGGCCGTCGAAGGCCGACAGGCGGCTCTCATCATCCCACTCGCCGCTCTCTGCGTCAAAGCTGAACGTGAAGACGGCGCCCTGGAAGCTGTCGTAGAGCGGTGCGCCAACGAGCGCACGGCCATCCATCATGAAGAGACTGGTGCCGTACTGCTGGCCGGACTCAATGCTGCGGACTTCGAGCTGGCCTGCGGAAGTCCACGCGCCGTCCATGTAGCGGAAGGCATGCACTTCGCCCACCGTGCGGCGGTTGCCCGGCGCGCCGACGAGCACGTGCTCGCCATCGGTGACGGCCGAGTAGCCGAAGAGGGCGTTGGCGTTGGCTTCTTCATGGGCCAGCTTGGCTTCTTGCATCCAGCCGTTGTCGCCTTTGCGGAAGACGTAGGCCGAGCCAGCGCTTTCGGCCTGACGCGCAGCGCCAATCACGGCCACGTCGCCAGCGAGGGCGATAGCGGAACCGAACGAGTCGCCGGAGAGGCCATCATCGGCCATGATCTTGCCGGTTTCGGTCCACATGCCATCCATCTTCTCGAAGATGTAGACGGCACCCGCATCGCTGTTCTGGGCGGTAGATCCGATCATCAGGGTATTGCCATCGAGGGCTACGCGGCCGCCAAAGCGGTCGCCGCGCTCACCGTTCGAGGCGCGCAGTTGTGCGGCTTCCATCCACATGCCGTCGTCGCCTTTGCGGTAGACGTAGACGGTGCCGGGACGGGTAACGGTGCCTGACTCGGCGACGAGCACTTCGCCGTCCCCGATGACGATGGCGTTACCGAAGCCGCGTAGGGCGTCGATGCCATCGTTGGCCCAGGCGGGGCCAGCGTTGAAGAGGAGCCCGGCCATCAAGAGAGCCAAGGCGCAGTAACGAGACATTTTCATCTCTTACGGGGGTTAGTGATAGGAAAGGAGTCGTTCGAGGGCTGAAAATTGTCCAGCTCGGGCGTGTGGTGCAAGGTGCGCAGCGCAGCTCTGACAGAGCAGCTGGACAAAAACGCCACAACAACGGCGTTTCGTATGCGCGTGCGTCACACGGAAAACCCGGGGGCTAGGTTTCGCCAATCGCAGAGATGATTCCTGCGTGAGGGCTAAATTTGCTAGGGTGTGGGTGCTTAACGCAGTGGCAAGCATGGACAACCTAAAAGATTGAGGCTGGCAGCCAAGGCCACGCGGCTCAATCATGCGCTTTCGGGCGCCGCCACACGCACGCTGCCGCCCGCATATGCCTCTGGCCGTCGATGCTGTAGGAAGAGGTTGCGCGCGTGCGAGGCCTTGCACCGCGCGAGGTCAACGTCGGCATACAGGATGGCTTCTTCCTCGAACGCCGCCTGGGCGATGACTACGCCGGATGGGGCGCACACGAACGAGCCGCCTGCGAAGGTCAGCTTGGGCTCTTCGCCCACCCGATTGGCGAGCGCCGTGAAGTAGCCGTTCTGGAAGCTGGCCACCTGCAACTCAGCCTCGTAGAGCCCGTCGGGCCACTCGTCTTTGGCGCCCGCCTGGGGGATGATGACGAGGTCAGCGTGCTGCACGCCGAGGGCGCGCATGTACTCGGGGAAGTGCCGGTCATAGCAGATGGCCACGCCCACGCGGCCCACTGCCGTGTCGAAGACGGGCGCGCCCGTGTCGCCAGGTGTGTAGTAGCCCTGCTCGTGGAAGCAGGCGTAGTCGGTGATGTGCATCATCCGCGTGATGCCGAGCAGCGTGCCGTCGGCATCGATGACAGGGGAGGTATCGTACGCCTTGTCGCCGTCACGCTCGTACAGGTTGATCACCACGACCACGCCATGCTGCTTGGCGGCTTCCTGAAAGCGCGCGGTAGTCGGCCCAGGGATGGGCTCGGCCAGGCTCAAGTAGTCGGCGCCTGCGTGTTCTTGCGGGTAGAACGGCGTGAAGGCCAGCTCGGGGTACACCACCATGTCGGCACCGTTGGCCGCGGCTTCGGCTAGCGCATCGAGGGCGCGTTGGAGCGAGGCGTCGTAGTCGTCGGTGGGCTGCAGTTGGATGAGGGCGAGCTTCATGGCGTCGGGGTAGGCAGGGGTGGAGATCGCCGAGAAGATAGGTCGTTTCTCTGGCGATCTCTCGCGTCCTGCATCCGCTATCGCACAATCGTCATCGTCTGTGTGACGCGCTCGCTGCCCGTGCTCACGTGATAGTAGTACATGCCGCTCGGCAACGTTCCTGCCTCAAACATCACCTCGTGCTGACCTGCCGCCTGATACCCCGGCCGCATCGACGAGACCTGCTGCCCCACCATGTTGAAGACCGCGATCTCTACCTCGGCCGCATCCGCCAGCGTGTAGCCGATGTTCGTGGTCGCCGAGAAGGGGTTGGGGTAGTTGCCGCTCACGGTGAACGCAGTCGGTGTCTCGGTTTCCACGGTTGTTGAGGTCCGGGGCTGCTGAGCCGCCACCTGATCGACGAGGTACCACGGCAGGCGGTACGTCTGCTCGGCGGTGACGATGCGGAAGTAGTCGCCCATCGAGAACGTGATCGGGTCGAACGCAGCGTCGGCCTTGGTCATCTCGAAGGTCAAGTCGACCTGGCTGGTCTCTCCGGGCTGTAGGGTGAAGTTGTTCTCGGAGATAGACCATACGACGCCGACGGGCGGCACGGGCATGACGACGCGGTAGGTGGTGGCCTCAGTGCCTTCGTTGCTGATGGTGAGTGGAAGGGTTCGTTGGTAGACGTCGGCTACGTCGGAGCTGATGTAGTCGCCGACCCGCAGGATGGCGGGCTCGAAGGTAGATGTGGCGCGGATGGCGTCTTCGATCGAGAGTGAGCCAGCGCCCTGCTGCATCATGGGGCGTTCCAAATCGTACGTCGTGTTGACAACGGCAGAGCGTACCTGGGCTGCTGACCAGTCGGGGTTCATGGCCTTGATGAGCGCCATTGTGCCCGTCACGAGTGATATCGCTGCACCAAGACCACGTGCATCATCGTATTCGCGACGAGGAACTGTCGTGTAGAGGCCACCCGCTAGCGCAACGAGGTCGGGCTTGAGGGTGTAAGAAGGCGTGGGCCCCCAAGCTGACTCGAAAATGATGCTGCCGAAGACATCGACGCCGCCCACAGAGAGGACATCCTCGGGAGCGTCATGAGATGTGAAGTAGCCATTCGGGTTCTGCTCGGAAGAGCGCACGTTTGGCATAACCATCAGAACGCCTGCATCAGCAGCTTCTCTTACGGCATCGCGTATGGGTTGCAGAAGTTCTCCATGAAGCGAGCCATCGAACTGAGCCATGAAGAGGTGATCGCTGGTGTCTCCATCGTCATTAGGATCAGTGGTGCGCAGAATGCCTTCAGTAATGTCATCTACGGCGCCATAACCTACCCCCCACACGTTGTAGGCTACGAGCTTAGCACCTGGAGCAACCCCGCGAAATCCGTTGGGAGCATTTCCGGCAATGATGCCGGCCCAGCGAGTACCAAACCCAAGCCCAGTACCCAGGTTGTAGCGGTCAATCGGGTCGCTGTTGTTGAGGGCGAAGTCGTACCCGCCCACAACAGTGAACCCCTCGCCCAAACCGCCTCCAAACGCAGGGTGCGTGTAATCGACGCCAGAGCTGACCAGCCCTATGCGAAATGACTCGAAGTCAAGCGCCCGAGTGCTGATCGCGTCGTTAAGGACATTGACCACATCTGGGAAGAATTCCAACGTGTGAGATGGGCCTTGCTCTTGTGCCTGGCTTGAGAGGGGATGCGCAAGAAGAAGAGCAAAAAGAAGTATCGCGTACCGCATGAGGCATCAGGGGCTGAGGTGGTAAGTACCTGTTCACAAGCACTTACCCATTTCTTGCGCCTGTTGTGTATCAGCACTGCTCATTTTTGCTCCGCTGTTACAAGCAGCCCATGTGCAATCCTGCGCAGTCAGATTGAACGATGCTCCGTCTTCTCGACCGGCCCAAACGATCCCTCAAGTTCTTGCAAGGACCTACCGCACAATCGTCATCGTTTGTGTCACGCGCTCGCTACCCGCGCTCACGTGATAGTAGTACATGCCGCTCGGCAACGTTCCTGCCTCAAACATCACCTCGTGCTGACCTGCTGACTGATATCCTGCCGATATCGCCGAGACTTGTTGGCCTACCATGTTGAAAACGGTGATCTCCACCTCTTCAGCATTTTCCAATGCGTAGGCGATAGTCGTTGTGGTGGAGAACGGGTTGGGGTAGTTACCAGCCACGCCGAACGCATCCTGCGTCTCTGTTTCCACGTTCGTAGCCGCTCGGCGGTTTGCGGCGGCTACTTGGTCAACAAGGTACCAGGGCAAGCGGTACGTCTGGGCATCGGTGACGACGCGGAAGTAGTCGCCGATGGCGTAGGTGTTGGGGTCGAACTGGGCATCGGCCTTTTTCAGCTCGAAGACCAGCTCCACCTCGACGCTTTCGCCAGGTTGAACGGTAAAGTTATTGTCGGAAATGGACCAAGAGACGCCCACGGGCGGGACCGGCATGACGACGCGGTATGTGGCAGCCTCCGTGTCGTCGTTGGCGATTGTCAACTGCAACGTCCTCTGGTAGGTATCGATCACCTCAGAGCTCACATAGGCACCCACATTTAGGATGGCGGGCTCGAACGTTGAAGTCGCATTGATCGCCGCTTCAATGTCGAGCATGCCTGCCCCTTGCTGCATCATGGGGCGTTCAAGGTCTGAGGTTGTGTTAA
>JBCCMF010000048.1:0-20447 GCA_039026435.1 Bacteroidota bacterium
GTCCAACGAGTCGCCTTCTACGATGTTGATATTGTCGTTGACCTGGAAGGTCATGTAGCCTCGGTTCATGTAGAGGCTGCTCACATCCGAGCTTTTGGCGTTTTGGTAGAGGTTCTGCTGCAGCTTCTTGCTGTTGTACACCTCGCCCTCTTCCAAGCCCAGCGCGGAGGTGAGGAATTCGTCGGTGTAGAGCGTGTTGCCTTCCCACTCAATGTTGCGGACGTGGTACTGCGGCCCCTCCTCTACCCGGAGCTGCACAACCATCTCGGGCTTGCCCTCTTCCAGGCCACGGTAGTACACGGAGTCCGAGACGATGCGCGCGTCGAAGTACCCGCGCTCGTTGTAGTAGGCGAGGATGTTGTCTTTGTCCTGGTCAAACTCGGCTTCGTCGAAGCTCGCCTTCTTGAAGAGGCGCCACCACGCGTCCTTCTTGGTACCCTTCATCTGCTTGCGCAGCTTGCGGTCGTTGACCTCCTCGTTGCCCTCAATCTGAATAGCCTCGACCTCGACAGTAGGCCCGCGATCTACGACAAACGTGACGTCGATCTCGCCATCGGCTACTTCGGTGCGCTGCGCCTCTACCGTCACGAGCGGATGCCCCTTTTCGGTGAAGTAGGACGTGATCAGCTGACGCGAGCGCTCGATGTTATCGGGCTTGACGGAGCTGCGCTTGATGAGAGGCACCTCTTTTTCGAGGTCGCGGCGATGCGACTTCTTAATCCCGGTGAAGCTGTAGTCATTGAGCTTGGGCACTTCTTCCACTTGGATGGCGAGGAAAACGCCATTCCCCACACGCCGCTCCTCCAGGATCTGCACATCGGAGAAAAGGCCCAGGCGATAGATGTTGCGTATGGCCTCGGCGAGGGCGTTGTCCCCCGGGAGCGTGATCGACTGTCCTTGGCTGAGCCCACTTCGCGCCAGGACGAACGACTCGGTAGCCGTATCCACCTCGCCCATCACCGTGATCCCGAGGATCTCCAAGGTGGTCATGGTGGGGGTGGCCGTGGCGCCCATGCGGGCGGGCGTCAGTCCTGGAGCTTGCGCCCAGGCGGCGCTAGAGGCTGTGAGCACAAGTAGCGTAAAGGCGAGGAGATATCGATACATGCAAAAGCGCGGCGCGCTGTCTGTGTGTGTCTTCTCAAAAAGGGCAGATTCTACCAGACGAGAGGGGCGGTGTTTCTGGCAGTTTGGGATGCCCAAGCGGCGCAATAACGCGTTTGCAGGGCGCTTATTGTTGCGGCGCGCCCAGGGGCAACGCAGAATGCCTACCCTTGATCGTCCACGCGCCCGAATCGGCGGTCTCGGTCTTGGTAGTTGCGGATGGCGGCATACAGCGCCTCGCGGCGGAAAGCGGGCCAGAAGGTGTCGGTGACGTAGATCTCGGCGTAGGCGATCTGCCAGAGCAGGAAGTTGGACACGCGCAGCTCCCCGCCCGTGCGGATGAGCAGATCGGGGTCGGGCATGCCTGCCGTGGAGAGGTGCGAGCCAAACCGCGCATCGTCGATGGAGGCCGGGTCCAGCGTCCCCTCCTTGGCCTGCTGGGCGAGCTGCCGGGCAGCGTTGACGATCTCCCAGCGCCCGCTGTAAGACAAGGCCAGCGCCAGCGTCATACGCGTGTTGCCCGACGTTTGCGCAATGGCCTCGTCCAGTTCGGCCTGGGCGCGCTTGGGCAGCATGCTCGTGTTGCCGATGGCACGCAGCGCGATGTCGTTCTTGTTCAGCGTTTTCACTTCGCGCCGCAGGCTCCGCACGAGCAGCTCCATGAGCGCCGTGACCTCGGTGCTGGGCCTGTGCCAGTTCTCAATGCTGAAGGTATACAGCGTGAGATGGCTAATGCCCAGTTGGGCAGCAGCCTCGGCGATGTCGCGCACCGATTCCACACCCTCATAGTGCCCCTTCACGCGCAGCTGCCCCTGCGATTTGGCCCAGCGGCCGTTGCCATCCATGATGATGGCGATGTGCTCAGGAATCGGGCCGCGCGCTTTGAGGGCATGCTGCACCTGATCATCGCTGAAGAGCACGGATTCGGAAGGAGAGGTGGCCATGTGGCTAGGCTGTGTTACGTACGGCACACAAAGTAGCGCGCTCGCCCGTCGCAAGGCGAGGCGGACGTGATGAAAAGTCCACCAGATTCTGGCGGGCTACCGTCCGTAGTTGAACAGCCAGCGCGTGCCGGAGGCGTAGAGGGGGCCGGGGAAGCCGCGAGTAGCCGCGTTGCGCGCCTTGGCGGCACGCCCCTCCCACTGCCCCACTTGCCCGATCAGCAGGGATTGCTTGGTCACCCGCGTGGTACGCCCGTAGCGCGCTTTCTCGAACGCAGCAAACGCCTCACGGTATGGTTTGTCTTGGAGCAGCTCCGCCAGGAGCCATCCGTCCTCAATAGCCGTGCAGCCTCCTTGGCCCAGGTTGGGGGTGGTCGCGTGGATGGCATCGCCGATCAGGACGGTTCGACCCGTGTGCCACGGCCTGCTCGGGGCGAGGTCGTGGATATCGTTGAAGAGCACCCGATCAGCAGGCGTGCTCGCGATCATCTCCGGGATGGGATCGTGCCAGTCGGCGAAGAGCGCGGCCACGCGGGCTTTCTCTGCGTCGGCATGGTCCAGCCGGGTGCCTGCGGGCAGGTTAGCCGTGGCGTACCAGTACATGCGCCCCCCGCCCGTGGGCAACAAACCAAAGCGCTTGCCATCGCCCCACGACTCCGTAAACCGTCCCGTTTCCCATTGGCGCGTCACAGGAGCGATGCCCCGCCAGCAGGGGTACCCGGAATACCGGGGCGAAGTGGCGCCCAGCGTAGACGCACGCACGGCCGACCGTATGCCGTCGGCGCCGACCAGGATATCCGCTCCTGCCACGCTGCCGTTGGCAAACGAGGCGAAGACCTGATCGTCCCGCTCCTCAACCGCCGTCAGGGTGTGGCCGAGGCGAACGGTGCCGTCTGGCAGCGCAGCCCTGAGTGCTTCGACTAAGTCAGGACGGTAGGCGCACAGCGAAGGCACCTCGTACCGATCGGTAGGCACACGCATCAAGACGCGGCCAGCGGCATCGCAGACGCCCAGGTAGCCCAGGCGCGCACTGCGCTGCTCTACGGCGTCGAGCACGCCGAGTCGCTTCAGGACGCGGGTGGCGTTGGGCCAGAGGCTGATGCCCGCGCCCACTTCGCCAAACTGCGCGGCGCGTTCGTAGACGCTTACGCGGAGGCCTCGCCGGTGGAGCGCCAGCGCGGCCGTCAGTCCGCCGATGCCTGCGCCTACCACCGTTGCTGTCTTTACCTGCGTCATAGGCTTCCTCCCGGTTTAGCTCCCTAACATGTCCTCGGCGCTCGCCACTACGTGCTCGAGCGTGAAGCCGAATTTCTCGTATAGCACCTCGTATGGCGCCGACGCGCCAAAGCGGTCGAGGCCGATGATCTGGCCTTCGTCGCCCACGTAGCGCTCCCACCCAAACGTGACGCCCGCCTCCACGGCGATGCGCTTCGTCACCGCCTTCGGCAGCACCTGCTCGCGGTAGTCGGCGCCCTGCGCGTCGAACAGCTCCCACGAGGGCACGCTCACTACGCGTACGGCGTGTCCGGCTTCGCGGAGCGTGTCGGCGGCGGCGGCGATGATCTCGACTTCGCTGCCCGAGGCCATCAGGATCACATCTGGCGTGCCTTCGCTGTCGCTGAGGACGTAAGCGCCTTTCTGCGTGCCGCCTTTGGTGACGACGGGGTCAAACGTCATTAGGTTCTGCCTGGAAAGGGCCAGCGCCGTCGGGCCGCTAGTGTTTTCGAGCGCCGCGATCCAGGCGTCGGCGGTCTCGTTGGCGTCGGCGGGGCGGATGAACGTGGCGTTGGGGATGCAGCGCAGCGCCATGAAGTGCTCCACGGGCTGGTGCGTGGGGCCATCTTCGCCCAGGCCAATGGAGTCGTGCGTGAACACGTAGATGACGGGCGTATGGGTGAGTGCCGCGAGGCGCATCGAGGGCCGCAGGTAGTCGCTGAAGACGAGGAACGTGGCGCAGTAGGCACGCAGCCCGCCGTGCTGATGCAGGCCGTTACAGATGGCCGCCATACCGTGCTCGCGCACGCCGAAGCGGATGATGCGGCCGTCGTAGGCGCCCGGCTGGAACTCGTGCTCGCCTTTCAGGTCGGTCTTGTTGGACTTGGCCAAGTCGGCCGAGCCGCCGAAGAGGTTGCCCATCACGCCCGCCACGGCGTTGAGGACGGTGCCGCTGGCGTTGCGCGTGGCGACCTTCTTCCCCGGCTCGAAGGTGGGGACGGCGTCTTTCCAGCCCTCGGGTAGATCGCCGCTGAACCACTGGTCGAACGTGGTGGCCGCGTCGGGATGGGCGGTGCGGTAGGCGTCGTACTGCGCGTTCCAGGCCTGCTGCTGCGCGGCGCCTCGGGCGAGGGCTTCGCGGAAGTGTGCGTAGGCGTCGTCCGGCACGAAGAACGGCTCATCCGAGGGCCACCCCAGGTTCTGCTTCGTCAGCGCGACTTCATCGGGGCCGAGCGGGGAGCCGTGCGCATCCGAGGAGTCCGCCTTGTTGGGGCTGCCGAAGCCGATGATCGTTCGGCAGACGATGAGCGACGGCTTGTCGGTGACGGCCTTCGCTTCGTTGATGGCCGCGTCGATGGCGTCGAGGTCGTTGCCATCGGCCACGTGGGTCACGTGCCAGCCGTAGGCCTCGAACCGCTTGCCGCGTTCTTCGGTGAACGCGATGCCCGTGGTGCCGTCGATGGTGATCTCGTTGTCGTCGTAGAGGTAGATCAGCTTGCCGAGCTTGAGGTGGCCTGCTAGCGACGCCGCCTCCGAGGCCACGCCTTCCATCAGGTCACCGTCCGAGACGATGGCATAGGTGTAGTGGTCGATGACGTCGTGCCCGTCGCGGTTGAGCGTGGCGGCCAGGTGCGCCTCGGCCATCGCAAAGCCGACGCCGTTGGCCAGTCCTTGGCCAAGCGGTCCCGTGGTCGTCTCTACGCCCGGCGTCATAAAGTTCTCGGGGTGCCCGGGCGTCTTGCTGTCCCACTGCCGGAACTGCTTGATCTCGTCCATCGGCAGGTCGTAGCCCGTCAGGTGGAGCAGCGAGTAGATCAGCATGGAGCCGTGGCCGGCCGAGAGCACGAAGCGGTCGCGGTTGACCCACGTCGGGTCGGCGGGGTTGTGGCGCAGGTGGCGCTGCCAGATCACGTAGGCCATCGCGGCGGCGCCCATCGGAAGCCCGGGGTGGCCGCTGTTGGCTTTCTGGACGCCATCCACCGAGAGCATACGGATGGTGTTGACGGCGAGGGCTTCGAGATCGAGCGTGGCGAGATCGGACATGAACACCTGTAAGGATATGCGAGAGGAGCGGTTACACGATGCGGACAAGATACACCTCGGCGTGATCACGTGGGGATGGGTGCCTGAACTTCGATAAACCTTGGATCAGGCCTGCACCGCGCCAACTGCGACGTTCTTGCGCGGCTGGAAACGCGAGGCTACGCTCGCCCATTGGGCGGGTCGTTTTCCCGCTGTTTAGCTTTCATCTGTATGATTCTCGTCTGGTTTCGCAACGACCTCCGTGTGGCCGATCACGAGGCGCTGCACCGCGCCGCAGCAACGGGTCAGCCCGTGCTGCCCGTCTACTGCATCGACCCGCGCCACTACCGCACCACACGCTGGGGCACCCAAAAGACCGGCGCCCACCGCGCGCGCTTCCTGCTCGAATCGCTAGCCGACTTGCGGACCTCGTTGCAGCGCCTCGGCAGCGACCTGATCGTCCGCCAGGGCATGCCCGAAGCCGTCCTCCCCGAGCTGGTCAAGACGCACGGCGTCACGGCCGTCTACGTCCACGAAGAGATCACCCAGGAAGAAGACGATGTGCAGCGCGCCGTGGAGGATGCGGTGACGCCGCTGGGCGCGCAGGTCGATTACTTCTGGGGCCACACGCTGGTGCACGTGGATGACCTGCCGATGCCGAGCGACGCCATCCCCAAGGTGTTCACGCCGTTCCGCAAGCGCGTAGAGAAGGGCGGCTTGATCGTGCGTGACCTCTTCCCCGCCCCCACTGTGCTGCCACCCCTGCCCGACGGCCTCGACGCAGGTGCCCTGCCAACGCTGGCCGACCTGGGCCTCACCGCGCCCGAGCCGGATGACCGCGCCGTGCTGCCCTTCCACGGCGGTGAGAACGCCGCGTGGGACCGCGTCCGCACCTATATCTGGGACCGCGACGAGCTGAAGCGCTACAAAGAGACCCGCAACGGCCTGCTCGGCGCCGACTACTCGTCCAAGTTCTCGGCCTGGCTGGCGGCGGGCTGCATCTCGCCGCGCGCGCTCTACTACGAGGTCAAGCGCTACGAGCGCGAGCGCGTCAAAAACAACTCGACCTACTGGCTGATCTTCGAGCTGCTCTGGCGCGACTTCTTCCGCTACGTCGGCCTGCGCTTTGGCGACAAGCTGTTCTACCGTTCTGGCCCCATGAACCGCTCCATCACATGGCGCACCTACCAGCCCGACTTCGAGAAGTGGGCCACGGGACAGACGGGCATCCCCTTCGTCGATGCCAACATGCGCGAGCTCAACGCCACGGGCTTCATGAGCAACCGGGGGCGGCAGAACGTGGCGAGCTTCTTCTCCAAGAACCTCAGCTTGGATTGGCGGATGGGCGCGGCCTACTTCGAGGAGCAGCTGGTCGATTACGACGTCACGAGCAACTGGGCCAACTGGGCCTACGGCTCAGGCGTGGGCAACGACCCGCGCAACCGCTTCTTCAACATCGTGGGGCAAGCCGAGCGCTACGACCCCGAGGGCACGTACGTGAAGACGTGGATTCCAGTGCTGGAGCCGCTTCCGGCGGGGCAGGTGCACGAGCCGCACAAGCTCTCGCGCATGGAGCAGCAGATGTACGGGGTGCACCTCGGCCACGCCTACCCGCTCCCCATGCTCGACATGGAGCGCTCCTACAAACGCCTGCGCGACGGCGGCTGATCAGATTACGGCCTACGCCTAAGTCTTACGGCGTGCCCGATGATTGCTTGGCGACCTCGTCCATCACGAGCTTGCTCATGCACTCCACCGTGCGCGAGCCCGAGGTAATGAACCGCCCGTTGATCATGACCTTCGGCACGCTGTTCACGCCGATGTCGATGGCCTTGAGGTAGCTGGCGCGCAGGCCTTCCATGTACTTGCCGCTCTCCATTGCCTCGATCATGGCGTTGGCATCGAGGCCCGCCTTGGTCGCTGCGTCCATGATCTGCTCCTTACTGAGGCCCCGTGGGTCCTGGATGTCAAACTGGGCCTTCTTCATCTCGTCGAAGCGGCCCTGATCCTGCGCGTAGATCATCGCCAGCACCTGCGCCACCGACTTGTCGCCGAGCAGCGGGAGCGGCATGTAGTGCAGCTGCGCATGCGTGCCGAAGACGCTGATGAACTGCGACATCACGGGGTCGAAGGTCTTGCAGAATGGGCAGTTGGGGTCGAAGTATTCGAAGATGTGCACCTTGGCCTCAGCGGCACCCTTCGTGGGCGTGAGGTCGTTGATAAGCGACAGGTAATCGTCGAATGCGGGAATCTCCTCATCGTAGGCGCACTCGTCCAAGACGGCTTGCAGCGCCGCCACCTCCTCGGCCGGGTCGGGCCCCGATGTGGCTTCGGCAGCGGCGGGAGGCTCCACGACGTTGGTGAAGTAGAACACATCGGCACCCGAGAGCACGAGCGTGGCTACGGCCAGCACGGCCACGAAGGTGAGCTCACGCGCACGGTTGATCAGGGAGAAGCGCATCGGTGGTAGATCTGATGATTTGAAGAGATCGAACAGCATGAGGGCAAAGAGCACGGTGACGAGGCTCGCCGAGGTCATGCACAGAACGCAGAACTCGCCGATGACGGCGTACTGCACGTAGACGAGGTGGAGCTCGTAGCCCCAGCCGCCTACGATGAGCAGCGTGCGGAGGCGCCACGCCCACGTGCGCACGGTGACTTGCCCCATCGCCAGCAAAGCCGTGAGGGCCAGCACGCCTGCGTAGAAGAAGCCGCCCCACACCACGTTGGGCACACCAAACAGCGTGGCCGCCTTGCTCTGAGACACCGCCGCACAGTCGGCCACCACGCCCGTCGGCTCTGACAGGCCCAGGCAGCCCCGGTCGAACCCGCGCTCCTGCATCAGCCAGAGGTGGACGACCACGAGCAGCCCCACGCACGCAATCGCCGCGAAGGTGCGGTCACGCCCTGACCGCCAGCCATGAGCCGTGTGAAAGAACGCGTCGGTGAGTGCCGCCATGTTGACGTTGTACTGCGTTTAGGGGTATGCTTAGCGGCCAAGCCGCGACGTGAGCCTGGCGTTGTACCGCAGCCCCTCCAACCCCAGCGCAAAGGCTCGCGTTCCGTACACCGTATGGCCTTCTCCCCCTCATCATCGATGCCCAGCATGGACGTCACCCAACTGCTCCACGCCGTAGACGAAGGGCGCGACGACGCCTTCGACAGGCTGTTCGCGTTGATCTACGACGACCTCCGGCGGATGGCCAACGCCCAACTCCGCCAGTTCCCCGCCCACGCTACGCTCAACGCCACCGCACTCGTGCACGAGGCCTACATGAAGCTCGTGCGGCAAGAGCATAAGCATTGGGAGAACCGGCAGCACCTGTTCGGGCTGCTCTCGATGGTGATGCGCCGCCTCATCATCACGTATGCCGAACGCAAGCGAGCGCAGAAACGCGGCGGCGGCGCCAAGCCGCTTCCGTTAGACGAGGCCCTCCACTTCAGCCAAGCGCAGGCCGAAGAGGTCCTCGCCCTCGACGAGGCCCTCACCCGCCTGAGCAGCTTCGACGAACGCCTAGGCAAAGTGGTCGAACTGCATTTCTTCGTAGGGCTCACGCAGAAAGAGATCGGCGAAGCGTTGGACATCTCGGAACGGACCGTGAAACGGGATTGGAAGATGGCGCGGGCGTGGCTGTCGAAGGAGATGGGAACGGCTTGAGTTGCACCTGCGGTGTGTCCGGCGTGGCCTCATTGGCCTGCACTTCCGGTCTATTACGGATGGAGAGCCACATGCCCCACCACCACACTCATGACACCGCACCGCTGGAGCCGTTTGCGCTCGCTGTTTAATGAACTTGCGGACTCGACGGACCACGTCCGAACCACTCGCATCGCCGAGGAGCACCTGGATGCCATCCTGCACGACGAGCTGCGGGCGCTGCTACGGGCGCACGATACCGCCGCCCCAATCCTCGACGACGAGCCGCCTGGGCATCGCCTGAACGGTGGCGCACCGCACAAGCGTTGAACCTTCTTGCTGCGAGGGCGTGGTCGGCGTCACCGTTTGGACAACGCTGATTCGCCGCCGCCAATGCAACCCGCTCGGCTCCCCAAGGCCCAGGTACGCCGTACATACACGTTGATCGCGCCCACGCATGACTGGCTCGCGCTGGTCGTAGAGGCTAAGGCACGGCGGCTCGGGATCGAGTGGGCGGGCGTGCGCGATGGCGAGGACGTGCTTGAGGTAGCCGTGGGCACAGGCCTCACGTTTCAGGCCCTGCTCAAGCAGAACCCAAACGGGCGTACCGAAGGCCTCGACCTGACGCCTGCCATGCTGCGGCGCGCGGCGCGGCGCGCGAGCCGTACGGGGGCCACGAACTACGCCCTCCAGCTTGGCGATGCCTATGCGCTGCCCTTCCCCGACGCGTCGTTCGACCTCGTCATGAACTCCTACATGTTCGATCTCCTACCCGAGGAAGACTTCGTGCCCGTGCTGCGCGAGTACCAGCGCGTACTCAAGCCCGGCGGACGGCTCGTGATGATGAACATGACGCTGGGACCACGGTGGTATCATCAAATTTGGGAGACGATCTATCGCATCTCTCCTCCGATGCTGGGCGGCTGCCGCGGTGTGGAGCTTGAGCCCTCATTCGAGGCAGCCGGGTTCACGGCCGTGCGCCGTGCGTTCGTCAGCCAGTGGACGTTCCCCTCGGAGGTCATCTACGGCGAGCGTCCGGCCTAGCGCACGCGCACGGCTTTGCTCGGGCGGCTCTCGTTGCCGGAGGTGTCGACGGCGCAGATCTGGTACCACCCGGCTTGGGGTGCTGCGGCTTCCACGCCCGCTACCAACTCGTCGGCGACCAAGGCGTAGACCCCCGTCGCGATGTCGGCGCGGTAGAGGCGATAGCCAGCAAGGTCGGCAGCGCGCACAGGCTCCCAGCGCAAGGTAGCTTCCGTAGCCCGCACGTTGCGCACCGTGCCAGGTGGCGAGCGGTCACGCATGAGCGTGGGCGCTGACGCTGTAGGTACGCTGACCACCCCGTCGGCAAGCGATGCGATGCGATAGCGGTAGGTGACGCCTGGGCGCACGTCGCGGTCTGTGAACTGCGTCTGCTGCTGCGATAGGGTGTCGAGCGTGGTGCTAAGGTCGTCGGCGTCACGGTAGACCACGTAGCCCTCCAAGCCGACCTCTGGCACGGAGGACCATCGCACCACCAGGCGCTGCCCAGCGTCGTTGGTGACCTGGACGGTGCTCGGTGCAGGCAGTGCCACCAGGCGCGGGATTGTCACGTCGGCGAACGTGCTGTCGCTGATGTTGCGCGTGGAGTCGATGGCGACGACGGCGTACCGGTAGCGCTGTCCCTCAGCCAGCCCGCTGCCGTCAAGCCCCGCGTCGCGGTACCGATTGGCCCGGAGCGCATCGACGTTGATGCGGCTGAAGGCCGGATCGGCGGGGCGCTTGCGGAGAACGGCATACGTCAGAAAGTCTTCGCTCAGCGTACCCATCCACGAGAGGCCTACTGCGCGGCCGTCTGAGCGTGCAACAAGCTGGGTAGGCGCTGGCGGTGCTGTTTGATCGAAGCGTTGCACCACGGCGGCGTTGCTGCGCTTGCTCTCGTTCCCAGCGCCATCCACCACGGTGACGGTATAGTAATAGACACCCGTACCTTGTACCTCCGTATCCCGATACACCGTCCCAAGCACATCTTCGACTGTGCTCACGAGTCGGAACGAGGTCGTATCAGCGATCGTCTGCGTCCGGTAGACGCGGTACAGCGACGCATCTGGGTCCAGGCTGATGGGCCACGTCACCACGGGCACATCGCCGTCTAGCGCCGCCTCAACGTTGAATAGGGTGGCCGGTGGAAACCGGTCGGCGAGCGTGACCTGCACTTCGGCGGGCGCGCTCGCCTGCTCCGCGATGTCGATAGCGCGGATGGCGAACTGCTCGGTCTGTCCGCGCGCCACAATCGGCACGTTCAGCGTGAACGTATCGGTGTCGTTGCGGCGCAGAATGGGGTCGCCGTGAACGCGTACGGGTCCGTTGGGCGTGAGCCGATCCACCGTGAAGGCAATCACCTTGTCGTCGGTTTGCCGAGTCGTGGGCGCGTAGGTCCACGTGAGTGTGACGGCCTCTTCGTCGTGCGTGGCCGTCGCAGAAGGCGGCGGCGCCACCCGGTTGGGGCTGAGCAGCGTCGTCACGGTGAGTTCATCGCCCGTGGGTACGCCGTAGATATCCACGAACGCCATGCGGTAGGTGGCCTCTTGGCCGATGACGGCGGTGGAATCGACAAACAGCCGAGCCAACCCGCGCGCTATATCCGGTTCAAGGAAGGACTGCACGCCACCGAGCACCGGATCGGCACGCAGGCGAAACAGGACGCTAGGGCCAACCTCAGCCTGAAGGCGCTCATACACTTCGGCAGGGATGCGCCCTCTAAACTCGAGCTCATCGCCTGCAGCGCGGAGGGGCTCAGCCGTCAGTTTAACCTCTTCGCCGCGCTGCGCGCGGTACACCTCCATGCCATAGCCGAGAGGCACAATGCGTGTGTGATACAGGTAGACCGCTCCTGCCTCCTGGACCGCCACGCGAATGGCGTCGAGGGGCTGTGCCGAGGCGCTGGGAGCTATCGGGACGAGCCAGGCAACGGCGAGGGCCAGCAGGGGTATGCGCAGTATCCGAGGCATGGGAAAATACGTCGTTTGGGTTACCGCCCGAGGGCGCGCATGGCGTCGGGGTCCTCGGCTGAAAGCACGAGCGCTTCCAGCACAACAGACGTAGACTTGGTCCCCCTGCCGTAGTAGAGTTCGGCGATCACCCGCAACGGTTTCTCTTTGAGGAGGTCCAACACCAATTGAGATTTCACTTCCTGCTCTACCATACCCGATTCCTTCCCTGTAAGGGACATCTCACCACGGAAAACAGCATTGTTTTCAGCATCGACGATGACGAGCCCCACGGCCTGCGGCAAGGCGTCTGGGTTGAGCTTCTGCAACTGCACGACTACAGCATCACTGATGGCGGCGGCGACTAGGCGCGTGCCGTCAGGCGCGGTGTGCGCAGGCGCATCTTTGCCAGGCTCCGTTGCGTTATTGCCGGGCTTCTCCCTGCCGATGACCACCTTGCTGGAGCGCGTGAAGCGTTTGATGACGTTTCCGTTACGGCGGTACTCCACCACAGCCTCCAACGTCATCTCGCCCGAGGGGAACGCCCGCAAGACGTCGCGCAGATCGATGGTCTCGGTGACGAGGAAGGGCGTTCCAGCACGCTTAGTCACGGTATTCTCGGCCAGCGTCTCTCCGTTGTACCGCACGGTGTAGGCTATCGTGGCCTGGGGCTGTGCTGCCCCTCGGATACGCAGCTGTGCCACCTCCCGGCCGTTCGCCTTAGGGCCCATGGCTACATCTAGCAACGCTCGTGGTGGGCTGTCCACAAGTTGCGCTGCAGCCTCGCTCTGCAAGCCGGCTACGTTGATCACGCGCACACGCACACGCACGCCCAGCCGGTCGGTGTCCCACAGTTCGGGGGGAGCGATGTCGGCCCTGCCCACCTCATTCACTGCGGGGTCAAAGACCAGCCACTCTGCCCAATCGGCCAGCACAACGCTCGGGTCGTACAAGTCCTCCACGCGGTACTCGACGCGCGAAACGCCAACCGTAGCGTCTTCGATCTGCGAGGCCGCGATGCGAAGCTCCCCGTCGTCCCTACTGAGGCCTACCACAGGCGCCGCTGGCGGCGTAGCAGTTAGGCGGAACCGTCCCACCGACCTGGGCCGCGACCAGGCTCCCTGTCCGTTAACGGCGCGGACACTCACGTAAAAGTGTGTATCCACAGGGATCTCGGAGGCCGGAACAGTGATGGCCATCACGCCAAACGCCCGGCTCCGGTTTGCTCGAGCCCGTACGTCGGTGTGGTGGGCTCGTTGGCTAGTGACCGCGAAATCCATCTCGCCTTCAGGCCATGCCCTGAAGTCATCTCGGCCGCCACGCGAGCCAACGGCATATTGGTAGCCCAGCAGGTCGGAGTCGGGGTCGGCAGAGACCTTACGGAAATAGATTACCACCGTGTTGCCCACCATCTTACCCGCAATGATCGGACTCGTCGGGCGCGTCTGATCAATGGGTTGTACCGGGATGGTTAAGGTCTCCCCCGAGCTGCCCGCGTAGTTCACCCCGTAGACGTGCACGTATTTGGGGGCCGTGTAAGATAGTTGGCTGGCCCCGAGCCGCACCTCGTCTGCATCGGAGGTAAGACGTACTGTGCCGCGGTCCATCCCAAACGCAACGGCAGGGTCCGCTTGGTCGCTGAGGACGTACATCTGGTAGTGTAAGCCCGACTGGTTGTCAGCGGGGGGCTGCCAGGTAACGGTGGCGCTGCGTTGGGCTGGCGCACGCATGGTAGGCACGGGGTTGGCGTCCCACACCGGCACCGCATTCGGACTCATGGGCCGCACATTCCCAACATAGCTGCTGAGTGTACCCAGGCTGCCCACGTTCGCACTGATAAGCCTCGGCGCTGAGGGAGGTGAATCGTCGTAGCGGATCATCCCGTCGAGGACACCTACGGCACTGCGCAGATTCACGCTGTTGGTCGTGCGTGCCTTCAGCGTGTAGAATCGCCCTGGCTCAAGATCCAGCTCCCGCATAACGGTGCCCAATCTCGCCGATTCATAGAACGCCGTATTGGTTTCGCCGAGCACTTGCTCGCCGAACGCTTCGGTCCAGTTTCTGGTGTACTCGGGGTCTAGCCACGACCCTGTTGTCAGCGCATACTCCCACTTCGCGATGTCACTTTCATAATCCGCGGAGGTCAGCGTCATTGCGATCTGATCGGGGCGGTTGGTCCAGTATATCCCGTTCTTGTTGTAAGGAACGTTGACAGCAGGGGTGAGCGGTGGCGTGTCATCGCCAGCGAGCCCTTCGATGGGCGAAAGGTCATCGTCCATCGTGGGGCCGGTGAGCTGCACGGTGAAGTTGGCACGCCGTGAGGCCGTGTTGCCCGCTGGGCCCCGTGCCCGCAAAATCATTTCGACCGTGGCCTGCCGCTGCCCTTCGTATGTCCGGCTCAACGAGTAGGTAAGACCATCAAGCGCGCCTGCCGTACCGACCTGCTGCGTCAAGTCGTCGCTCTCCTCGTTCTGGATGTAGAAGCTCACTTCAGCCACACCTTGTGGATGGTTCGCCTGCCAGGCAATGTCGAGCCTGTTGTACATCCATCTGGGGTTCTGCGTAGCCGCAATGCTTGTGATGGAGGGCACGCTCAGCGCTGTTTGCAGGTAGGTGATGTCTTGGTCGAGCAAGTTCATCACGCTCTGGTTGTAATTGCGCTCGCGGATTTCATCCACAATGGGCCGCGTGGGGATGGCATAGACCCCACCCTCTCGGAAGCCGCCGAGCGAGCTGGACAACACACCTGGACGGATGTCCTGACGATCCTGCGGCAGCGCATTGCGGCGCCATCCGCGGTACGACTCAGCCATGCCCAGCAACGTGCTCGTCATTTCGGCCTTCAGGCCATAGATGCGGTTGAGCACACCCGTGAAGTTGGCATGGTTGGTCCTCAGCTCGTCCATACGCACCTTGCGCGCGTCCTCCAGCGCAACAGCCAGCTCGCCATACTCGTCGCGGATAGCCTTCAGCCCGTTGAGATTCATGCGGTACCAATACTCAAGCAGGGCCGTGAAGGCTTCCCTCCGTTGTGCATTCTCGCTAGTGTAGTTCCCCAGGATCTCGCGGAAGCTATCGGCCTGCTCCGTAGCTTCGCCCTCCTCTGTACCTGCCACTCCGTTGTTGGGGCGCGGGCCTATCCGGTGGCGCTGGGCTCTCCAGTAGCCTACGTAGTACTTGTGGTCCCGGGCGATGTCGAACAGTTGCTCTCTGTCGATGGAATACGCTAAGCCCACCCAGTTCGAGAGGCGGCCTGCTGCGGTAAATTCCATGGGGTCTATGTAGGTCGTGAGGCGGCGGTCCGCATAGTCCGTCCACTTCCAGGCCTTCGAGATAGCGAACGCGAAATACGCACTGGTCTCCTCTTGCGCATAGGTGTAGTGGCACCCTAAATCGGCGATGCTGAAGCTGCCCGTGAAGGCGCGCATGTCGTCGTTGAAGCAATTGTCTGAGGTGCCGAGCAGCAGCTGGAGTTGATCGAGGTTCGACGTGGCTTCCTCGTAGATTTCGAAGTAGCGACTGTCGAGATCGGCGATGGAGGTGCGCAGCCCCGCCAAGCCATCCACCTGGGCATCCGCTTTGGCTTGGTCCACCTCGAAGGAGGGCGCCTGCAGGATGGTCCCCCCCTCAATGATTGCGGGGGTGCGGTCTGAAACCGGAGAAGTGAGGGCCGCGAGTTCGTCCATCTGCTGCTGAAGCTCCGTGTTCCACTCCAGCACCATGGCTTCGTAACTCTCTGCCAGGGCTACGACTTCGGCTGTGCGTTCATTGATTACCCGGATGGCGCGTTCTGCACGGGTCGGGTAGGCACCGGGATGATTCTGAGGATGGTCACCGGAGCGGCGCATCACGTTGTTTTTAATCGTGGTGACCAAGTCTGGCACAGGGTATAGCCCGGCCATCTGCGCAGCCAGTCCATCTTGATCTATGCCTGGCCGCTGGCGATGGTAATAGCCCCAACCAGCCTCCGCCAGTTGCTGTGGCGTGAAGTCGAATAGCCCCGTTTCATTTCTCGCATCTTCTAGCTGCGCGGCCATCTCATCCATCGCATCCTTCATGGCATCGGCCTGACCGCGTGCTTCGGCGATCATGCGCTCATACGCGCCATTGGGGCCTCGTCCCCCATCGAAACGGCCGTTCTCTAGGGCGACCCAAATACCCACACGTCCCTCAAATACCCAGAGCACTTCTACGTAGACCGACGCCGCGGCGTAGATCAAGTAGTCGTTGTTGGCTTTCAAGATGAGGGCCCCTTTGGCTGATGCCCGCACCTTGGCCGCACCGCCGAACAACCGGGCGTTGATGCCTATGGCTACGTACGCCCCCAAGGATTGGCCGGGGCGGTACCAGATTGAACCTGTAATGCCACCGTCCAGACGGATTACCCAAAAGTTGAAGTCTTTGCTCACGGTCAGGTCAAGGAGGAAACCGTCGGTGCCGATCATCAGCGTCCCGTCGGCGCGGACAGCACCGCCTGTGATTTCGAAGTTCTGGAAGTTTGCCGTGCCCCCCCATACGAGGCCTTGGCCTTGTTGCTTGAGCGCTGCAAAGCTGACCTCGGCCTCGCCTTTGAGCACAAAGGGGTAGTCAACAAGGAGGCTGACCACGCCATCTATCCCATAGCGACCACCGCCGTACGACAGGTTGAGCGCCGTGTTGTACTGGAGCCGATTGCCTTGGCCCATCGCAGTGCCCTCAGCGATGACGCTGCTCGCTACATCGCTGATGGTGACGAGCACCTTCCCATCCAGGGCGCCACTCACAAGTTGGGCTGATCCGTAGAGCATCACGGCGAAACCGCTCGTCTCAATGTTGGGCTCTAGCTTCTGGAAGCCCAGGTTCCTACTGATTCGCTCAAACGTTCCATCGGGCGGGTTATAGAACACCCCGCCGCCAATGCCCGTGATGTCTACTATGCCCGGAATGACGGGTATCCCCTGCTCAGCCTCTACGGCCACGAAGAGGCCGACGCTCACCTGGTTGTTCTGATTGGAAAAGGCACCGTCGAACGTGAACTGACCGGCACCCTGTATGTCGAGCGTCCCGCCCGCTTGAAGCTCAATATCACCGTCCTCATCCGTCCCGTACACCAGCGATGCGTTGACGCGCGCGGCGCCTGTCATCTGGAAGTTGGCGTTGCGCAGCCGTAAGCCCGAGCCTGCGTTGCCCGTGTAATACAGCACCTCTCCGATGCCTCCAGAGAGGTCCGTCCCATCCAGCGACAGTTGGGCACCGCCAAAGCGGAGATAGTCCGTGGTTTGCACCACCTCGCCGCCGCCGATGTCCAAACGGCCTTTGCCCGTTTCAATGGTGCTGAGCGTCAGGGTCATGACATCGATAACCGAGAAGGTGGCGTCGCCCATGAATCCCCCCCAGTCGGAAATGCCGTTCGTCCCGATGGTCAGGCCGCGCCAGCCAGCCGTGCTGCTGACGCCAGATAGGTTGAGCCCCACTCTTCCACCGAGTTGCACCGCAAAGTTGCGCCCCGTCTGGATGCCTATGCTGATGTCGCTGAATTCGAGCAAGTCGCCTACGGTGAAGTCGTCCACCTCGGTGAGGGTGGTGTTCCATACTGGCCGGCCGGTAGCTGGGATGTAGAGCCCTGCCTGAGTCCCTCTCGCCCCCTGGCTGCCGAACTGGACGTACTCGCTGGTGCCGTCGCCCAGGTAGAGCGTGGCGTTGGCGTAAACGGCGGGCTGGTTCAGGTCGGTGAGGTTGACGCCAACGGCCATCACATCGATGAGGGCATCGCCGCCGAGGTCGATCTCTACGGCGTTCTCGTCCCCTCGCTCAAGCTCCCCACTCCCAATCGGGATGTGCACCTGGTCGCCTTGCACATGGTCAGGGCCGGGGCCGATCCGCAGGGCAAAGGTCTGGTTGGCGTTGAGGGGCGCGGGCAGGCTTACAGCCCCGCCAATGTTCAGTGCAAGCTGCGACGGTGCATTGTTTGGCGTCTCCAAGGCCAGTTGCATGCTGGTCACCGCCAGATAATCGGGGTCACTCGCTTCGCCGTCGATCAGCGCAATCGGGTTCTCCAGCAATTCCACATTCGCCCCGGCAAGCGCAACTGAGCCGTCCGTCCCGATGGTCAGCCCTTCGAATGCGACGGCCTGGGAGTCGCGGCACGGTCCTGTGGCGCACTGGAACGGCACCACCCACAGCAGGCCGTCGGCGGCCAGCTTGAGCACGTCGTCTTCGTCGAAGTCGGCATTGAGGTCGGTGACGCGCAGCTTCAGTGCGCCGTAGAGATCGAACTCCTGCTCACCCATGTCCGTGGTGCCGATGGACGGCCCGCTGGGACCAAAGCGTACCTCGCGGAGGGTGAGCGCCAGCGGATCGCCGAACAGGTCGTCGAACCGCAGCACGCCGTTGAGTTCTACGGCGAAATCGGTCTCGCTACCACGGATAAGCACGCCATTCTCCGGGTCGGGGTCGAAGGCGCCCACGCCAAAGGGAAGCTCTGCCAGGTTGTTAGCCGAACCGGTGAGTGCCCACCCGTCGTTGCCGAACGCAGCACCATAGAATAACGAGACGGGTTGATCGGCGTCGGCGGCCTGGAGGTAGGTACTGCGGATGAGCCCGGCGAAGCGGTCGGGCGCATCGCCGAAGCCGAGTTGGGCGCCATGCACTGTCAACGTGAGAGCGCCGCCGTCGAGCTCGCACTGCGCCAGCGGCGTCACGCCCTCCATAGCCTGCTCATACTCCTCGTAGACGGTACCCGCCGTGAACGTCTGCCCCTCGCCGCCGCTGCCAAAGCTGAACGTGCCGAGACTGACGGAGCACGGGCGGTTGCCGTTCTCGCCGCTGCTCATCCACTCGGGCAGCCGAAGGTCGGCGTCCGCTTTCAAGGCGAAGGCGCCCTCGTCCTGTTCGAGGTGCAGGCGCCGGAGCAGCAGCGGCAGGCCATAATCAGAGAAATCCAGCGGCGCATCGAGCGTGACATCCAGCTCGCCGCCAATGACATTGAAGGCAGCGTCGAGTTCAAGGCTGAACCGCACGGGGATGCGCGGCGCGTCGAGGTTGCCGGCCAGCGACGGGAGCACCAGGTCAACCTCCAGGTCGAGCCCTTGGCAGTCCTCGCGCGACGAGGTACAGAGGCGCCATCCCTCGCCGTCGCGGCTCAGGTTGATGAGCAGGTCGCCCGTCTCGCTGGGACGCACCTGGAGGAACGCGACGTCTTCAAGGGGCAACCCGATGCGCCACGGGATGAGTTGCTGGTCCAGGAAGTCGGGCAGGAGCAGGCCCCACCCGTCTTGCGCGTCGTAGTAGGCGAACTCGCTGCCGTCGTACGTGAACGTCATCCGCCCGCTGAGTGGCGCAAACGGTCCTACGCCAAACGTGAAGCCGTCGCCGTAGTCGATGCTTACGCCGTCGAAAGTGTCGTCGCCCCAGCGGAGTTGGGCGAGGCCCGAGCCGTTGAGCGTGAAGCCATCCGGCGTGATGGTCACGGCGTTGGGCATCACCACGCGCAGCGTGTTGTCCTCTGGCATGGGGGCGGCCGGGAGCTGCGCGTTCCAGTCGAGGCCCGTGAGGGCCAGATCCATCGCAAAGCTGGACGTGATGCGGATCTCGCCCTCGACGAAGTCGCCGTTGAAGTCGAGCTTGGCGGCGTCGAAGACCGTGGCGACGCGGCTACCGTCGAGCACCATCTCGCTGTCGCCGTTGAGCGTCAGGCCCGTCTGGTTGAGCAGCACACTCGCGACGCTGAAGTCGAGCCCGCTTCCGAGCGACCACTGCGGGCCTCGGAGCTCGATTTCGCCTTCGAGCAAGTCGCCCGTAAGGGCATCGACGGACAGGGTTGCGGTGCCGCGTATCGGGTCAGCATCGGTGTCAATGTTGGGCATGGTGGCCCACATTTGCCCATTCAGGAGGGCCAACTGCTGGTTCTGGCTCATCGAGAAGCCCAGCGTGCTGGACTCCACGCCCAGCGTCACCGGGCCAATCTGCCACGTCCCACATGGGGTGAAATCGAACACGCCTTCCAGCCCGCCTTCTGGCAACAGCCCAAACTCGGTCAACTGGGGTGGACACTCGTTCTCGGCGCCCTCACCGTCGTCGCTGAACAGGTCGAAGCGCGGGAAGCCGCCCAGCGTGAAGCCAAAGCCCTGGCTGCCGTCGTCGTTCGCGGTGAAGCCGCCGCCGAGCTCTACGAGATCGAACTGGAAGCCGCCGAGGTCCCACGAGGGCCACGCGCCGTCGATCTGCTCGAACGTGAAGGGCACAATGAGGCTTTCGAAGACGCCGCTCTCAAAGGAAGCGTCGGCGAGCGTGAAGCTGGCATCACCGAAGGCGTCGATGCCGGGGAAGCGGAGCGCGAAGTCGAGCTGGGGCCAGCGGAAGCTGCTGTCGTCGCCCTCGCTCCAGGTGAAGGCATCAAACGTCCACCCGTCGCCGCTGTCCCAGTCCCAGAGGCGGAACGCGAGCGGCTGCACCTCTACGCCGCCGAGGGTGAAGGCGGGCACATTGTATGGCGCCATGTCGAGGTCGCCGAGGTCGAGGCGCGGGAAAGTGAAGCCGTCGTCGCTGAGGCCAACGCCGTCGAGCGGGATCGAGAACTCCGCA
>JBCCMF010000049.1:0-20410 GCA_039026435.1 Bacteroidota bacterium
ACGCTTTCCGCCGCGGAGCCGACGACGCGGGTCACCTGCTCCAGCTTAGCACGGGTCTCGGTCATGACCTGCCGGCCAGCTTGTGCGGCTTGCTCGCTGCCCGAGGCACTGGCGGAGGCTTGCGCCGTGTTGGTCGCGTTCTCCACGACGGTGCGCACCATCTGCTCTACCGCTGCGGCAACCTCCTCGCTGTGGCTGCGCTGCTCATCGGCAACGACGGCTATCTGCGACGTCGTCTCCGAAACGGATGAGGCCCGCTCGGCAGCGTTCTCAATGGCAGCGAGCATGCGTTCTACACCAGTTTCCAGCCGGTGCTGCTGCTCCACCTGCTCGGTGATATCGGTGGCAAACTTGATGATGCCCGTGGGCTTCCCATCGGCACCCAGGATCGGGTTGTAGGTGGCCTGTATCCAGATTGGCGAACCGTCTTTGCGGACGCGCTCATAGCGACCACTGTGGTGGCTGCCGTTGCGCAGCTTGTCCCAGAAGGCGCGGTAGTCAGGGCTCTCAGCGTAGTCGGGCTTGACGAACTGCCTGTGCTGGCGGCCCTGGATCTCATCCAGTCGGTAGCCCATGGCGGACAGGAAGTTGGCATTGGCCATCATAATGCTGCCGTCGAGGGTGAACTCGATCACGGCCTGTGAGCGGTCAATCGCTTCGATCTTGCCACGGAAGCGCGCCTCCTGTTCCACCTGCTGCGTGATGTCGGTGGCAAACTTGATGATGCCCGTGGGCTTGCCGTCGGCACTCAGGATCGGGTTATAGGTGGCTTGTATCCAGATTGGCGAACCGTCTTTGCGGACGCGCTCATAGCGCCCGCTGTGATGGCTGCCGTTGCGCAGCTTGTCCCAGAAGGCGCGATACTCCGCACTCTCAGCGTAGTCGGGCTTGACAAACTGGCGATGGTGGCGGCCTTGGATCTCGTCCAGCCGGTAGCCCGTGGCTGCGAGGAAGTTGGCGTTGGCCTTGATAATGGTGCCATCGAGGGTGAACTCGATGACGGCTTGCGAGCGGTCGATGGCGTCGAGTTGGCTCTGTATACGTGCGGATGTAGACGCTCCAGGCGGAGAGGAGAAGAGAGAGAAGATCTTCATGGTCAGATCGGGACTTCTTAGGGTGACCGAGTAGCACTATCCCGTGCCCATAGGGGATCGTCCGTTCCGCTATCACGCTTAAGCAGCATCGTTGCACCTCTTGCACATTCTGTGGCGTCGTTACAAGTCTGTATACAGTTAGTCCCGTTTTGCTGTGTCAGGAACGCCCTGTCAGGGGCGGTCTCGCTTTCACCGCCTCGGGCGCCGCCAGTTCAGGCCGGTGTTGAAGCGCGTGTACACGTCGTCGAGGAGGCCGTCGGCCTCTGGGCGCTCGGCCACGATCAGCTCCGCGAACCAGCGGAAGCCGAGGCGTGATGCGAAGGGCCGCCTGACGTTGAGGCGGATGCTTTGGCCGAAGGTGAAGAAGTCATCGGCGAGCTCGCCGCGCTGCCCGATGGCCTCGTCCTTGTAGGCATAGGTAGCCTGCACAACCAAGCCGAGCGGGAGGTCACGGAGGGCGAGCGTAGCGCCGTAGCCTGCCGCTTGGCTGTCGGTGTTGTAGAGCAGCTCCACAAACCACTCGATGGGATCGAGCGTGCGCCGCAATTCGGTGCGCAGGTACAGCACGCGCAGGTGCTCCACGCTGAGTTCGCCCCGCCAGGTGGCCTCCAGTTGCGCGCTGACCTCCATCTCGGCGTAGTTGGTGCGCTGCGGATTGCCGAACGGCAGCGACCGATCGAAGACGCCGGGGGTGCGGACGTCGCCGAGGCGTCCCACCACCATCTCCAGGGCACTCTCAGCAGCGAAGTACCACTCGAAGCGGCCGCCATCAATCCATCCGGCCGGGTCGAGCCCTGTGGGGGAGATGACGCCCTTGACGGAGGGGATGGCGCCCACCTGCATGCGGTAGGCGTCGGTGGTGTACTGCCCGTAGAGCTGCCGGAAGTGCGGGCAGAACGGGTCTACGCTGTCTTCGCCCTCGCGGAGGTCGGCCCACGTCACCCAGCGCGAGGCAAAGCGCCCGCCCGTGGCCACAAAGCCGATGACGGATGCGGCCTCGGTGAGCTGCACGCGTTGCTGGAGGCGCAGCGCCGTCTGCAGCCGGTGCCGCTCGTCGCCGCCGTCGATGACGTCGTAGCGCAGGTCCACGCGGATGTCCGGGAGCGGCACACGCACCTGGGCGCGAGCAGGCAGGCTTGCGGCTAGGAGGAGCGCACACACGCTCCAGCATCGGACATAAGAGAGCGAAATCATGACGCGCCAACGCCAGGTGAGCCATGGACGTTCGGTGAATCCGGTCAGCCCACAGCAACTCTGCGCCCACTTTAGCGCAAAGAGAGTCATGCGAAACGGGTTGCGCCCCGGCGCGCCCTTGGCTACCATTGCACACACTCCCCCTATGCCGATGGATGCCCTGTTCACCTTACCGATGGTCGTTTACACGGCGCCGCTGCTGCTGGCCGTCGGCCTTTGGCTGCTCACCTTCCTCGGCGCCTTCGACGTCGATGCCGACGTAGACCTGGACCTCGATCTCGACGCCGCCGATGGGCTGGAGGGCGGATGGCTGAGCACGCTGGGCCTGGGCGCCGTGCCGCTCTCCATCACAGCCTCGGTGTTCCTCTTCCTGTTTGGTCTGCTGGGCCTCCTGCTCAACGTCTCGGGATGGGCGCAGCCGCTGATTGCGGGGCTCGCCGTTGCGGGCGCAGGCGTGGCTACGGTTGGAGTAGCGCGGTTGCTGGCGCCCGCGTTTGAGTCGGGCACGGCCAGCCGAAGCCAAGACCTGATCGGCCGCACCGCCACGGTGCGCAGCAACAGCATCGATGCATCGTTCGGCGCGGCCACGCTCAAGCTGCCCAACGGCGACCGCATCGAGATCAACGCTCGCACGGCGCCGGGCGAGCCTACGCTGGCGTATGGGCAGCAGGTGGTCGTCTTCGACTACAACCCCGACGCCAACCTCTATTTCGTCGGTGCGCTGGACGATGACTCGGCCTTGCCGGAGGCCCCATCGCGCACGCGCCTTTCCTCGTAAACCAACCTCGGAGAACGCTATGGAATCCCTGAGTCCTATGATGCTTACGCTCATCGCCGTAGGCGGCGGGCTGCTGTTTTTGATGGTGCTGGCCTCGATGTTCAACAAGTTCATGGTCAAGGCGGCGTCGAGCGAGGCGCTGGTGATCACGGGCGTGGGGCTGAAGCGGCCCAAGATCGCACTCAGCAACGCGTTCGTCATCCCGCTGCTGCGCCGCGTGGACAACCTCGACCTCACCGTCAAGACCGTCCGTATCGCTCGCCGCCAGCACGAGAGCCTGTCCTGCGCCGACGGCATCCGCGCCGAGGTGGAGGTCGATTTCTACATCAAGATCAACCCGCTCGAAGAAGACATCCGCCATGTGGCCACCACCATCGGGTGCAGCCGCGCGGCCAACCTGGAGACGCTCCGCGAGCTGTTCGAAGCCAAGTTCGCCGATGCGCTCAAGACGGCAGGCGCTAAGCTGCAGTTCGACCAGCTCTACCAGAACCGCCGCGAGTTTCGCGATGAAGTCCTGAAGGCGCTAGGGCAGGAGGGCGACCAGGATGTGGTCCTCAACGGCTACAAACTAGACGACGTGGCCATCCAGTACCTGGAGCAGCTGCCGCTGGAGATGCACAACGAAGACAACGTGCTGGACTCCCGGGGCCGCAAAGAGATCGCGCAGCGCACCTCGGCCGAGGTGGAGGCGGCGAACAAGCGCCTGCGCCAGAAGGAAGTAACCATCGCCGAGCAGAACCGCGAGGCGCGGGTGCGGCAGCTCGAGATCACGCAGGACATCGCCGAGAAGGAGGCGTCGCAACAGCGTGAGGTGCAGGAGGCACAGGCGCGCGAGCAGGCTGCCACCGAGAAGACGCTGGCCGAGCAGGAGCAACTGGCCGAGGCCGCTCGCATCGAGAAGGAGCGGCAGATCCGGCTGGCGCAAGAGAAGAAAGACCAGGAGGTGCTCGCGGCTGAGATCCTGCGTCAGCGCGCCGTGGAGTTGGCCGAAGAACAGAAGCGGCAGGAGATCGAGAACGCGCAGATCACGCGTGAGCGCACCATCCGCGTGGCCGAGCAGCAGAAGATCAAGGAGATCGAGATTGCCCGCATCGAGCGCGAAGCCGCCGAGGCCGAAGCCTTGAAGGACAAGCTGCGGATGCTGGAAGAGACCGCCCTGCAGGAAGCCGAGAAGATCAAGGCCGAGGAGCAGGCGCAGACGGTGCGGGCGCTGGAGATCGCCAACCGGCAGAAGTCGATCGAGGTGATCGAGGCCGAGCAGCAGGCCGCCGTGGAGAAGGAGATGAAGAAGGTGGCCGCCGATGTAGAGGCGTACGAGCTGCGCACCGTGGCCAAGGCCAAGCTGGAGTCGGCGCAGCTGGATGCCGAGGCCGCTGCGAAGCAGGCGCTCGCCATCGAAGAGGTGGGCCGCGCCGAGGCCGAAGCGCTCCGCCTGCGCCTAGACGCCGAGAACACCATCAACGAGCGCGTCATCCTGAGCCAAGCGCTGCACGAGCTGGTGCCGCAGCTGCCGACGCTCGTCGAAAAGCTGATGATTCCGGCCGAGCAGATCGACAGCATCAAGATCCTCAACGTGAGCGGCCTGGATCAGGCGAACGGGCTCGGCAACGGCGCGCTCGGCACCAACGGCAGCTCGAACAACATCGGGCAGTCGCTGATCGGCACGGTGATGCAGGTGGGCATGGTGCTGCCCGTCATCAAGGAGGTGTTCAAGGCGCTGAAAGAGCAGAACCAAGCCGACGAGCTGCTGACGACGCTGCGCAGCCTGCCCGGTGGCGAGACGCTCATCAACGCCCTCGACGACGCCCCGCCCGCCGCCTCCACTGGCGACGGCGCGCCGCTCAGCTAAGCGCCTATGCCTACCACCGTCATCACAGGCGCTAGCCAGGGCCTCGGCGCGGCCATCGCGACAGCGTTCGCGGTGCTGCCCGAGGCCCGGCTCGTGCTCGCCGCCCGCAACGAAGCCAAGCTGAACGGCGTCGCAGCCGCCTGCCAAGCGCTCGGCGCCCAAACGCTCGTCCAGCCCTGCGACGTCACCGACGAAGACGCAGTGGCCGCCCTCGCCCGCGTGACGCTCGGCGCCTTCGGCGTGCCCGATGTGCTGATCAACAACGCGGGCGTCTTCTTGGCCGCGCCGTTCCACGAGACGCGCCTCGCCGACTTCCGCTGGCAGCTCGACGTCAACCTCGTCAGCGCGTTCATGGTGACGCAGGCGTTCTTGGCACCGATGCGCGAGCAGCAACGCGGCACCATCTTCTTCATGGGCTCTGTAGCCAGCCTCCAGGGCTATCCGCGCGGGGCGGCGTATGCGGCGGCGAAGCACGGGCTGCTAGGGCTGGCGCGGACGCTCCGCGAAGAGACCAAGGCCGACGGCCTGCGCATCACCACGGTCTTCCCCGGCGCCACCCTCACACCCAGCTGGGACGGCTTCGACGGCCCGACCGACCGCCTGATGCCGCCCGAAGACGTGGCGCAGGCCATCGTCGATGTATACCGGCTCTCAGGCCGGAGCGTGGTCGAAGAACTGCTCCTGCGCCCGCAGTTGGGCGACTTGTGACCTCCCGTTCCCAAGCGGCAGAGCAGGTTATGCCAGAGCTGAAAACTTAGAGTGCGGCACACCGCCTAGGTTTGTCATCACTCTGAGGTCGTGCAATCTGTAGGCGGGGGAGATCCCTCGGCTACAGCCTTTGGCTTCCGCTCGGGATGACAGCTATAGGACGCATAATCATCCTTCAGTACTTGCACTAGTCCTGGTGCATCTTCTCCGTGAGCAGCTTTGCCTCGGCCGAGCCGGTCTCTTTCTCCAGCGCATCCCAGTCGCGGCTGGTGACAATGGCTTCTAGCGTTTCGAGACGCTTGCGCAGGCGCGCGGCTTCCAACTGGGCGACTTCGGCATCGGCGCCGGAGGCGATGGCGCGGCGGCGGAAGCGGTCGGGCAGCTCGGTGATGTCGCCATCCATGAGCTCCGCCAGCACCTCCTCTTCCCACTGGCGCGACTTCTTGCCCATGTTGCCGAATACGCGGTTCGCATGATAGCCGATCAGCGGTCCCCAGAAGATGAGCGGGAGCATGAAGACGGGGCCTTCGGCGAAGAACGAGATCGGGATGGTGGCGCTAAGCGTGGCAATGAACCCCGCGAAGTGCTGGTAAAACCCTTTCACGCGGTTCAGCCGATCCTTGTAGATCGAGAGCAGTCCCTTCGCTTCGTTGCGATTCATCCGTTTCATAGCATCAATACAGTTGGTGGAGGGGGACAGCGGCGCGGCGCTAGGATACGAAACAATCTGGAAAAGTTGACCCGCGCCTCGCTTTTTGCCACACCGTTCTGGCGTCCAGCCCTCATGCACCACCGGGCGAATGGGGATCTAACCGATAGGTCTGCCGTTGCCGGGGCTCTTTCCAAAAAACGACCCTGCCGTACCCGTATGAAACAGTGGAACGCCGCCCCGGCGATGCAGATTGCCCCCGAGAAGTCCTACAGCGTCACGATGGAAACCAGCAAAGGCACCATCGAACTTGCCCTCTCCGCCGAGCACGCGCCGCTGACGGTGAACAACTTCGTCTTCTTGGCCCGCGAAGGCTTCTACGACGGCCTCACGTTCCACCGCGTCATCTCCAACTTCATGATCCAAGGGGGCGACCCCACGGGCACGGGCATGGGTGGTCCCGGCTACAAATTCCGCGATGAGACGGTGGGCAACCCGCTCACGCACGACATGGGCGTCATCTCGATGGCCAACGCCGGGCCAAACACCAACGGCAGCCAGTTCTTCATCACCCACGGCCCGCAGCCGCACCTGAACGGCCGCCACACCGTCTTCGGGCAGGTCACCAACGGCATGGATGTGGTCAACGCCATCCGCCAAGGCGACACGATGGACACGGTAACCGTCACTGAAGGCTGAGCGCCACCTATGGGCGAGGGGGTGAGGTCTGCCCCGCTCGCCGTTGCAGATGCCGAGGCCGCTAGCGCCTCATGTGTACAGCACACGGTTGGATAGCCGGGGCTTCATACCTCGATAGCCCGGCGCGTCGCCGCTTCCCATGCGCTTTGCTGGCGCCGTGGAACGCGGCAGGGTGACCGCGTATTGTCTACTTGTCTTCTGCTTCATTGTGGTGCCACTGATGCAACGCCTCGCCCATATCCTACCTCTTCTCTGTGCTCTCGCTCTGCTCGTCGTCGTCCCTGCGCTCGCACAGGTAGACCAAGTGGGCCAGGGCAGCTACGCTACGGTGCTTCCGTCAGGCGAAGTAGGTCCTTCGCTCTCCTCGGGCGCTCCGGCTGTGCCGCTGGTGTCGGCCGATTTCGACCAGCCCATCCAGACCAACGACTTCTGGAGCAGCCTGCTTTTCCCCTTCTTCGGCGATCAGCACTCCGGCGTGCTCTATGCGCATCCGATCAGCGCCAAGGCCGTGGCTTCAGGCCTGCAGATTGGGTACACGGCCACGCCCGTCTTCGCCGCCAACGACTACATCTACCCACATCGCCCCCAGCTGACGGTGGGCGTGAAAGGCCTCTCCACGGGCCAAGCCGTTGCCGATGGCTATGGTGACTGGACGGTGACCGCGCAGTGGACCGACGGCGTGCGCACGCTCAATGCGACGCTGGGGCACGGGCAGCCGTTTGTCTTTTTCGAGGCCGAGGGCGGCAACGCCCGCATCGCTCTCAGCGCCTCGCCCACCGTCTGGCTCAACGACGGGCACGTGCTCGGCATCACCGTGGATGGGCGGCACTACGGTATCTTCGGACCCAGCGGCTCGGATTGGTCCACCGCCGACAGGACCCTCACCTCCCCACTCGGCGGGCAGACCTACTTCTCCGTCGCCCTGCTCCCCGACGCCTCTACCGCCACACTCGACCGCTTCCGCGCCCGTGCCTACGCGTTCGTCACCGACAGCCGCGTAGCGTGGCAGTACGACGAAGCGACGTCGCGCGTCCAGACCACGTACAGCTACGCCACCGAGCTCAAGGAGAGTGGCGCCGGGCAACTGGACGAGACGCTGACGGCCCTCTACCGCCACCAGTGGCGCCACACGCCAGACGCCTTGACCGAGATCGCCTACGCCTCGCCGCGCGGCCAGATGCGCCTGCTCGAAGGCAACACGTTCACCACCGATCTCCGCTTCGACGGCATCCTGCCAACGCTCCCCGACCGTGGGGCCTACTCGCGGAGCCAACTGCGCGGCTTCGTCCGCCAAGTCGCCCGGCAGTCGATAGGCGTGGGGCCCACCTATGACAATGGCAAGGAGATGGGACGCATGGCGCGGCTCGTCCACATCGCCGACCAGCTAGAGCGCGACCGCGACCGCGAGGCCATGCTCGATGAACTCAAGGCGCGGCTGGAGGACTGGCTCACCGCAGGCGGCGACCAGCAGTACGTCTACAACGACACGTGGAATGTGCTCACGGGCTACCCCTCCGATTTCTTCGCCGACAGCGAGATCAACGACCACCACTTCCATTCGGGCTACGCCGTCATGACGGCGGCGACCATCGCGCAGTACGACCCCGAGTGGGCCGCGCAAGAGAACTGGGGCGGCATGGTCAACCTGCTCATCCGCGACGCCAGCAACTGGGACCGCACCGACACGCGCTTCCCCTTCCTCCGCAACTTCGACGCGTATGCCGGGCACGCCTGGGCCTCGGGCCACGGCGCCTTTGGCGATGGCAACAACCAGGAGTCCAGCTCCGAGTCCATGCACTTCGCCACCGCCGTCATCCTGTGGGGCGAGATGACGGGGCAGCAGGCCATCCGCGACCTCGGCGTGTACCTCTACGCCACCGAGGCCTCGGCCATCGAGCAGTATTGGTTCGACGTAGAGGACGCGACGTTTCCGGTAGGCTACAACCGCACGGCGCTCGGCATCGTCTGGGGCGGGAAGGGTGCCCACACGACGTGGTTCGGGCAAGACCCCGAGTTCATCCACGGCATCAACATCTTGCCCCTCACCAGCGGCTCTATGTACCTCGGGCGCCACCCCGACTACGTGTCCGCCAACTACGACGCCGTCGTGCGTGCTCGGGGCAGCGAGCCGACCACCTGGAAAGACGTGTTCTGGCAGTACCTCGCCTTCAGCGAGCCCGACCGCGCCCTGGAGCTGTACCTCGCCGACCCCAACTACCGCCCCTTCGACGGCGAGTCGCGCGCCCACACCCTGCACTGGCTCCATAACATGGCCGCAATGGGCCGCCTCGACCCCACCGTCACCGCCGACGTGGCTACTTACAGCGTCTTCCGCAGTGCGGACGGCGTGCCCACCTACGTCGCCTTCAACGCTGGTGATGCCGTCCGCACCGTCACCTTCTCCGACGGCTTCACACTCGAAGTCCCGGCCCGCAGCCTCGCCTCCGGCGGCAAGCTGCTCGCCCCCACAGGCCTTGCTCCCGACGGCGACACCGAAGGCATCCGAAGTGCCACCCTCAACTGGGATGCGCTAGACGGCGCCAGCGGCTACGACGTGGAAGTCGCCGCCGATGAGGCCTTCGCCAACGTCATCGCATCCGTTTCCACGGGCGCCGCCACGACCTCAACGATCGTTGCCGATCTCGACCCTGCAACGACCTACCAGTGGCGCGTGCGCGGCACGAACGCCTTGGGCCCCGGTGCCTGGACGGCTGCCACGTTCACCACGGCCCTGAACACCTCCATCCGCAGCGACGACCTCCCGACAGAGTACCGCCTGCACGGCAACTACCCCAACCCGTTCAACCCCAGCACCGAGATCCGCTTCGACCTGCCCGAAGCCGCTGCCATCACCCTCGACGTGTACGACGCGATGGGCCGACGCATCGAGCGCCTCATCGAAGCCACGCTTGTTGCTGGCACGCACGCCGCCACCTTCAACGCCGCTCGACGCGCCAGCGGCCTCTACCTCTACCGCCTCAAGACGCCTGCCTTCACCGCCACACAGCGGATGGTGTTGTTGAAGTGAAGTTGTCTTCCTGCAGGCTAAACCACTGAAATACAGAATGCTTGATAATAGTCATTCAGCCTTTTCGCCGCCAAACACCAACCTAACTTTATGGCGATATATGGACTTGACAAAGCTCCTGAGTCTACTGGAAAATCGCCGACTTTTCTTTGCTCGGGCTGATATGTTCGATGACCCATATGAGGGTACTTGGTCAAAAGCGGGAGTCAAAAAACTCCGCGCACAAGTAGCTGCTGGAACTATCCCTCTAACGTCGGCGACCGTTGACGGACTTCTCGCGTCATCAGAATCAATGCGACAAAAGACATTCATCAGTTGCTGGTTCGCGAGTGAACATGAGTCTGCTGCAATGTGGGAGCTATACGCATCATCCAAGGGGGTCGCAATAATGAGCGATCATGATTCTCTCGCATCAGCAATTCAAGCAGCCCCAATTACTGGGAGTACAACTATGATAAGTTATGTTGATTACGACAAAACACCGATCTCGTTTAAGAATACTTTTTTTCCATTTACCCATAAACGCCTGAGCTTTGAACACGAGAATGAATTACGAGCCATTATCTCGTCAGATGGGGGCATCAATAGGCAACATATCCAAGCTGATGCAACATCGGTGGTCATTGACATAAACCCAGAATACCTAATCAAAAAAATCTTCGTTTCCCCAAGAGCAGACCAATGGTTCTCTGAATTAGTCGAGCAGATTGTTAATCGCTACTCTTTACCGATTCCGGTAGTTAAGTCTAATCTATATGATCGCCCTATCTATTAGCGATAGACAGGCTAAAGCTAGTTATTTCAAGATCATTGTATCCTGAATCGCTAAATCCAGAAGCTGAAGTAGAGGTAGACGCCCAGCACGAGACCGAGCACGACGACGGTGCCCACGACCTCGGCAGTGCCCCAGCTGGCGCGGTTCTCGGCGCGCTGCTCGTCCGTGACGGAGCCGTAGGTGAGGCCGCGTAGCTGCTCCTCGCTCTGCGCAGGCGTGGCGTAGGAGATGGCGATGATCAGGATGATGCTGATGAGGAAGAGCACGCCCGCAAAGTAGTACCCGTTGAAGTCGCCGATGGCAAACAAGACGCCCGAGGTGAGCACGCCGCTCTGCGTCAGCGTCTGCACGGTCAGCTTGAACATGCCAATCACGAAGCCGATGATGAGGCCCCAGAACGCGCCCTGCTCGTTGATGCGCTTGTGGAACAGGCCGAGCAGGAAGACGGCGGTGATGGGCGGCGCCAGGAAGCCCTGCACGTTCTGCAGGTAGTCGTATAGGCCCGCGTTGCCCTCGGAGATCACCTTCATGATTGGGATCCACAGCAGCCCAAAGCCCACCACTACGCCCGTGGCGATCCGGCCCACCTTCACGAGGTGCTTCTGTGACCGTCCGGGGCGGATCTTCTCGTAGATGTCGATGGTGAAGAGCGTGGCGCACGAGTTAAAGAGCGACGACAGCGAACTCATCAGCGCTGAGAGCAAGCCGCCCACGACCAGGCCGCGCAGGCCCACGGGCAGCAGCTCGGCCACCATCGTGGGGAAGACCATGTCGCCCAGGACGCGGCCGGACGCGGGGTCGGTGGGGATGGCGAGCAGGCCCTTCTGCATCAGCGCAAAGCCGATCATGCCGGGCACGAGGAAGATGAACACCGGCCACACCTTCAAGAAGCCGCCGAAGATCGCACCGCGCCGCGCATCCTTGAGCGACCTCGCCGAGAGCGTCCGCTGCACGATGTATTGGTCGGTACACCAGTACCAGATGCCCACCACGGGCGAGGCGATCATGATGCCCAGCCACGGGAAGTCGGGGTCGGAGTTGGGGCGCCAGAGCGAGAAGTTCTGCTCGCTGGCCGCCACGATGCTTTTCAACTCGCCCCATCCGCCCAACAGCGAGAGGCCGAAGTACGTGATGAACACCGAGCCCAGCAGCAGCAGCGCCGTCTGCGCCACCTCCGTATAGACCACGGCCCGCAGCCCGCCGAAGACGGTGTAGACGCCTGTCAGCGTCACCGTGGTGAAGGCGCCCACCCAGAACGCGTTCTCCGGCGAGCCGAACGTCTCGGGCAACAGGGCTTGGAAGACGAGCGCGCCAGCGTAGACCGTCACCGAGACCTTGGTAAACACGTACGCCACGATCGACACGACCGACAGCACCCAGCGCGTGCGGGCGTTGAAGCGCTTCTCCAAGAACTCGGGCATGGTGAAGACGCCCGCGCGGTAGTAGAACGGCACGAACACCCACGCCAGCAGGATCATGATCCAGGCGTGCAGCTCGTAGTGCGCCTGCGCCATGCCGTTGAGCGCGCCGCCGCCTGCCAGGCCTACGATGTGCTCGGATCCGATGTTGGAGGCGAACAGCGAGGCCCCCACGGCAAACCAGCCGATGTCGCGCCCGGCCAGGAAGTAGTCTTCGGTACTGTCTTGCTTCTTCGAGGACCACCAGACGATGCCCACAAGCAGGGCAAAGTAGCCGGCGATGATCGTCCAGTCGAGTGGCGTCATGGGTTTGGCGATGTGCGATGGAGAGCGCGCCGAAACTACAGGATCTGCACCGGACTTGGAAGGTGCGCCTCAAATAAAGCCTCGCCTGCCTCCTAGCACTCCCCTCAGAGGCCGCCCGGCCCGTGAAAAGCATGCTTCACAAACGAGACAGGCCCAACCGAATCGTTCGGCTGGGCCTGCATGCATACATCTATGCGGGACGCACTCAGTCTGTGGGAGCGTCGGTGACTTCAGCGCCGGGGACGTTCTTCTTCAGCGACTCGATCGACTTTTTCGCGCCCGACTTGGAGGCGTAGCCTTGGCTGGAGAACATCGTTTCACCGTTGGGGGCGACGAAGCGGAAGCGATCTTTCCCGGCTTTGTCTTTGTAGAGTTCGAACTTGTAGGGCATGGGCCTGCATCTAGGGTTTGTGGAACGGGGGCGCGGCACATGTGCGCCGCTGATGTTAAGGTCGAACATTTCAGCGCTTTGCGCAAAGTCTGCGGATGTCACGCAGCCGTGAAGTCGCCCGCTCAGGCCACCGAAGCGACGGGGTTGGCGGGTTCGGTGATCCATTCGCTCCAGGACCCCGCGTACAGCCGAGGCATCGGCAGGCCAGCGTGCACCATAGCGAGGGCGTTGTGGGCCGCCGTCACGCCCGAGCCGCAGTAGCAGATCACCTCGTAGGCATCGTTGAGGTCAGCAAAGCGTTGCCGCAAGGTCTCGGGAGGGTGGAAGGCACCATCAGCGTCGAGGTGGTCTTTGAAGAAGCGATTCGTCGCTCCGGGGATATGGCCCGCCACCGGGTCCAGCGGTTCTTCGAGGCCCGCGTAGCGTTGCGGCGCCCGGGCGTCGATGAGGCACAGCGCGGGATCGCCGAGGCGGCGCTGCACCTCAGGCATTGAGGCGCACAGGTGCGGCTGCTCGTGGGGGTGGAACGCGCGCGCCGTGGGCTGTGTGGGCGCGTCGGTGGTGGGGAAGGCGCCTGCCACCCAGTGGGGCCATCCGCCGTCGAGCACGGCCACGGCCTCGTGGCCCAGCCAGTGCAGCATCCACCAGAGCCGGCTCGCGATTGCGCCACCCAAGTCATCGTACACGACGACCTGCACCCCGTCAGCGATACCCCAACGTCCAAGGGTTTGAGCCAGTACATCGACATCGGGAAGCGGGTGGCGCGATGTCTGCCCTGCCACGATGGGGCCTGAGAGGTCGGCGTCGAGGTCGGCATAGACCGCACCGGGGATGTGCCCCTCCGCGTGGGCGCGGCGGCCGTAGTCCGTGTCGCTCAGCCGGAAGCGCGCATCGACGAAGACCACATCATGCGATCCGACCAACATCGAGGCATGAGTAGGCGTGATGAGGGGCGTCGTGAACATGGGCGGCTGCGTAGGGTGGGAGGAGAACCACTCACGACCAAACCAGACCGCCGTTCCGCGTGCTGATGGCTACCGGCTGGGTGAATCCATCTGCACGCGAAACGCTGACGGGCGCCCCACCGTTGAGTGGCGCCAACCGACCCATCCCTTCCCCTGTGTTAACATGAAACCACGGCTTCAGCATGCGAGGAGAGCATGGCGATGCGCCGTGGGCTGCGTCGGTGCGGTAGTGTGGATCGCCCTGATGCCGCTGGCTGCGTGGGCGCAATCGCCGAGCCTCCCGTTCCTGACGTGCGCCGACCTCTCCGTGCTAGACGAGATGGAGCAGGCGGGCGCCGTCTACCAGGATGCCCAGGGCCCCGCCGATCCGCTGGTCCTCCTCCGCGATCGAGGCCTCAACACGGTGCGCCTACGGCTGTGGCACACGCCGAGCTTGGGGCACGACGGTCTGGAGGAGGTCCTGGCGATGGCCGAGCGCATCCATGCCCACGACCTCGACCTGATGCTGACGATCCACTACTCGGACACGTGGGCCGACCCGGCGCAGCAAGCCAAGCCCGCCACGTGGCGCACGGCGTCGTTCTCCGCTCTCCGCGACAGCGTCCGCAGCTACACCGAGCGCGTGGTGGCCGCGCTGACCGCCCAAGGCACCTCCCCCACCCTCATCCAGATCGGCAACGAGATTACGGGCGGTATGCTGTGGCCCGACGGGCGCGTGGGCGGCACCTACGACACGCCCGCCCAATGGCAGCAGCTGGCCGACCTGCTCCAAGCGGGCATCGACGGCGCGCGTGCTGCCGACGACCGCGTCGCCATCATGCTGCATGTAGACAACGGCGGCAGCGCCGAAACCGTCCGCTGGTTTTTCGACAACATCCGCGATGCCGGGGTGGCCTTGGACCTGATTGGGCTGTCGTATTACCCGTGGTGGCACGGCCGCCTCGATGATCTGGAACGCACGCTGGCCACCACCGCCGAGCGATATCAGCTTCCCGTGATGGTGGTGGAAACGGCTTATCCGTGGACGCTCGACTGGTTCGACAGTACGCACAACATCGTGGGGCTCTCTGACCAGCTCCTGCCCGACTTCCCGGCCTCGCCCGACGGCCAGGCAGCGTTTATCACGACCGTCCGGCAGGCTGTTGCTGGTGTCGAGGGGGACCTGGGGCAAGGCCTGTGCTACTGGGCGCCCGAGCATACGGCCACCACAAGCGTGGGCTCGCCGTGGGAGAACCTGGCGCTGTTCAATGACGCAGGCATGCTGCTTCCTGGTGCTGCGACGCTGGGAGGGCGCACATCGACCGTGGCTGTCGAGACGCCTACCGAGGTGACAGCGGCTGTGACCGTGCATCCGAATCCGGCGTCCGCCCAACTCACCATGCGCCTGAACGCGTCAGCGCCGCTGTGCCCCGAGGTGACGTTCTACAACGCGTTGGGGCAAGCGCACGCACAACAGGCTTTGCGGTGTGGTTCGGGTGCTCAGGAGGTAGCGGTAGATGTGTCTACATGGGCGGCAGGCGTGTACCTATACACCGTCACCGCCAGCGGCCAGCTCGTGGGGCGTGGCACGGTAGCTGTTGCACGGTAGCGTCAGTCCACGATCTGCGTGACGCGCTGTACATCGGGGTCGGTAAAGCCATCGAGCACGTCGCGGGCGATGGTGGAGAAGCTGTAGAAGATCGCGCCGTCGGGGCCGCCCTTGAACCAGTGCTTGGTGCCCGGCGCCAGCGTGATCTGGTCGGTGGCGTGCATGACGAGTTCGCGGTAGCAGGTGTAGGCGTAGCTTTTGCCGTCGGGGATCGTGCTGGGGGCCGCTTCGGTGCCGTCGCCCGGGATGTAGAACAGCAGCGTGCCCGCGATGACGCGCACGGTCTCTTCCTTGCCCGGGTCGTCGCCCACGGGCGGGTGCCAGTGCTCGGGCTCGGTCTGATGCGGAAACATCGCCAGCACCTTCACGCTGATGCGCTCGGTCTGTACGAGCGTCAGGATCTGGGCGCCCTCGATCTCCAGGTGGTCCAGTCCAAAGTCGGCCACCTCGATGCGCTCGGCCTCGGCGCTGGTCATGGCGAGGCCGCTGTCGCGGATCATCTGGGCAGCGCGGCGTTGGGCAGCGGTGTACTGGGCACGGGTCAGCATCAGGTAGAGGCGTGAGGCGAGGGAGGAATCGGCCCCAAGTGTACGAAGAACCGAGCGGTTCTGCTGCCTAGAAGGTCTCGAAGCGTGCCAGGACGTCGTTGCGGTACGAGGCGCCGATGGAGATGGTGGTGCGGCCCACCACGAGCGAGGTGGTGTCGAGGTTGTCGATGCGGTCTAGGCGGACGATGTAGGAGCGGTGCACGCGGGCGAAGTCGTCGCAGGGCAGCTTGCGCTCCATCGCTTTCATGGTGCCGTGCACCAGATGCTGCTCGGTAGGGGTGCAGATGAGCACGTAGTCGCCCTGCGCCTCGATATAAGCGATCTCGCGCAGGTGCAGCTTCACCAGCTTGCCGTTGGTCTTGATGTAGACGTAGTCCTCCTCGCTGGGCGCAGGCTCGGCCGAGAGGTGGCGCACCACGCGCTCGGCAGCCTGCGCGAAGCGGCTGTACGGCACGGGCTTGAGCAGGTAATCGACCACATCCACCTCAAAGGCATCCACGGCATACTCCTTCTTTGACGTGAACAGCACCGTGGCGGGCGGCTCGGGGAGGAGGTAGAGCAGCTCCAGGCCCGTCATCCCCGGCATCTCCACATCCAGAAAGAGCGCATCCACCGGGTTGCTCTGCAAGAACGTGCGCGCTTCGATGGCGCTGCTGCAGGTGCCCACGATCTCAAAGCCGCCAAACCGTTGAACGTATTGCTCCAGGATGAGCCGAGCGAGGGCGTCATCGTCTACGAGAAGGCAGCGCATAGTCGAGAAGGCTTAAGTGGCAGGGTCCGTATAATCGATAGGTTCAGCTACAGCCAGCGCGTCCAGGGCGCGGTCGGCCCAGCCCAGCACGTTGGCCACCAGCTCGGCCTGCTCGCCGGGCAGCATCGGCCGGAGGTGCATGTCCTCCAGCAGATCGAGCGGCTCTAGCAGGTCGCGGCGGCCTAGCAGCCCAGCGGTAGACTTCAGCTTGTGCGCCGCAAAGCGCAGGCGCTCGGTGTCGCTGTTGAGCTGAGCCAAGTGCAGCACGTCGCGCAGCTCCGCCAGTTGCTCGCCCGCCATCTCAATCATGATGCCCAGCATCTCGGCGTCGTACTCCACGCTGCGCGCCAGAAACGACAGATCGATGGGGTGGCGGTTGGCGAACATAGAGGCGGGGTGGGCTGGCACAGTAGCTACTCCCACCAGTATCGGACAGGGACCGCCAGCTTTAAGCGGGAAACATTGGGCCTCTCTGAGTACGGAATAAACGCTGAGATTTGCCTGCTGGGGTGCGTACAGTTCGACCGGGTAGGCCGTCACAAATACGGGCATTCACCTCCTCTGCGAGGCCTGCTGGCAATCACCCCCAAAGCGGGGGCGCTCCTGTGAAATACACCTGTGGCGAGCAAGACAAGCTCCGCCCTCCCTCACCATGCACTTTCCGCGACCGCACACACCGCGAAGATCTCAGAAACAAGCCTTTCTTTCTGGAGCATCACAGTTACCTTATGCGGGTTGTCCCACTGGCTTATCGCAGCGCTCATGGCTGACCCGACGTCCGATGCCGTGTTGACGGCCCGTCTTCGGGCCTCCGACCCCGCGGCGTTCCGTCAGCTTTTCGAGCGCCACTACGAGCCGTTGTACCGCTTCGTGGCACGGCGCCTGCCGAGCGGACAGAGCGAGACGCCCGCCGATATGGTGCAGGACCTGTTCCTCCGGCTGTGGCAGCGCCGCGAGGCGCTCGACCCTGAGCAGCCCGTGCGAGCCTACCTCTTCAGCAGCGCCAACCGCCTGCTCATCGACCGCTACCGCCGCCAGACCGTGCGCCAAGCCTACCGGGAGGCTCAGGCGAGCCAGCCCGCGCCCGTGGCCGCGCCCATTGAGCACTTCGACGTCGCGCCCGATGTCCAGGCCGCCATCCAAGCCCTTCCGGAGGCCGTCCAGCACACCTTCGTCTTGAGTCGCTTCGATGGCCTCACGTACCGCGAGATCGCGGCATTGCTGGAGGTGTCCCCCAAAACCGTGGAGGCGCGGATGTCGAAAGCGCTACGCCTGTTGCGCGACAGCTTGCGGCACCATCTGCAGGCTTGGCTGGCGGCGCTGCTCAATCTGCTCCAGCACTGGATGGGAGGGTAGGGTGATGAGGCGCACATGCGTATACCCTAGTGTGTGGATCTATTCATTCGGTCTGCTGCTCGTCCTGAGCCCGCTGGCATCCGTGCCCAGCATGGCGCAGGAGGCCCCCCGTGTCACCTTGTCGGTGCAGGATGTGCCGTTGCGCGACGTCCTGCACGCCCTCGAACGCCAAACCACTGTGCGCTTTGCTTATTTGGATACGCTCGTAGCCCCGCATACGGTCACGGTAAACGCACGCGCCACGCCGTGGACGCAGGTGCTGGACGACCTGCTGCCGCCGCTCAGCATCGCCTGGACGCAGGTGGGCGGTAACGTTGTGCTGCAGGCCGCGGCTCAGCCGCCACCCGTGCGTCGTACGTGGCGTGGCATGGTGGTCGATGCGCAAACGGGCGCGCCCCTTCCGCTTGCCGCCGTGCTGGTACCCGCCTTGGATCGGGCAGCCGTGACCATGTCTGACGGGCGGTTCGAGCTTCCCGATCTGCCGCCTGGCCCGCACGATATACGGGTGCGCTACCTCGGCTACGCCACGCTCTCGGCTACGCTGCCCAACGATCCTGCACGCGCGGTGCGGCTGGCGTTGACGCCGGAAGCCGTGACGCCCGGCGCGCTCGTCGTCACCGCCGATGTGCTGCCGCGCTACCAACGCTCCGACACGGCTGCCCTCTCCATCCTGGAGCCCGAAGCGCTCGAACGCCTGCCCGCTGTGGGCGAGCCCGATGCGCTGCGTGCCCTCCTCACCGTCCCCGGCATCAACCTGAGCCACGACGCCAGCGTCGGCCTGTTCATCCGCGGTGGCACGCCCGACCAGCACCTGATCCGCCTGGACGGCATGACGCTGTACCACATCGACCACCTGTTCGGCTTCTTCAGCCCGTTCAACCCCGACGCGCTCCACACCATCGCGCTCTACAAAGGCGGCTTCCCGGCGACGTACGGCGAGCGCACGGCCAGCGTCATCGAACTCACCGGCTATCCCACCCTCAACCCCTCAGGATCCGATGCGGCGAGGCTGCGGCTTCGGGTCGGCCTGCTCAGCGCCAGCACAGCCGTGCGCGGTCCCATCATGCCGAAGCTGGACGGCGCCCTCGCCGTGCGGCGTGCCTTCACCGACCTCTGGACCACCCCGCTCACCACCACGCTCATCGACGCCACCACGGGCCAAGACATCGAGAATGACTTCGAAGATCGGCGGTTTGCTTTCGGCGATGTACATGCGGCAGTCCGCTGGCGCCGCACAGCAACCGACCGATGGGCCCTGCACGCGTTCGCCAGTGACGACCGTTACCGCCAGCAGCGAGGCGACGATGAGGCGTTTGACCCCGAGGTGTTCAGCCAGCGCCTCGCCTCGCGCTGGAACACCCGCGCCGCCAGCCTGCGCTGGAAGCGCCAGTGGACGTCGGGCGTCGCGTCGCAGTTTACCAGCACATTGTCGCATTACCGCACCCGCTACGACAACACCCTGTTCGAGGGCGATGACATCGACTTCGAGCGGAGCGTCAACAACCGTGTGCAGGAAGCAGCCATCCGGCTCAATACCTCGATCACGCTCACAGATCAGCATCGCCTCGACATTGGCGCCTCGCATACGGACGTGCGCATTCGGTTTCGCGAGGATGAGACCGAGGGCCGGACGCGCGAGAACGAGCGCGAGGCGCTCACCGCCGCCTACCTTCAGGACACGTGGACGCCACACTCGGCCATCTCGCTGACCGCAGGCCTCCGCGCTACGCACTCCGCCGACCAAGAGCGCGTCTACGTCTCGCCTCGGGCAGCGGGGATATGGCGGATCGGCTCGCAGTGGCGCATTCAGGCCTCAGCCGGGCAGTACCACCAGTGGATGGGGCGCATCGTCAACGAGAACGTGCTGGAAGGCCCGCGCGACGTCTGGACGTTCCTGCCCGACGAAGCGCGCAGCCGTCACATCGGTGTTGGACTGCACCTGAACGCCACGTCGCGCAGCGCGTCGGTGGAGGTGTACCGCCAGGCGATGGACGGCGTGGCGCTCTTCTCCGAGCGCTTTGCCGACGATCCCAACCTGTTCGATTTCTTCGGGACGGGCACCGCGTTCGGCGTGGAGTCCAGCGTCGCGCAGCGCCTGGGCGGCGTCAACATACGCTTGGCCTACACGCACAACCGCGTGCGCTACCGCTTCGACACCGTCGACGGTGGTGCGGACTTCCCGGCACTGCACGACCGTCCCCACGCCGTGAAAGTCACGCTGGAGGCGACACGCGGGGCGTTCCTGCTCACCGTCTTTGGCGTCGTCCGCTCGGGGCGCCCCGTGACGCCCGTGGCGGGTACGTTCTTGATCGA
>JBCCMF010000050.1:0-20372 GCA_039026435.1 Bacteroidota bacterium
ACGAGATCTTGCTGTGGTTGCCCTCGCAGATGCCGCGCTTGGTCACGAAGTTGTAGACGCCACCCACGCCGTTCTGGTCGCCGGGGTACCAGTTCTGGATCGTCGAGTACTTCACCTCGGCGTTGTCCATCGCAATGATCTCGACGACGGCCGAGTGCAGCTGGTTCTCGTCGCGTCGCGGCGCGGTGCAGCCTTCCAGGTAGCTCACGTAGCCGCCCTCTTCGCAGACGATCAGCGTGCGCTCAAACTGGCCCGTGCCCGCCTCGTTGATGCGGAAGTAGGTGGAGAGCTCCATCGGACAGCGCACGCCCTTCGGGATGTAGCAGAACGACCCGTCGGAAAAGACAGCGGAGTTCAGGCAGGCGTAGAAGTTATCCGTGTACGGAATCACCGAACCCATGTACTTCTGGATCAGCTCGGGGTGCTTCTCCACCGCCTCGCCGAAGGAGCAGAAGATGATGCCCTTCTTCTCCAGCTCGTCCTTAAACGTCGTCGCTACCGAGACGCTGTCCATCACGATGTCTACGGCCACGCCCGCGAGCTTCTTCTGCTCGTTGATCGGGATGCCGAGGCGCTCGAAGGTGCGGATCAGCTCAGGGTCTACCTCGTCCAGGCTCTCGTACTTCGGCTTGCTGTTGGGCGCCGAGTAGTAGCTGATGTTCTGGAAGTCGATCTCCGGGTAGTCGATGTGCGCCCACTGCGGGTACTTGTCCTTGTCCGCCAGCAGCGTTTCGAGGTGGCGGAAGGCGCGCAGGCGCCACGCCAGCAGCCACTCCGGCTCGTTCTTCTTCGACGAGATCAGCCGCACGATGTCTTCGTTGAGGCCCTTCGGCGCCGTGTCGGCGTCAATTTCAGTTACGAAACCCCACTCATACTCGGTCTCGGCGACCTGATTGAGGTAGTCGGTTTGCGTCATTTCCATGCGTGTACCGCGATGTCTCGCGAGCTAGTGTAAACGTGGGTTGACATTGTTTTCGGTGTAAACTTACGGATACAACGCCGTGCATCCTACCGCGTTTCGTCACGCACTTGTGACGTGACCGTGAGGATACAATGCGTGGTGCGCGTTGCAACACATCAAGCCTAGAAACCTCAGCCTGCCCACGCGCGGTTCAACAGCCTCTCCTCACCCAAACGCACCGTTTATGCGCGCTGTCATTGACCTGATTTATGCCAAACGCGAGGGCGAAACGCTCGGCCGCGAAACCATCGAGCACCTCATCGAGGCCTACACGGCGGATGAGGTGCCCGATTACCAGATGAGCGCGTTTCTGATGGCCGCCTTCCTCCAAGGCCTCGACGCCGACGAGACGGCAGCGCTTACGCACGCGATGCTGTACTCAGGCGAGGTCCTGGACTTGGCTGAGGTGGCGGGCGTCAAGGTCGATAAGCACTCCACGGGCGGCGTAGGCGATAAGGTCTCGCTGATCCTGGCGCCGCTGGTGGCGGCGTGCGGCGTGCCTGTCCCGATGATCTCAGGCCGCAGCCTCGGTCACAGCGGCGGCACGCTCGACAAGCTCGAAAGCATTCCTGGCTTCCGCACGGACCTCGACACCCAGCAATATCGCCAGCAGCTCGCCGACCTTGGCGTCGTGATGATCGGCCAGACCGCCGAGATCGCCCCCGCCGACCGCAAGCTCTACGCCCTCCGCGACGTGACGGCCACGGTCGAGTTCATCCCGTTCATCGCTGCATCAATCATGAGCAAGAAGCTGGCTGAGGGCATCGACGCGCTCGTGCTGGATGTGAAAGTGGGGAAGGGCGCGTTCATGAAGACGGAGGCGCAGGCGCGTAAGCTGGCCGAGACGCTGGCGGGCATCGGCGAGGACTTCGGCAAGCCCACCGTGGCCCTGCTCACCGACATGAATACGCCGCTGGGCTACGCCATCGGCAACTGGCCGGAGGTGGAAGAGTCCATCGCCTGCCTCAAGGGCGCCGACGTGCCGGATCTGATGGAGGTGACGTACGCGCTCGCGGGCGAGATGCTGTGGCTGGGCGGCGTAGCGGACTCGCCCGAGGCAGGCATCGCACAGGCGCAGTCCGCCATCGCGTCGGGCGCGGCGTTTGAGAAGTTCGTCGAACTCGTCGAGGTGCAGGGCGGTGACGTCAACATGCTGCACCACCCCGGGCAGCGCCCTGGTCGCGAGCCTGCTGGAGAAGTGGTTGCGCCGGACGGCTTCGAAGGCTACATCACCGACCTCGACGCCTTGGCCCTCGGTCAGCTCTCTACGCGCATGGGCTCAGGCCGCGCCACTTCCGCCGATGCCGTTGACCCCACCGCGGGCATCACCTTGGTCAAGCACCTGGGTGATCCTGTACAGCCCGACGACACGCTCGCACACCTTCACACGCGTCACGTGGCGCAGCTGGACGCGTATCGCCAGGCGTTTATGGAGGCCATCACGCTGGGAGAGGAGGCTGAGCCTGTATCGCCGCGCTTGCGGGACCGCTACTACAGGGGAGCGTGGCAAAGCGCGTAGGGTTTACGCATCGGCCCAGTCGAGCGAGCGGAGCAAGGCTTGGCTGCGGCGGTCCGTCTCAGCGTCCGAGAGTTTGTGGAGCGTGTGCGTCATGCGGTCGGCCGTCCAGCCGTCGCCCAGGCTGAACTCCGGCCCTGCCTGGCGAGGCGCTGGTTGTACTGCGACTTCGAGGGCATCCGCCTGCTCTATGGGCTGAGCAGGCCTGAGCGTGTCAGTATGCAATGGGTTTTCCGCCTCGGAGTCGTCAGCGGTCGCGGGCACGATCAAGGGTTGCACCTCTGGTAAAGGCTCGTCGAAGCGCACCGGATCGACAGCGCCTTGGTGTTTGAGCTGCGGGGCGGCATCGGCAAGGGTGAGGAGCCAGAGGCGCGCCGCTTTCATGCGCAACGTGAGCGAGGTGCCATCGTGCAGGTAGAACGTCAGCCCAGTCTCGCGTGGCGACTCGGAGAAGTATTCTACGCCTTGCAAGGTACTGAGGTCAATCTGCTCGGTGCGCACCCCACGCCATGACAGGTGCCGCACCGTCAGGCGCTCAGGCATGAGTTGGGCATGGGCGAGCAGGGCGTGATCAGGGCGTGCAAAGGTAGTCAGCAGGGGGGTAGCGCTGGTAAACATGGTGCAGTTCGGATAAAGGGTGCGGACGGGGGACGCAGGTGGCAAGAACGATGCCTGCACGGGTGTTGTCTCAGGTTGAGGCATCGGAAAAGCGCGAAATACATCGTTCGGACTATTCGATAACGCGGATTTTGCCGCTCAAAGGGGCCACCATAGAAGGACGGAGCCCACAATGCCCATTCAGCACAGGAACGTAATCGTCGGCACAGGAACGTAAACGGAAAAGCCGCTTTTCGAGGCATGCGCTACCCACCTAGCTGCCTAACCCATCATGAACCTCATTACCACCCTCGATCTGCTTTCAGATCCCGAGGCCGATAACCTGGACGCCCCAAAGATGACCGTCGCCGAGTCGGACGGTGACCGGCGCGTGTATGTAGAGACATACGGCTGCCAGATGAACGTCTCAGACTCCGAGATCGTGGCCTCGGTGTTGCGCGAGGGCGGGTACGGGCTGACGCATGACCCCGAGGCGGCCGACGTGGTGCTGCTCAACACGTGCGCCATCCGCGAGAACGCCGAGCAGAAGGTGCGCCGCCGCCTCAGCGTCTTCCGCGCTCGCAAGCGGACGCACAAGCCAGGGCTGATGCTGGGCGTGCTGGGCTGCATGGCCGAGCGCCTGCGGCACAAGCTGCTGGAAGAAGAGCAACTCGTAGACCTCGTGGTAGGCCCCGACGCCTACCGCGACCTGCCGCGCCTCATCGGCGTCTCGGCCGAGTCGGGGCAGGCGGCCGTCAACGTGCAGCTGAGCCGGCAGGAGACCTATGCCGACATCGCACCCGTCCGCTACGACACCAACGAGCTGACGGCCTTCGTCTCCATCATGCGCGGGTGCAACAACATGTGCTCATTCTGTGTGGTGCCGTTCACCCGCGGGCGCGAGCGCAGCCGTCCCGTCACCAGCATCCTGGCCGAGTGCGCAGGCCTGGTAGAGCGCGGCTACAAGGAGGTGACGGTGCTGGGCCAGAACGTGAACTCGTACAAGTACGACTTAAACGGCACAGCTATCAGCTTCGCTGAGCTCCTCTACCGCATCAGCATGCTCTCGCCCGAGCTGCGTATCCGCTACTCCACGAGCCACCCCAAGGACTGCTCCGAGGACCTGCTGCACGTCCACCGCGAGCGGCCCAACGTGTGCAATTACATCCACCTGCCGGTGCAGCACGGCAACAGCCACGTGCTCAAGCGCATGCGCCGCACCTACACGCGCGAGCAGTACCTCGATCTGGTGGACCGGGCGCGTACCATCTGCCCCGGCATCTCCTTCTCCACCGATATCATCGCCGGTTTCTGCGGCGAGACCGAGGAGCAACATCAAGACACGCTCTCGCTGATGGAGCAGGTGCGCTACGACCACGCCTACATGTTTGCCTACTCCGAGCGGCCCGGCACCTATGCCGCTAGAAAGTACGAGGACGACATCCCCGAGCCCGTCAAAAAGCGCCGACTGAGCGAGATCATCGCGTTGCAAAACCGCATCTCGCTGGAGCATAACCAAGCCGATATCGGACGGGTGCACACGGTGCTGGTCGAAGGACCCAGCAAGCGTAGCGATGCCCAGCTCTGCGGCCGCACCGACACCAACAAGATGGTCGTCTTCGACCGCCAGGACTTCCAAAAGGGAGACTACGTGCAGGTGCGCATCACCGACTGCACCTCGGCCACGCTCAAGGGCCACGGCCTTCACGTCACAACCTTGGCTGAGGCAAGCGCCGACCTGGTGAGCGCGGTATGACAGCCGGAGCGCCGCCTCTGCCGCTCGCGGTGCTGCGGGCCATCTTCCTGACGAGCGGGCTGGGGAGCGTCGTAGCCGTGTGGGCCATACGAACCTACGGCGGCTTTGACGGCGGGTTGGATGCCGAAACCGCACAGCTGCTCGGTTTCGTCTTCCTGGGCGTCATCGCCGTCAATGTGATCGTGCTGGCCGGGCTGCGTCGGTTTGTGGAGCGTGCCCACGCAGACCGGAAGCCGAGCTTGGTGCTGGTGGGCTGGGCTGTGGGCGAAGGCGGGGCCTTGCTTGGCGCCATCCACTACCTGCTCACGGGCAGCCTCAGCGTGTTCATCGGCGGCGCTGTCGTGCTGCTGCTGGCGCTGTTCGTGCTGCTGCCATTGCCCGCCGATCAGCAAGCGGCGTCATAGCTTCTTTGCAGCATCAGGCCCGGCGCGGTGCAACATTCGTCGGTCGAAGAGGGTGTTAGGAATACCACCACATCCGGTATTCTCCCTAACGGCGGCCCGTGTGCATGCAGCGTGCCGCGCTGTTGCGTACCGTATGATCTTTTACACCGTCTACTCGAGCGCCGCGCGCCATGCGCTGTCCGATGAGGAGTTGAATGACATTCTCACGGCCTCGCACCGCAACAACCAGCGCGACAACGTAACGGGCCTGCTGCTCTATGCGGAAGGTACCTTCCTGCAGGTGCTCGAAGGCCGTGAGGCCAAAGTACACGCGCTCTACAACCGTATCCTCCGCGACCCGCGACCCGCGCCACAGCCACATGGTCCATCTGGTGAGCGGTCACCACCCCACGCGACAGTTTTCGTGTTGGACGATGGGGTTCCGCCGAACCGCGCGGTCTCAGGCAGGGGCGCAACTTCCTGGATTCACGGACGCACTGGAGCAAGGCAACTGGGGCGCCTTCGAGAGCAACCAGGTCAGCCGTCGGTTGCTGTCCATGCTGAAGGCCTTCCGCGCTGTCACACGCGCCTAGCACTCACGCCACGACGCGCTCCAAGAGCAGCCGCAGACTGCGCTCGTTGACGGAACGCAGCGGGTCAACCTGAAACTCGTGCAGCCGCCACCCTTCGGCACCAAACGTGTTGAGCGTTTTGACGAGCTCCTGGTGGATGTCGGCGCGGCGGTCTAGCTCGATTTCGACGATCTGGTACTCGTAGCGGGGCGAAGGCACAAAGCGAGGGGCTTTGGCTGGGCCGCCAAGCTACGGTCCCTCTGGGCGCAATGGCAGCCCTTTGGGGTTGGAGGATCTGGGGGGCAATGCCTACATTCCGAACTGAGAAGCTGCCCCTTCTACACTTTTAGATCGGTATAACCAATGGAACTGACCGCGACGCAGAAAATCGACGCTCAGGACGTGCGAGGCGTCCTCAACAACCACATCCTCGCCGACGGCATGCACATGGTGCTGGACTTGGATAAGAGCCAAGGCATCTACCTGCACGATCAACTTTCGGGCACGTCGTACGTGGACTTCTTTGGCTTCTATGCCTCGAATGCCCTCGGCATGAACCACCCGAAGCTGACACAAAACACCGCCTTCCGCGAGCGCCTGATGACTGCGGCGCTCAACAAGGTGGCCAACTCCGACGTCTACACACCGCTGATGGCGCGCTTCGTAGACACGTTCAGCCGCGTGGGCATCCCCGACTACCTGCCGTACACGTTCTTCGTCTCGGGCGGCGCCCTGGCTGTGGAGAACGCGCTAAAATCAGCGTTCGACTGGAAGGTGCGCAAGAACTTCCAGAAGGGCTACCGTCACGAGAAGGGCGGCAAGGTCCTCCACTTCGACCAAGCCTTCCACGGGCGCAGCGGATACACGCTCTCGCTCACCAACACCGCCGACCCACGCAAAACCCAGTACTTCCCCAAGTTCGACTGGCCGCGCATCCACAATCCCAAAATAGTCTTCCCGCTGACCGAGGATAACCTGGATGACCTCGAACGCCGTGAGCACATGGCCCTGACGCAGGCCAAGCAGTACTTCCACACCCACCGCGACGACATCGCGTGCGTCATCCTGGAGCCTATCCAAGGCGAAGGCGGCGACAACCACTTCCGCGCCTCCTTCCTGCATGCGCTGCGCGATCTGGCGCACGAAAACGACGCGCTGCTCATCTTCGACGAGGTGCAGACGGGTGTAGGCATCACGGGCTCGTTCTGGGCGCACCAAGCGCTCGGCGTAGAGCCCGATGTCATCGCTTTCGGCAAGAAGACGCAGGTGTGCGGCATCCTGGCCGGGCGTAAGCTGGACGAGGTGGAGGGCCACGTCTTCCAGACCTCCAGCCGCATCAACTCAACGTGGGGCGGTAACCTGGTGGACATGGTCCGCTTCGACCGCATCCTGGAAGTCATCGAAGAAGATGGCCTGGTGGCCCACGCTGGCGCGATGGGAGACTACCTGCAAGAGCGCCTACACGGGCTGGCTGAGCGTTTCCCGCAGGTGCACAACGTACGCGGAAGAGGCCTTTTCTGCGCCTTCGACGTGCCCTCAACCCACTACCGCAACCATCTGCTCCACGAGTGCTTCGAGCGCAACCTGCTGATCTTAGGCTGCGGGCAGCAATCCATTCGGTTCCGCTCCCCGCTGACCATCAGCAAGGACGGCCTCGACGAAGGCCTGGGTCTGCTAACGGAAGCGCTGGAGGCCTCGCCTGGGCCGCACACGGTGGACTGAACTGCTACTTTTGTGGTGGATGAGAGCAGCCTCTGCACGATCGTGCAGAGGCTGCCTCGCGCTACCATCAGCGTATCCTCAGGTGGCCTCTAGTCAGCCAGACTGGCGGCACAGGCAGCTTTCTGGGTTTTCGGCGTACCCTTTGTAGAGAGCCCTGCTTGGGTATCTAACCACGCGTTAACAAAATAACGATTTGGCCCGATACGCTCTGTCCCACGCTCCGCGATCGTTCCCTCAACGCCATTCTCACTACCACTATGCCCACAGCAGCCCGTTACGCTCTAGCGCTTTTCCTCCTCCTTAGCTGCTTCGCCGCTCCCCCAGTCCGTGCCCAGATGATAGCGCTTCCGCTGGCAGAGCGTGTGGACGAAGCGCCTACGATTGTGGAAGGAGAAATTGTTGCCAGTGAGTCGTTCTGGGATGACGACCGCCGTAGCATCTTCACGGCCTACACGCTCGATGTCACCCGTCAGTTCAAAGGCGCACCAGTGGAGCGTAACGTCACGCTAGTCGTGGAGGGCGGCATCGTGGGTATGAACATGGTGAAGGTGACGCACACGATGGAGGTGCAGGAAGGCGATGTAGGCCTGTTTTTCCTCAAGCCCGCCCAGATTGGGATGAGCGCCGCCAAAAACGGCACGAGCACGGCGCTGGTCTCGACCGCGGGCGCGCAGAGCTTCGTGCGTTACCTGCCTGGCCAAGGACGTGCCGTCGATCCGTTCAGACAGTACCCGCGCATGGATGCGCTGTACGCGCCTATCCAGCAGCAACTGGGCCGCGCGCCACGTGTACTTCGTGCTTTCGACGCCGAGGCGTTCATCTACACGGCCTCGAAGCCACTCATTGCGAGTGCCAAAGGAGACGACCACGGGCACACCCATCGGCCCCAAGTGGCGTCGATCACCAGCAACTCGGTGGCCGATGGATCGCCCACGGCGGGCGCCCTGGAAGTGATGACCATCACGGGCACAGGCTTCACCGATGGCGCAGGCGGTGCCGCCAGTGGCTCGGCCGCGGTGTTCTTCTCCAATGCTGACAATGGCGGGGCGTCTTTGACGGGCTTCCCTTTCAGCAACCAGTTGCGCGTGCAGAGCTTCACGGACACCGAAGTACAGGTTCAGATTCTGTCAGAAGCTGGCACCGGGCGCGTAGCGGTGCGAAACAACGCGGGTGTTGCCTCAGCTGACGTAGCAGGCGACGATGTGACCATCGACTTCGCCATTGCCAATGAGGTGCTGGGCAGCTTCAGCCCCTTCAGCGATGAGTACCGCATCGCCGACCTGTACGATGACAACGGCAGCGGCGGCTACACGTTTACCTACCACACCGCTTTTGAGAGCAGCAACGCGAGAGACCCGTTTGCCCGTGCGTTAGAGTCGTTGCGATGCGACGCCAACATCTTCGTCAACTTTGAAGTGTCCGGGACTGCAGGTGGCGTCCAATGCCCCGCTGACGATGGCGTCAACTCGGTAGCCTTCGACAACGGCTGTGGCGCAGGGGAACTGGATAGTAGCACGCTGGGGCGGGCCACGAGCCGCTTCTCTGGGCAGTCGTCGGGCTCTGCAGTGAACTGGCGCGTCCGCGAGATCGATATCGTGTTCAACTTCGACAAGCCGTGGAACTTCAGCACCTCGGCCCCTGCAGGTGGACAGAACGATTTCGAGACCGTGGCCCTCCACGAGATTGGCCACACGATGGGCCTGGGGCACGTGATTGATGCCTCAAAGGTGATGCATTTCTCCGCCACGACAGGCACCAGTAATCGCACGCCAACATCGGAGATGACGGCTGGTGGGGCTTTCATGATGGCCCTGAGCACGGCTCCACAAGGAACACCAGAGACGTCGGGTAGCAATCCTGTGGCGCCCAATCCCATGACGGCCCTCACGGCAGGCAACTGCTCACTCCCGGTAGAACTAGTCAGCTTCGAGGCGTTGCAGACGGATGAGGCCGTCGTGCTCCGCTGGGCCACGGCCAGCGAGACGAACAACGCAGGCTTCGAGGTAGAGCAAGCCTACGGAGATCAGCCGTTCGAGCAGGTCGCGTTCGTGTCGGGCGCGGGCACGACGCTCCAAGCCCAGGCCTACGAATACCGCCTCGCCGACCTAGAGCCGGGCAGCTATCGCTTCCGCCTCCGCCAGATTGACTTCGACGGCGCCTTCGAGTACAGCCCAGAGGTAGAGACGCGCATCGAACTCGCCGAGGCGTTCCACCTTACGGCGGCCTACCCCAACCCGTTCAGCACGGTCACGCAGCTTGACCTCATCGTCCGCCAGTCCGAGAACGTGCGCGTTGTTGCCTTCGATGCGCTAGGCCGCCAGGTAGACGTACTGCACGACGGGCTGCTCGCTACGCAAGAGGTGCAAAAGTTTGTGCTGAATGCGGCCGACCAGCCCAGCGGGGTCTACTTCGTGCAGATCCAAGGCGAGACGTTCAGAACGACGCGTCAGGTGCTGCTCGTCAAGTGACGGGCATACTGGCCTCGATCAGCGACTTGATCTTCTTCAGGTTGCGGTCGAAGGCCCGGTCGGGGTAGCCCAGCGCCCGCAGCATACCGACCACCTGCTGAGCCGCCGCCGACGGCACCTCGAAGTGGAAGTAGAGGCTCACGCGCGTGTGCTCGCCGCCCGATCCTGAGCGCTCGAAGCGGAGGGTGCCGCCACTCTCCACCGTGTCCATGCCCGCGCCGTGCTCCGAGGCCCACTCGATGAGGGCATTCGGCTCAATGCGTTTCGTGGTTGCCACGAAGGCCACGGTTGTGCTAAACGGGGCCGCCACTTCCCACTGGCTGCGGTGGTTGTCGAGAAGGTCTACCCGGCGCACGTCGCTGAGTAGCGTGGAAAAGCGTTGGAAGTCGAGCCAAAACTGAAACACCGTTTCAACAGGCGCTTCAATGATGACCGCACGCTCAACGGTTTGTTGAACCATAAGATGCTTTGGAAATCGTCATGCCTCCACTGCAGGCGCGGTGGCCGCAGTGGCTGAGGGGGGTTCTGTGGTGGATGCTTCCGCTGCGGTATTGGCAACGTCCTCTTCGTCGTCCTCCTGCACTACGCGCGTCACATCGGCGATGGCATCGCCATCTTTTAGGTTGATGAGGCGCACGCCTTGGGTGTTACGGCCCTGCACGCTGATCGGCTCTACATTCATGCGGATCATGATACCCGCCGTGGTGACAATCATCAAGTCATCGGTCTCGTAGACGCCCTTGATGGCTACCAAGTCGCCCGTACGGCGCGTGGTTTTGAGCGCGATGATGCCCTTGCCGCCCCGCGACTGCTTGCGGAACGTACGGTCTGAGATCGTCTCGCCGTCGTCGTCCAGCGTCTCCAGCGGCGTCTGCTTGCCGTAGCCGTTGGCGCTCACGACCAGCACCTTGCGGTCTTCGTCAGGGCGGATCACGATCATGCCTACGATCACCTCGTCCTCGCGCAAGGCCATGCCTTTCACGCCGCGCGTGTTGCGGCCCATCGCGCGTACATCGTCCTCGTGGAAGCGGATGGCGCGGCCTGCCGAGCAGGCGAGCATGACGTTGGTGACGCCATCCGTGAGGTGCGCCTCGATCAGCTCGTCGCCGTCTACGATCGATATGGCGATGATGCCATCCACGCGCGGGCGGCTGAACGCCTCTAGCGACGTCTTCTTGACGAGGCCCTGCCGCGTGGCCATCACCACGTAGTGGTTCTCCAGGAACTCGGGATCGCGGAAGTTGGGCTTGCTGACCGAGAGCACAGCACGGACCTTGTCCTCGGGCGCGATCTGGATCAGGTTGCGGATGGAGCGGCCCTTGCTGGTGCGCGAGCCCTCGGGAATCTCGAAGACGCGCAGCCAATAGCACTGGCCGTGGTCGGTGAAGAAGAGCAGGTAGTCATGCGTGTTCGACACAAACAGTTGCTCAATGAAGTCTTCGTCCCGCATGCCGCTGCCGCGCACGCCCACGCCGCCGCGTCCTTGCTGGCGGTACTCGGTCACGCTGGTGCGCTTGACGAGCCCCTGGTGCGAGATCGTAACCACCACTTGCTCGTCGTCAATCAGGTCTTCGATCAAGAACTCGCCGCCGCCCGTGTAGTCGATCTCGGTGCGGCGCTCGTCGTTGAACTTCTCCTTCAGCTCCAGCAGCTCCGTCTTGATGACCTCCATGCGGAGGGCGCGACTGTCGAGAATGCTCTGGAGGCGTTCGATCTCTTGGCGCAGCGCGCGGTACTCGTCTTCGATGCGCTGCCGCTCCAGCCCGGTCAGGCGACGCAGGCGCATGTCGAGGATGGCCGAGGCCTGGACCTCAGAGAGCGTGAACAGCGACCGGCCGTGCGTGGGTAGCCCGAGGCGCTCCAGCTGTGCCGAAGTCAGCTTCGCAGGCAGCACACCGGCCATCAGGTTGGCGCGTGCCGCCTCGGTGTCGGGCGACTCGCGGATGATGGCGATGACGGCGTCGATGTGGTCGAGCGCGATGCGCAGCCCTTCCAAGATGTGGGCGCGCTCTTGCGCCTTGCGCAGGTCGTACGCCGTGCGCCGCACCACCACGTCGTGGCGGTGGTCTACGTAGTGGCGGATGCAGTCGTGCAGCGTGAGCGTACGCGGCCGCCCGTTGACGAGCGCCACCAGGTTCACGCCGAAGGTCTGCTGGCACTGGGTGTACTTGTACAGCTGGTTCTGCGTGACCAGCGGCACAGCATCCTTGCGGAGCTCCACCACGATGCGCATGCCGTTACGGTCGCTCTCGTCGCGCATGTCCGAGATGCCTTCCACGCGCTTGTCGCGGGCCGCCGCCGCGATCTTCTCGATCAGGCTCGCTTTGTTGACCTGGAACGGTATCTCCGAGATGATGAGCGCGTTGCGGCCGGGGCGCACCTCCTCCTCGTGCATCTTGGCGCGCATGATGACGCGGCCACGCCCCGTCCGGTAGGCCGAGAGCACACCTGCGTAGCCGTAGATGATGCCGCCCGTCGGGAAGTCCGGCGCGGGGATGTGCTCGATGAGGTCGTCAACCGTGATGTCGGGGTCGTCGATGTACGCCACCACGCCGTCGATCACCTCGCCCAGGTTGTGGGGCGGGATCTTGGTGGCCATCCCCACGGCGATGCCGTCCGTGCCGTTGAGCAGCAGGTTGGGCAGCGCCGCCGGGAGCACCTCGGGCTCCATCAGCGAGCCGTCAAAGTTCTCCTGGAAGTCGACGGTTTCCTTGTTGAGGTCGGCCAGCGTCTGCTCGGCCAGCCGCGTCATGCGCGCCTCGGTGTAGCGCATCGCGGCCGCGCTGTCGCCATCGACCGAGCCGAAGTTGCCTTGCCCATCCACCAGCGGGTAGCGCAGCGAGAAGTCCTGCGCCATGCGAACCATCGTGTCGTACACCGCCGAGTCGCCGTGCGGGTGGTACTTACCGAGCACCTCCCCTACGATACGTGCACTCTTCTTGTACGCCGCCCCGGCCGAGAGGCCCAGCTCGCTCATGCCGTAGAGCACGCGCCGGTGTACGGGCTTGAGGCCGTCGCGCACGTCGGGCAGCGCGCGGCTCACAATCACCGACATCGAATAGTCGATGTAGGAGGACTTCATTTCCTCCTCGATGTTAATCGGGATGATCCGGTCGTTGACGGGTTCCATACAGTAACGGGTCAGTTCTACAAAGCGCACGCTTGGCGCAGCGTGCGAGGTCATTTTCCCGGCGTAGGTCGCAGCTAAAACAGCGGCGGCGCACGCATTTGGGCGGCCGGAAAAGACAGGTTAAGATACGAAAAACACCCGCGTTTCCCTAGTTTGGCCGTGGCTGACCTACCCCCATCGGGTGCGATTTTATAGGCGCTTCGTGCTATCGGGCTAGATCACGCAACCAGGATGCGGCGCACCTCAACGGCGACCTCCGGGAACGCCTGCAGCGCTATCGTCGCGCTGAGAGCATACGTCTGCTTGTTACGGTAACCGTCAGGACTGGGCTCCAGGTACACCTCGACCTCTTGAGCCTCCAGGTTCACAATCCAGAACTCCGCGATTCCCGCTGCGGCATAGCGCGGCGCCTTCACCATACGGTCTGTGCGGAGCGTTGAATCCGATACTTCCACCAGCAAGGCGACATCCGCAGGCCGAGGGGGACGCGACTGGTCGGTGGTAGACCGCACTACCATGACATCGGGCTCTGGCTCGGTATGATCGTCCAGGCGGAGCGGGTTTTGGATGCTGAGGAAGGCCGGTGGCGTGTCTGAGCGATAGAGCTGGCGAGCCAAGAGAAACTCCAGCCTGTTGACAGCGAGGACGTGGCGAGCGTTGACGGGAGACACAGCGTGGAGGTAGCCGTCGATGAGTTCTACGCGGGCACCGGGGCCGAGAATGCCCAGCTCGGCCATGCGGTGGTACTCGGCCGCAGAGAAGCGCCAGAGCGTACCCGGGACCTGCTTGGTCGATGGAACGGGAGGGCCGAGCGTAGTCTCCATACGGCGAGAAAGCCAAGTCACACGAGGCCCGATGAGACGCCGCGTGCCTGCTGAGGTTCACGCCGAGGGCGGTTTGTTGCTGGGCGGGTTGCCGAGGGTCTGCGCGGCGCGAAGGAGAATCGAAAACAGCCCGATCACGCCGATGAGCGCACCGACCAGCGTGAGCCACGGCGAGGTGTCCAGCCAGCCGTCGGCCAGGATGCCGCCGCCCGTGAAGACCACGACCGTCAGCGCCGACTGGATGCCGATGTGCATGTAGCTGGCGCCCGGGCGGATGCCGTCGTTCCAGTGGTCAGGTTTGGAGGCAGGCATGGCGGTCTAGCGGGCGGCGATGGGCGTGACCTTGCTTGTGTCGAGCGTGCCGAGCTCCAGCGACTGCTTGGACCCCATCGTGCACGTACCGTTGCACAGCGCTCCTTCTTCCACCACCAGCCGCGCTGTGCGGATGTCGGCATCGACGCGTGCGGTGCCGCGCAGCACGAGCCGCTCCTCCACGTCAACCTTGCCCTTGACCTGGCCTGCCACATCGGCTTCGCGGGCTTTGAGCGAGCCATCCACCAAGCCGTCTTTCGTGATCGTCACCCGGCCTTCCACCTTCAGCGTGCCCGTGATGTGTCCACTCACGGAAATGTCGCCTGCCACGGTGAAGTCGCCTTGCACGTGGGTACCTCGCCCAACCATGTTGACTTGAGGCGGGTTCAGGGTTGCAGCTTTGGGCATGAGTTACGGTGGAAAGATCGTGGTTGAGGAGGAATCAGGCCGTGCGCATGGTGCACGTGCCCTCAAACTGAGCACCTTCGTCTACGGTGAGGCTGCCCGTGGTGATGTCGGCGCCGAGGCGTGCGGTAGGACGCAACGACAGGGTGCCTTTGACGTGGACGGTGCCTGTCACCGTGCCCGCGATCGTGGCCGACTGCGCCTTCACGTTGCCTTCCACCTGCCCGGCGGCCGTGACCACCAGCCGTCCTTTTGTCGTGATGTCGCCCTTGACGCGGCCCGCCACGTTTAAGTCCTGCTCCGACGCGATGGAGCCGTCCAGCGTGCTGCCTTCGCCCACGAGGTTGAGAACGTCATGGGGGGCGTTGGTGGGTGCCGCTGAGCTGCCCGTGGAATTTCCGTTGGTGAAAAGCGCCATGAGGTGCGTGCAGGTGGTGGAAGGAGTGTGCGCTGGGCGCCAAATATACGACGTCTGGGGCAGCACGCCTACCGTCCAGCGCTCAACGTTGTCACCACCCCACCACATAGGTGCGAGGGTCCTGCGCCAGCCCGTGGTGCCATAGCTCGAAGTGGACGTGCGGCCCCGTGGTGATCTCTCCCGTGTTACCGCTGGATGCGACGGCCTCCTGTGCCCGCACGCGGTCGCCCACGCGTTTGAGGAGCTGCTGGTTGTGCTTGTATGCCGAGACAAAGCCGTCGGCGTGTTGCACTACGATGGAGTGACCGCCGTCGTGCGTCCAGTCGGCGAAGATGACGTAGCCGTCGCCTATGGAGCGGACGAGTGTGCCTTCCTCTACGGCGATATCCACGGCGTAGTGGTTGGTCTGCGGCAAGAACCCACGCGTCACGAAGCCCGAGACGGGCGGCAAGACCGGAAAGCGGAGGCTGGTGATGTAGCGCGTGTCAACCTGCGGCAGCGGCAGCGGGTCGTCGGTGGTGTTGGCCGGGAGCACATCGAGCGGGATGGCGGGCTGAGCGTGGTCGTTCCAATTGGCTGAGACCTCGTTGCTGGCCACGTCTACGAAGGCGCGCGAGTCGCTGAGCAGCGGCGTCTGCGAGGGACGCTCCGAGTAGGCCGACGAGTCGAGCTGGCCCGTCACCAGCCGCCGCATGTGGTCGAGGTAGAGTAGCTGGGCCTGTAGTGAGTCCTCCAGCGCGGTCAGCCGCAGCTGGGTACGGCGGGCCTCCTGGCGAATCTCGTTGGTGCCGTAGCCGGGGATCCATTCGCGCAAGGGGGTGAAGACCACCAGGCTCAGGAGCAGCACGACGGCCACGGCCACCGCAGCGCCCAAGAGAACCAGCAGGCCCCGCGGCATGACCTCGTATTGGCGTGGGCGCTCCATCCGCTCCTCGTCCATCACGATCACCGTGCGCGCACGATCCACATCGCGAAAGAATTCAGACAGGAAGGCGCGCATCTCTGTAGAAGCGGTGCTACGAGTGAGGGAGCCGCTCAACGTAGGCCCTAAACCCGTGTTCCACCACGCAGATAGGTAACGCACCCGGCAAATCCTTGTGAGATTAACTGCGCGGGAGCGGTACCAGAGGGCTTGCGGGCTTTTCGCTTTGCCTTGTATGTTGTAGTTTTGAAAGGCTACGGGCAGTCTTCACTCCCATCGGGGCCGCTGCCTCTCGCATCCCGACCGTGGCCTGCCTACCCAGGACGACACGCACCACATCTATCCCATATGGACCTCGCTCAACGGCCCACGCTGGCAGACCTCACGACCCTCGTTGACCTGCTGCGCTGGCGCGCGACCCACCAAGCTGACCAGCTGGCGTATACCTTCCTCCGGCATGGCGAGGACGAAGAAGACCGCCTCACCTACGGCGAACTCGACCGCAAGGCCCGTGCGATAGCCGCCCACCTGCAGCAGATGAACCAGCCCGGCGGACGGGCGCTGCTGTTGTACCCCTCCGGGCTCGACTACGTCGCGGCGTTTTTCGGATGCCTCTACGCAGGCGTCATCGCTGTACCCGCCTACCCGCCCCGCCGCAACCGCTCGCTCGACCGCATCGAAGCCATCGTCTCGGATGCCAAGGCCTTCGTCACGCTGACGACCGACCAGATCCAGACGATGACCGAGCGGCGCTTCAAAGAAGACCCGAAGCTGCGCGACCTCGACTGGTTCTCCACCGACCACCTCGACCTGACGGCAGCTGACGATTGGACGCCACCCCCCATCGACGGGGAGACGTTGGCGTTCCTGCAGTACACCTCGGGCTCTACGGGCACGCCGAAAGGCGTCATGGTGAGCCACCGCAACCTGCTCCAGAACGAGCAGATGATCACCGAGGCGTTCGGCCACACGCCAGCGGCCAGCGTCGTTGGGTGGCTGCCGCTGTACCACGACATGGGCCTCATCGGCAACGTCATAAACCCGCTCTACGTGGGCTTCCCGTGCGTCCTCATGGCGCCCGTCGACTTTTTGCAGAAACCCATCCGTTGGCTCCGGGCCATCTCCAAGTACAAAGCCACGACGAGTGGCGGCCCCAACTTTGCCTATGAGCTGTGCGTCGAGAAAATCACAGACGACCAGATGGAGGGCATTGACCTGAGCCACTGGACGGTCGCCTTCAACGGCGCCGAGCCCATCCGCGCGGCCACCCTGGAGCGTTTTGCCGAGCGGTTCGGGCCGCACGGTTTTGAGGCGAAGGCGATGTATCCGTGCTACGGCCTTGCCGAGGCCACGCTATTCGTCTCGGGCAACCCCAAGGAAGAGGCGGTCGTCGTCGATCAAGTAGACGAAGCCACAGCCGAGGGGGCGCAGGCATTGGTAGCGTGCGGGCAGACGTGGCGCGAGCAGCACATCAAGATTGTGGAGCCCGACACCATGCAGCTCTTGGACGACCAGTCCGTGGGCGAGATCTGGATCTCGGGGCCGAACGTGGCGCAGGGCTACTGGAACCGCCCCGATGCCACGGAGCAGACGTTCCAGGCGCGCGCCTTGGGCAATGGGCAGACGCCGTCGCTACGTACAGGCGACTTGGGTTTTCTCAAAGACGGCCAGCTCTATGTGACGGGTCGGTTGAAGGACCTCATCATCATCCGGGGCCGCAACCACTACCCGCAGGACATCGAGCAGACGGTGGCGGGCAGCCACGACATGCTGCGCACGGATGCGGGCGCCGCGTTCTCGGTGACGGTCGATGGCGAAGAGAAGCTGGTCGTCGTCAACGAAGTGGAGCGCATGGCCATCCGGCAGATGGAGACGCTGCAAGACGAGATCGTGAGCGCCGTGCGCCAGGCCGTGTCGTCCACGCACGAGCTGCAGGTCTACGCCGTGGTGCTGCTCAAGACGGGCAGCGTACCCAAGACATCCAGCGGCAAGATCCAGCGCCACGCCTGCCGCAAAGGCTACCTCAGCGGCGCGCTGAGCGTGGTGGGCGAGGACACGATGGTGGAAGAAGTCTACGATGCCGAGGACGAGGCCTCGGTGCTCGACCGCGAGGCGCTGCTGGCCCTGCCCGCCGCCGACCGCCGGCCCGTGCTGACGTACCAGCTGCAAGGCCTCGTGGCGAAGGCGCTCAAGCTGTCGCCGCGCAAGATCGATGTGCAACAGCCGCTCGGCGCCCTTGGGCTCGACTCGCTCGACGTCGTGGAGCTGAAGCTGGAGATCGAGACGGAGTTGGAGGTCACCATCCCGATGGACGATGACCTGAGCGACCTCAGCACGGCACAGCTCGCCGCCAAGGTGGTGACGCAGCTCTCCCCCGAGATCGGCGATGGGGCCGTCCGCGAGGTGGAAGCCGTAGACCCCGCCGACCTCGATCTCTTCGCCAAAGTGGACACCGACGGCGGCTACTTCGGCAAGTACAGGCTGGCCAAAGACCAGTTTTACACGCAGCCCGTCCTGGAAGGCGACCCCGGCCCGCGCATGCGCTTCCAGGGCCGCGAGGTGCTGGTGTGGTCCGTCAATAACTACCTGGGCCTCTGTGGCGACGACCGCCTGCGCGCAGCCGTCCACCAGACCGTGGACGAGGTGGGCACCTGGGCGCCGATGGGCTCGCGCATGCTCACGGGCAACACGCACCGCCACCAAGAGCTCGAACGCCGCCTCGCCGCCTACCTCGACAAGGAGAGCAGCATCGTGTTCAACTTCGGCTATATGGGCGTGATGGGCACCATCGCCTCGCTCGTGGGCGGCAACGACACGGTCATCATCGACAGCCTCTCGCACGCCTGCATCGTGGACGGCGCCGTGGTGGCCGCCGCGGGCAAGCCGTTCCGCGTCTTCCGCCACAACGACCTGGGCAGCCTCGAAGAGCAGCTCAAGGCCGCCAACAAGCGCCGCAAGGGCGGCGTCATGATTGTCACCGAAGGCGTCTTCGGCATGAGCGGAGATACAGCTCCGCTCCCCGAGATCTGCCGCCTCAAAGAGGAGTACGGTGCCCGCCTGTTCGTGGACGACGCGCACGGGTTCGGCATCATGGGCGAGACAGGCGCGGGTACGGGCCAATTCCTGGGCTGCCAGGACCAGATCGACCTCTACTTCGGCACCTTCGCCAAGTCGTTCGCAGCCATCGGCGGTGTGACAGCCGGGGATGAGAAGGTAATCGACTACATCCGCTACAACGCCCGCCCGTACATCTTCGCCAAGAGCCTGCCGATGGTCTACGTGGAGCACCTGATGACGGCGCTCGACATCATCAAAGACGAAGGCGAACGGCGCGATCAGGTCTGGCACGTCGCACACAGCTTGCGCAAGGGGCTCAACGCGATGGGCTACAACACAGGCCACACGCAGTCGCCGATCACGCCCGTCTACGTGCCCGCTGGCGACGAGTCCACCGCCACCGAGGCCATGCGCATCCTCCGCGAGGAGTATGGCATCTTCGTCTCGGCGGTGACCTACCCGGTGGTGCCCAAGGGCATCGTGCTCTTCCGCCTGACCTCCACCGCCGCCCACACCGACGCCGACGTGGCGCAGACGCTGGAAGCCTTCCAAGCCCTCCGCGACCGCCTCAACCTCCAGGCCGACAACATCATGACGGAGAACGAGGTGGGGGACGAGCTGCTGCGGTAAGTCTCACTCACAGGGGTACCCGAGGCAGAGGTTGAGACACAATCCATTATCTGATTTTGCGAAGCGGATATTTGCTGGATTTGTAAAGCTAAGAATAGAAATGGAACATAAGCGCGTGCGGGTCAAAGCAGTCTTGGGCGACGAATTCGAGATAGGTCCTGCGGAGAAAGATGGTGAACTAGTGCTGGGGCCATCCGCTTCAATCGAGTTACCGCCTGGCATGATTCACGGCGTCAAGCTCACCGCTGACCAAGTGATGACAATGCTTGCTGTTTTTGCCTCAAATGTTGGTGCCGGAATAGTCGCGAGCTATCTCTATGAGGGGTTGAAGACCGGAAGGTTCAAAGAACTCTTGATCGGCGGGCAGAGGCGACAGTCTGAAGAAGATATCATTGCAGCGCTTGATGACGAAGACGTGCAGCACAAGTGAGGACAGTAGTCGAAAACCGCCGCTGGTACGAAGCACGCTTTAAGAAGCTGCAAGTCACGCCTCGCTCTAGAGCGCTTGTCATCCGACTGTGGAAAGACTGGCATGGCGAGGCAGGCGCACCACCAGATATTGATACCGTGATTGCCTCGATTGAAGAACGAGACCGGGAGTTCTTCAGAGAGATAGCGCGGCAATGTGCAAGACACGCTAAACCACCGCTCGGGTATCTGGAGAAGTGTAGTCTGGAACTATACGACTATAACTTTTGC
>JBCCMF010000051.1:0-20278 GCA_039026435.1 Bacteroidota bacterium
TGCATAAGCATGGCGCCCTTGGGGTTTCCCGTGGTTCCCGAGGTATAGACGATACTGCTTACATCACAGGAATCGATAGCCTCAACGCGCTTCTTGAGTTCCTCTTCGTGCTTGGATATGCAGTCGGCCCCGAAGGCCAAAAACTCGTCCCAGGTCCAAAGCTTCTTGTCCCACTTCAAGCCCTTGGTAGAACCCATGACAACGATGTGCTCGAGCTTCTCGCAGTTACCCTCGACCAACTTCTGAGCATTCTCTTCCCCGTTGGCGATAGCAAGGCGCGAGCCCGAATCGTTGATGATGTACTCCGCCGCACCCGCGGATAGGGTCGCGTAGATCGGCACCAGCACGACCGCGAGCACGATGCGGCGCCCGCGTTTCCGCTTACGCGGCGCAGGCGTCGGCCGTGCGTCGTTGGGGCTATGGGGCGTCGTCTCGGCCATCGCTAGAACGTCTGCCCGATGCTGAGGTGGACGCGGAGGCGGCGCCACTGGCTGCTGCGCAGGCCCAGCGACGTGCCCTCGGGTTCGGCGAGCACCGCGGCGCACCCGTCGAGCTCGGGGTTGACCTCGCAGAAGGCCTGCTCGGCGTCGATCACGTCGAAGCGCGAGGGGTTGAGCTTGTAGGCCAGGTCGAGCCGCACGTAGCCGACGGGCGTCTGGTAGCGCACGCCGAGGCCCGTGCCGAACCGAAACGGTGTGGAGCTGCCCGCGCTGAACAGCCGAGCGCCTTCCAAGAACACAGCGCTACGCCACGCGGGGTTGTCGCCGAAGAAGGGCGCGCGCAACTCGATGTTGGCGCCCAGCTTGGTGGTGCCGCCGTCGGCCTCCAGCGTGAACGTGGTGTCGTTGTCTACGATCTGCAGCGGCGTCTTCGGGCCGAGTTGGTTCAGGTCCCACCCGCGCACGTCGTTGCTGCCCCCCGCGTAGTAGACGTACTGGTCAAAGCGGTCCTCATACTTGAGTCGGTCGTTGGCCGAGACGTCGTCGCCAAAGAGCGCGGTGCGGCTCCTGCCGAAGGTCCACAGGCGCCCGGCGAACGCCCGCATCCCCACCGAGGTGCGCGGCCCCACAGGCACCACGCCGATGGTCTCCAGCGCCAGCTTGTTGAACTCGACGCCGGGTATAATCGCCCCCACATTCCCTGCCAGCTGCGCCGATGGGCGGATGTAGTAGCCGCGCGTGGGGTTGACGTAGTCGTTCATCTTGCCCAGCGTGGCCGAGAGCGAGAGCACGCTCTTGACGTACGGGTCGCGCACCGCCTCGAAGCTCTCCACCACGTTGTCCTCATTGATGCGGCTGGTGAGCTGCACGGCGTACGAGATCGAGTAGTCGGCGTTGAGCGTGCGGAAGGGCAGGATTTCGTAGAGCACCGAGGCGGTAACGCCCGCTTCGAAGCGGTTGAGGCCGAGCGAGCCCTGGCCGTTCTGCAGCAGCTCGTCCTTGCGCGCCTCCACGCGCGGGCCGATGCTGAACGAGACCTTCCGATTGAAGAAGTACGGCTGCCGCAACGTAGCCGAGACCAAGAACAGGCGGTTAACGGTAGCCGGGTCGCCCACGAGCGCCTCGGGGTAGCCCGACTCCGTCTCGAAGTTGAGCGACAGGTTGCGCGCCCCGCCGCTGAAGTTGCGATGCAGCCAGCCCGCCTTGAACAGCACGCCAGCTTCGGGGCTGAAGCCCGTCTCGGCGGTGAGCGTCCGCAGCTTGGCCTCGTCCACACGGAAGCGGACCTTCACGGTCTCGTCGCGCTCCTGCTCGGGCACCTCGGCGAGAGCGAAGCGGAAGAGGTTGAGGCCAAAGAGCTCGCGCTGCCCCTCGGCCAGCTGCGCCGCCGAGAAGCGGTCGCCCTCCTGGAACGGCAGCTCGCGCACGATGGCGCTGCGGTCGATGGACTCCTGCCCCCGCACCTCGATCGTCTCGATGTACGCCACCGGCCCTGGATCGACGGTGAAGCGCAGATCTACGGCGTTCGCGGCGGCGATGATGGTGGGCTCTAGCGTGACGTCGGCGAAGGCGTGGCCACGGTTCGTGAGCCAGTTCGCCACCTCATCGCGCGTGGTGATGCGCCGAAACTCGGTGTAGCGGTCGCCCACACGGAGCGCGAGCTGCTGGATGAGCCGCTCCCAGTCGCGCTGCTTCCGCGCGTCGTCGAACACCACCGCGCTGCGGTCGTCAGGCCCCACGATGACGAGGTCGCTCACCACCAGCGGCGGCCCCTCGCGCACGGAGAAGATGACCTGGATGGTGTTGCTGGTGGTGTCGAGCTGGGAGTTGGGATAGGTGATCTGCGGATTGAGGAAGCCGTTGTCTCGGTAGTAGCGCCGCATGCGCACCACGTCTTTCTGCAGCTCGACCGGGTTGAACTTGGGCAGGGTGGGGCTGGGGATGAGCGGCAGCCTGCCGAGGAAGCGCAGGAAGCGACTGCGGAAGCTGACGGGCGGGTCGGGCGTGGCGATCTGCAGGCGGAGTTCGTCCGGCTCCAGCGTGCGCGTGTCCAGGTACTGGAAGTTGATGCCACGGATGCGCGTGTCGGCGTCGATGAGCCACAGCGGGTGCTGGGCGTGCGCGGGGTCGAGGCCGAGCACGCTGCTAAACACGAGCGCGACGAGGAGGAAGCGGAGACGCATCATACCGTGGGCGTACTCGCAGCCTCCGCGGCGTGTTCAGATGGAGGCGTATCTTCGCGCTGTCTTTCGCTTTTCTCTGGCGTGCCTGACGCCTCTGGTGGCTCGCTGGTCTCGTCAGATGCTTCGTCATCCGGCAGACCAAAGCGGGCAGGGTTGCGGAGGCGCATGCGCTTCTCGTGCAGGAGCGCCCCCACGGCACCCAGCATCAGCACGGCGCCCGAGAAATACGCCCAGAGCACGAACGCCAGGATGAGCCCAAACGTGTCGCCCAGCACGGCGATACCGTCCTCGGCCCCCTCTCCACCGTAGCGGTCGAAGCGGCCGATGTTGGTCGCGTAAAACGTGAACGCGCCTTTGCCCAGCTCCCACAACACGGCGGAAAACACAGCGCCGAAGAAGGCGCTACGCTTGGGGATGCGCGGGCGGGGCGTCAGCCAGAACAGCTGGAAGAACATCACCGAGGTCAGCAGCAGCGGCACCAGCAAGCCCACCAGCGACACCGTCTGCTTCCACCCACGCGTGAGCCACTCTGACGGCAGGCCGAGGCTGTCCAGCAGCCCCCCACCCCATCCGTTGAGCGCTTGCATGGTGAGCGTGATGGCGAGCGTGAGCACAAACATCAGCCCGACCTGCGCCACCATCTGGAGGTCGAACAGGTAGCCCGTCAGGACATTGCGCGGGCGGTGCCAGTCCTCGGAGAAGATGCTGCGGAGCGCCAGCCGCAAGGTGGTGAAGAGCGTCATCGCCGAGAGGAGCAACGCCACCGCACCAATCAGCGTCAGCGCGTCGCCCGCGTTCTGGAGCTTGGCCAGAAACTCGATGATCTGGTCGCTCTGGTAGGCCGGGAGGAAGTCGCGCAGGAAGCTCTTGACGGTCTCAAACGGCCGCTCACGCTGGAGCACCTGGCCCAGCACGCCCGTAGCCAGGAGGATGACGGGCAGGATGGTGATGAGCACCTTGAACGCGATGGCCTGCGCGTAGAGGAAGATGGGCTTCGCCTGCAGCTCGCTCAGCAACCCGCGCCCGTAGAAGCCTGCAGCATCACGGGCGTTGGGAAGCATTTGGCGTGAGCGGTCAGGCATGCGCAGGCGGTAGACGAGAACGGTGCACCTCCTTTAACGTGCCGATGGTCGGCGGATGATCCACTGTGGGCAAGGCCACGGCTCACTCCTCATCCAGCTCCTCCAACACGGCGCGGATGATATCGAACGAGAAGCCGCGCCGCACGAGGAAGTCGGTGAGCTTGCGTTGGCGCTTGCGCGGGTCGGGCTCGCGGGCCACGAGGCTAGGCCAGCGCTTCTCGGCGTGGGCGCGGGCGGCTTCGATGAGGTCGAGGTCCTCGGTCTCCTCCGCCAGCACCTCGTCGATCACCTCGCGGGGCACGCCGCGCTTGTACAGCTCTTGCCGGAGGCGCTGCGGGCCGTAGCCTTTCACGCGGAAGCGGGTGCGGACGTACTGTGTGGCGTACGCGTGGTCGTCCAGGTAGCCGAGGTCGAGGAAGCGCGCGATCACGTCGTCGGCCACATCGTCGGCGAAGCCCGTTTGGCGGAGCTTGTCGCGGATCTCCTTGGTGGTGCGGGCCTTGCGGCCGAGCATGTCGAGCGCCTTGGTCTTGGCACGCAGCACGGCGTCGGCGCGGCGCAGGGCTTCCTGATCGGCCACGGTGAGGCGCTGCCCCTTGGCCAGCGGGTGCGCGATCATCACGTCCTGATGGATGCCGAACGCGAACGCTCCGTCGATGAAGAGGCTGATGCGGTTGAGGTCTTTCTTTTGCGCCACGAGCCGCGTGAGGGTGCCGTCGGCCAGCGGCGCCTCGTTGGCGTCTTCGTCATCGCCGTCATCGCGGTACGGCTTACGCTTGCGGTAGCGCATGGACATCGTATCAGTCTCCGAGTTCGTCCAGGTCGTCAGGGCCCGTGTCGTGCAGGTTGCCGAGCAGGTAGTCGGCCGCAGCTACCGAGGTCTTGGCCGCCAGCAGGCGTTGCACGGTATCTTCGGGCCGGACAAGTTGCGCCGTCAGCGACAGCTGCGTGAGGTAGGCGGCAGGCTTCATCTTCTTCGGCGCCACCAGGATCATGATGACGTACGCGGGCTGGCTGGTCTGCGGCAGGCGAACGCCTTGCGGGCACGTCCCCAAGAACAGCGCGGGTTCATCTACCCACGAGGTGTGCTCATGGTAAAACACAATGCCGGGCGACAGCTCCGGGGCGTAGTTCTCGTGCGCACCAGCCAAGTCGTCGGCGAGGTTGCCCGGGAGCTGTGGGCGTTGGGGGTAGCCCGGCTGCAGGATGGTGGTCAGCAGCGAGGGCAGGTCGGTGGGGCCGAGGCCGAGCGTGATGTGGTGCGGCGGCAGCAGCTGGGCGTGGCGCAACCCAGCACGCGGCGCGTCGAGCACACCCTCTACGAGCGCATCCAGCTCGACTTCGGAGAGGTACACCACCAGCACGTCGTTGTCCTGGTGGCGGAGCGACAGCAGGCGCGGCATCCGCTTGAGGGCGGGGCGCCACGCCAACGCCCCCTCGCGCACGCTCAGCAGCACCACCATATCGTCCGGCGTGATGATGTCGGCCAGCGTCTTCATCGCATCGCGCCATTGCGGCAGCGGCTGCATCGTCACCTTGGCCGACGGCTTTACGCTTCCAATGGTTTTCTTGGCGGCCTTGGCGTAGTTCTCAGCAGCGAGTGCGTGGATGGGCATGCCGTTCTGCGAGGCCAGCGACTTGAGCGCATGCAGCGCGCCCGCAAAGCCGATCTCCTGATGCGCCACCGGCGGCACGAGCAGTACCATGCGCTGGACGCTGTTGATGCGCTTGTTGAGCCTGGCCATGACCACCATCTCGCGGCTCTCCTCGATCACCTTGTCGAGGATGCTGCCATAGATCACCGTGCCCGCTGTAGTCGCCGTCCCCCAGCCCAGGACGATGATGGAGCCCCGCACCTCGCGGGCTCCGCGCAGGATGCCCACGGCCGGATTCATCGCAATGCGGACGGTGGGCAGGCACGGCACATCGGCGGCGGCGGCGTGAATGACGGCGCGCTCCAGCACCTGCTCGGCGCGGGCCACGTTCTGCGCCTCTTCGGAGCCGCCGCGCGCCACGGCCAGCGGGAAGATGGACTCTTCGCTGTTGGGCGTGCGCATCAGCATCGCCAGCTCGGTGAGTTCTTCGGCCGTGCTCGGGTTGGAGAGGGGGACGACGATGCGCTGCGGCGCGCTGCCCTCGCCAGCGGGCTCGGCGCGGGCCTCCAGCGCCACGTCGCGGCCGAAGCGGCGGACGAGGCTCGGCCCCACAAGGCAGGTGATCAGGATGACGAGCACGATGGCGTTCACCGCCTCCCGACCGAACAGCCCGATGTCGAAGCCGATGAGCGTTACGGCCAGCGTGGCGGCGGCTTGCGGCATCGTCAGGCCGGCCACGGTGAAGGCCTCGGCGCGCGTCCACTTGAACAGCGGCCACGACACCAGCGCCGCACTGCCCTTCCCAACTACGACGAGCCCCGTGGCGACCAGGGCCAGTTTCCACACCTCCAGCGAACCCAACACGCGCACGTCCACGAGCAGGCCCACTGAGACGAGGAAGAACGGGATGAAGAGCGCGTTGCCCACAAACTCGATGCGCGTCATGAGCGGGCTCTTCTTCGGCACCAGGCGGTTCAGCGCGATCCCCGCCAGGAACGCCCCGATGATCGGCGCCAGCCCCACTAGTCCGGCCAGCCACGCCGAGACGAACACGATAGCCAGCAGAAAGACGTAGGGCGTGTCGCCCTCCCGGCCCACGCGGCGGAAGAACGCCCGCCCGAGGCGCGGCACAATCACCAGCACGAAGATGCCCCACAGCGACGCCAGCCCTGCGAAGCGCAGCCAGAACGCCGTGTCGGCCTCGCCCGAGGCACTGCCTTGCACAACGGCCAGCACGAGCAGCGAGACGAGATCGGTGATGAGCGTGGCGCCCGTGGCGGCGACCAGCGCGCCGTTCTTGCCAATCCCAAGGCGCGCCGCCAGTGGCAGCGCCAGCAGCGTGTGGCTGCCTACGATGGCGCCCAACAGCGACGCCGCCAGGATGTCGTAGCCCAGCACGTACTGGCCTACCAGCACCGCTAAACCCATCGGCATACTGAACGACAGCAGCCCGAAGGCGATGCTCTGCCCGCGCCGCTTGCTGAACTCGCCCAGATCGAGCGTGACCCCGGCTAAGAACATCAGGTAGAGCAAGCCGAACGTCCCGAGCAGTTCGAACGTGGCATCGCGCTCCAGCAGGCCCAGCCCGCCCGGTCCCACGGCCGCGCCGAGCACGATCAGGCCCACGAGTCCCGGGATGCGCAGCCGCTCGAACAGGATAGGCCCGAGCAGCAAGATCCCCATCGTGATGGAGACAATCAGGACCGGGTCGGTGATGGGCAGAGAGAGCATGCAGCGGAGGGATGTAGGGACAACTCTGAGGGATGACCGTGTGGATGTCTTCTGAGCACCATCTCACAAGTCAGGCACAACGGGCTCCCTCTCCTATGAGCTAGGAGAGGGTTGGGGTGAGGTAGATCAGCGATGACCAACCCTCATTTCGACCTCACCCTTTCCCTCTCCTGGCTCCCAGGAGAGGGGACTTCGGGCCATAACGGATGCGCCCTACACACAGTGGCTTTCTAAGCGTGGTACTAGTCTGCATGTGAAGGCGCATGTCATGAAAATAGTGACACTCACCGCAACATGTCGAGTACGGCGTTGGTGACGGCGGCTGTGCCATCGGCGCCGCCATACTCTGCCGTTTGCAGGCGGCGCTCGGCGAAGGCGGCGCTGACGGCGGCCTCGATGCGTTCGCCTGCTGCCCGTGCGGGCGCGTGGTCGTGCGTGTCGCCCAGCCAGTCCAGCATCATCGCCGCCGAGAGGATCATGGCGGTGGGATTGGCGAGGCCCTGCCCTTCGATGTCGGGCGCGGTGCCGTGGGCCGGCTGGAAGAGCGCGTGCTTGTCGCCGATGTCGGCGGAGGGCGCATAGCCCATCCCGCCGACGAGCGCCGCCGCTTGATCGGAGAGGATGTCGCCGAACATGTTCTCGGTGACGAGCACGTCGAACGCCCACGGCTTGCGCACCAGCTCAAGCGCCATCGCATCCACGTACTGGTAGTCCGCTGTGAGGTCCGGGAAGCGCACGGCCGTCTCGTCGAAGATCTTGCGGAAGAAGGCCATCGAGCGGAAGACGTTGGCCTTGTCCACGCACGTCACCCGTCCAGCCCCGCCGCGTGCCTTCCGCCGCTCGGCCAGCTTGAAGGCGAAGTCGAACAGCCGCTCCGACGTCGCCCGCGTGATCACCATCGTGTCGGTGGCGACGGCGTCGTTGACGACGAGCCCGTTGCCGCGGCTCGAAAACAGCCCTTCGGTGGACTCGCGCACGAGCACGAAGTCGATGTCAGCAGCGCGGGGGTCGGCGAGCGGGCACGGGCTGTGCGGGATGCGCTTGCACGGCCGCACACCAGCGTACAGGTTGAAGTGGAAGCGCAGGTCCAGCTGCGGCACAATCTCGGTGCCGTCGGTGTCGCGGACGCTGGGCAGGCCCATCGAGCCAAACAGGATGGCGTCGGCCGCGTCGGCGGTGGCCAGCGTCTCGTCGGGCAGGGCCACGCCCGTGTCGCGGAAGTGGGCGGCGCCGCCGGGCAGCATGGTGGTGGTGATGGCAAGGCCGTCGGTTTGGGCAACGGCGCGGTTGAGGACGGCCAAAGCGGCGTCCATCACTTCGGGTCCAATCCCATCGCCGGGCAAGACGGCGACGGTAAATGCTTCAGGCATGCGAGGTACGGTGTGAGGAGGAAGAGGAGGGTATAGAGACCGCTGACAACCTGGAATGCAGAAGAACGCTTCCTCTTGTCATCCCGAGCGCAGCCGAGAGCGCGAAGCACACCGAAGGTAAATCGCACTCGATTACGGATTGCACAACCTCAAGGTGGGAGATCCCTCGGCTCTGGCCTGCGGCCTCCGCTCGGGATGACAACCTGAGATGTGTGATCATCTGTCAGAACTGGTGCTAGCTGGAAAATACGCGGTGCATGCGGGCGAGGACATCGGCGAGGCGGTCGCGGTCGCCGCCGCGCACCTCAGCCGTGGCCCAGCCGCTGTAGCCGATGTCGGCCAGGGCTTGGTTGACGGCGGGCCAGTCGCAGTCGCCCGCCTCGGCGCCGATCTCTACGCCAAAGCCTTTCCAGAGGCCTTCGTCGTTGCGCTTGCCCCGGCTGAACTCTTTGACATCCAGCTTGAGGATGCGCGGCCCCAGCGTGCGGATCCACTGCTCGGGCCAGCCATAGTTGACGATGTTGCCGATGTCGAAGTACCAGCCGATCCACGGGCTCTCGAACGCGTCGATGTAGCGCGCTGCCTCCAGCGGACTCAGCAGAAAGTGGTTCCACACGTTCTCGATGGCGATCTGCACGCCGAGTTCTTCGGCCAGCGGCAGCGCCTTGCGGATCTCGGCCTGCGAGCGATCCCAGGCGTCTTGGTAGCTCACCGCCTTACCTACCACCGCAGGCACTAGCAGCACCGTGCTCGCACCGTAGGCATGGGCATCGCGCAGGGCGGTCAGCAGCCCGTCGAGCCCGGCTTGGCGCACGGCAGGGTCGGCATCGCCCAGCGTCTGCTGCCAATGCACCGAGTCGACGACGCCGTGGATGGGCAGGTCGGCGGCGTCGCGGGCGGCGAGGACATCTTCGGTGCGGAATTCGTTCGGGCTGTCCATCTCGATGCCGTCGTAGCCGAGGTCCTTCGCCATCCGAAACTTGTCTGCCATCGCCATGCCCTCGACGCCGATCATGCTGTACTTGAGCGCCTTGCGGATTGTGACGGACGGCGGTGGCGAGGCGAGCGCAGGCGTGACCCGGCTGAGCGCGACGGTACTGGCGAGGCCGGCTGTCGTTTGGAGGAAGGAGCGGCGGTTCATAGGCGGAGCCCGTTTAGCGGGTGGCGAGTTCAGCTTCGGCAGCGAGGTACCCGAAGGCGGGCCAGTAATCGCTGTCGAGCACGCGGCGGAAGAGCACGTCGGCGCGGGCGGTGTCGCCCTCGGCTAGGTAGTGGTTGCCCACGCCGTAACCCTGAGTGGCGAACGTGAGGTCGGCGTCCTCCGCATTGTCCACAGCGAGCAAGCTGTCGGGTGCTAGCAGGCCTTTGTACATCAGCAGGCGACGGTGGTAGGCGTGGTTCTCCAGCAGCGCCATCTCGGGCGTGACGGGCGCCAGCAGCTCGCGCGCTTCGGCGTCGCGGCCCAGGCGGCGCAACGTCATGTACATCCAGTCGGCGGTGGCCACCCACATGTCGTCGTTGGTAGAGGCTGACATACACTGCGCGTACGCGTCGAGGGCGTCGTCGAAACGGCCTTGCAGGTAATACCCGAGGCCAAGGTGATACCAGATGTTGGTGTGCAGCGTGCTCGTGGGGATGCCTGCCGCGTTGGGCGCACCGTCTGGCTCGACCTCGTCCGGCATGCCGTCGATGAGCGCGGCGGCACGCTCCAGGTCGGCGATGGCGGCGTCGAGGTTGCGGACGGTGAGGTAGCGATGGCCGCGATGGCGGTAGAGCTCGGGAGCATCGGGGTGCCTGTCGATGCCCTCACTGAACGCGTCGAGGGCGTCTTGGTAGCGCCACAGGTAGCCCAGCCTGCGCCCCACCCACACCACGGCTTCTAGGCTATCGGGATGTGCAGCGTAGACGGCTTCGGCGGCGGCGAGGTCGGATTCAAGCGTAGCCTGGCGCTCTGCCGTAAAGATCGTCTGCGACAGCGGCGCGCCCAGCAGCGAGGTCGCCTCTGCCGTGGGATCCGCGGAGGTGGACGCCGGGAGTTCCGGATCGGAGGCACATGCCGCGAGCAAAACGGGCAAAACGAGTACGGCGAGACGCATACGAGAACTCGGAGGCGTTGCGTTTACGAGATTCGGAAGGTAACAGCCCGCCGCGTGAGATGCGCGCTCACGCGATGGCTCGCTTCAGAAACTCTGCTCAAAACGCTCCCGTAGTACCCGCCTCCATGCCGCTTCTCCGCCTCGACGCTATGCCGCGCTCCTCGCTCTTCCTCGCCGCGTTCATCCTGATGCTGGGCTGCAACCAGCCGGTGCAGTCCCAACGCACCACCACCGATGGCCAAGACACGGTGCAGCCCCAAGCGGTTCAGGCGGCCAACGAAACGATCTGGCAGGGCCGGCAGACGGCGATCACGCGGGCGGTAGAGGTGGCGAGTCCTGCCATCGTGAGCATCAACGTGACGGAGGTGCGCGAGGTGCGTTCTCGAAGTCCGTTTGGCTTTAGTGACCCCGTATTCGACCAATTCTTCAGTCGCCGCTATCGGCAGCAGGTGCAGAGCGTGGGCTCCGGCTTCGTGATGTCACCCGATGGCTACATCGTCACCAATGACCACGTCGCGGGCAACGCGCTCAAGATCACCGTCGCCTTCCAAGACGGCAAAACGCTGGAGGGCGAGCTGGTAGGCACAGACCCCTACACTGACCTCGCGCTCATCAAGGTAACGCCCGACAAGCCACTGCCCTATCTCTCGTTCAGCCAAGAAGCGCCGCTCGTGGGCGAGTGGGCCATTGCCCTGGGCAACCCGTTCGGCCTGTTCGAGGCTGCCGAGCCGTCGGTGACGGTAGGCGTCGTGAGTGCTACGGGCCGTAACTTCAGCCCCATGAACGATGGCCGCGTCTACCGCGACATGATCCAGACGGATGCCGCCATCAACCGCGGCAACTCGGGCGGACCGCTCGTGAACGCCGTGGGCGAGGTGCTGGGCGTCAACACGTTCATCTACACCCAGCAGGGCGGCGGCTCCATCGGCATCGGCTTCGCCGTGCCATCCAACAAGGTGCAAGGCATCATCAGCGAGCTGCGCGAAAACGGCGCCGTGGACCGCTCGTACTACACGGGCCTCCGCGTAGTCGAACTCAACCGTCGTTTTGCGATTGCGCTCGAACTCAACTCTACGGATGGTGTCATCGTGCAAAGCCTGGATGACGACTCCCCGGCTAGCACCTCGGGGTTCCGTCCCTACGACGTCATCACCTCCGTCAACGGCGAGCCCATCACCAACAGCAACGATCTCTCGGGCCGCCTGATCGACTTCCGCCCCGGCGACGACGTGCGCTTCGGCGTCATCCGCGATGGCGAAGCCCTCGACCTCACCCTCCGCCTAGCCCGGCAGACGGGGTAAGCCCCGCTGTTCCTCTTATCTCACGGCTGCTCGTGTTCGTAGCCCGACGCCCGATCGCTGACCCGGCCGGGCAACGGCATGTTGCCAGCGTACGCCGACCACCGATGCGTTAGGTCTCGGCGTTCACCGACGGCTTGACTGCCAGCCTGAGCCCATCCACAACGTATCGCGAAGGCTGACTCCTTATCTGAAGGGCGACTCTTCCCGTTGATAGGCTCGGCGTGAACAACATGCCATATGTGCCTTCAAGTGGCGGCGCCTTTTCTCTTCGCACAAAAGGTTAATACCTAGGCTTTTGCGGTGCTTTTTATTTGCCACAAAACCCCACATTTTCTAAATAACTAAAAGTTATTAACGTTTTGTTGTGGGCAAATTCCCTACTGGCTATCGGGAATAGCCCGATACTTCAAAAGCAGCATTTAAGGTATGTTAAAGCGCGTTTAGGATAACAGTGGCAACGGCACAGCCGATCTATTGGTCACAGAAAAGCAGGTCGTCAGCCTCTTCTCCTCTCCCAATGACGCGCTCGTATAATCAGGTGTAAAACCGCTTTTTGTTAAGCTCGATGTACTTGTCTAATCTAACTAAAAATACTATCGATTTATGTTCTTTCAACGAGGGAGAAAGCGGCGTGGCGGATGACGCTTGTGGCTTGATTTTCCTAGACCTATGCCTAACCAGTGCTATCTTCGGAGGGCCTGTAGAGGGTTACTGCGCAGTGTCTTGTTTGGCATGGCACCCCACCAGCGGTGCACCTTCTGTGGCTACCGTAGAGACTGCTGCCGGTACAGGCCTCTCCCGCTCGCTAGACACCACTTGGACAACATCCTCCTCCTTCCCGCCAGGCGTCCACAGGTCCCCCAGAGCGAACGTGTCCGAGAGGCCCCTTTCCGACCAGGAAGAGCGCACATGCGAGCACTTTTCGGGCTTTGTCTAGCCCGGATTCATTGTTTTGCCAAGACTTTTACACACGTGTGAGAGGCGTTACGCCTTTGCCCTGAACACCCAAACACACCGCTTGCTATGCCGCCATCTATGACGTTCACCTCGCTGCCTGCGTACTCGGGCGATGGCGCTGCTGGGCATGTACCGCTGCTGGATACAGAAGCTCGTCTCATCCAGCAGGCGTATACGTCTGGCAATCTGGCACGATGGATTGTGGACGTAGACACCGACGCTACCCTGCGCTTTCGCACGGTCAACCCGGCTTACGAAAGCCTGACGGGGCTCACTCGTGGGTACATGGCCGGACGACGCGTGGGCGACCTAGCGCCGCGCTTGCCGATTGCCCAGGTAGAGGCGATCCAAGCCAACTATCGGGCGTGCATCGCCGCTGAACACGCGATCAAGTACGAGGAGCAGCTGAGCATCGATGGGGTGAGTAGCTGGTGGCTCACCACGCTGACGCCCATCCTGGAGGCTGGCCGCGTGGTCCGCATCGTGGGTGCATCGGTCAACATCGACGAGCAGAAGAACGCGCAGCACACCCTGGATGCCGCCAACCAAGACATGAAGCTGTTTCTGCACAGCTTCTCGCACGATTTCCAGTCGCCGCTGCGCGCCATCAGCGGTTTTGGCGGCATCTTGCAGCGCAAGCACGGCAGCGCCATGAGCGATGACGCCGCCCGCCTGGTTTCGATGATGGTGACCGCCGCCGACCATGCCACGACGCTGCTCAGCGACCTGATGGCCTTCACGCAAGCCTCAGAGCGCGACTTGGAACCCCGCCTTGTGGATCTGCACCACGTGGCCGAGCGCGTGACGGGCCTCACCCTTCGCGTCGAACGCGATGAAGCCGAGGCCCAGATCCACCTGGGCGACCTCCCCACCATCCTCGCCGACCCCTCGATGATGGCACTGCTTCTCCAAAACCTGATCGGCAACGCCCTCAAATACCGCCGCCAAGTGCCAACCGTCGTCGAAGTCCGAGCCATCGAGCAGCGAGACGCATGGCGGATTGAGGTCGAGGACAATGGGATGGGGATAAACGAGGCCGGATGCGCCCGTGTCTTCGAGGCCTTCCAGAGGCTACATTCCGATCGCGATATTCAAGGTACGGGCTTGGGCCTGGCCATCTGCTCGCGCATCGTGGAACGCCACGGTGGCACAATGGACGTTCATTCGGTACCAGGCCACGGCAGCACGTTTGCGTTTACCCTGCCCAAGGCGGACATGGGGGCGGCATAGCAATGCTGAGGCAACAGCTGAGGCCAAAAGAAAAGGGAGCCCAGTAATCCAGGCTCCCTTTCTGGGCGATGTATGGCGCGCTGCAGGTCAGCGGCGGCTGTTGAGCTTGTAGACGATCTTGCGGATCGTGTCGAACTGCAGGTAGGGGTAGTCGCTACGCAGCTGCTCAATGGCGTCATAGGCGGGCACGTTGTCGGCGCGCATGGCCTTGAACTTCTTGCGGATCTGGTAGTCGCGTACCCCTTTTTCGCTGAGCAGGTTGTGGCTGCGAAGCAACGCGAACAAGTCGTCGTCGATGAGGCCAGTGAGTGGATTGCTGGGCGAATGGTCTACAGTGATCTGCATCATCTCTCTCGGGTCTGTTTCGAGGTGATCGGTCTAAGGGGCGCAGCGACCGGTGTTGTGTCGAGGCTAACAATACTGGATGGCACAGGCCCACCCTAATGAAGCTGCCCGAATCGTAAAGGATCGCAGGTGAACCGTAGCGCTCAGGCACTGAACGGTGCCCTATGGTTGGCTCGACTGCTCGACACGGCAGCAGCGCGGCCAGCGGCCATGCTTCAGCGTGTATCAGCACGTTGACGGATGCTCCGTACGGCCGACTGGAGTGCCGCAGCGGCCTCGGGCGAGGCATCGGCTAGGTACCGCTCCAAGCGGGCTACGTCGCCGCTAGCCCCGTACTGCCCGAACGCGGCGATGGCGTCCTGCTGGATGCGCGGCTCCTCGGCGCCAAGCAGTGGGCGGAGCCACCGGAGGAGGGCCGCCGGGTCATCGCGGACGGCGAGCCCAGCGAGCACCGCACGCAAGGCGGCGTGTCGTACGGCTGTAGCGTCAGCGCGGAGGCGGGGGCGCACGTAGGTGTCGAGTGCGTCATCGGGTAGCGTGGCGGCCAAGAGCCGCAGGGCATCGAGGCCTGCCACCTCCACCACATCCGCGGGCGACGGGGTCACGAACGCAGCCAGCGCCACGTCGTAGGCGAAGGGCTGGCCGATCGCCGCCAGCGTGCGGACCGCCTCGGCTTGCGCCTGCGGGTCCGTCTCCGCCTGGGCACGCTCCAGCGCAGCGTTGCCCAAGGGTGTGGAGCCCACATGCGCCTGAGCAATGCGCAGTGCCGCTCGGCGTACGGTGGCATCCTCCGCAGTCATCGCGCTGAGCAGCAGCCGTTCCGCGAGCGAGTTACCGGGGTACGCCGCCAGCGGCTGGAGCAGCACACGCGTGACGTACGGCGCCGTTGCCTCCTCTAACGCCGCCCGCAGGCCAAGCAGGTAAAGCGGATCGGCCGGACGTTGTGCGAGGGCGGTTGCTGCCTTCACCCGCGCCACCGCCGACGGAGCGTGCTGCACCTGCGCCACCCACGCCTGCGCAGGCTGATCGACGCGGACCTCGGCCAGCACCACGCCCTCGGGATCGACAGCGACGAAGCGCGGCGCGTTGTCCAGCGGCAGCGTGAACATCTGGCGAGCGCTGGTCACCTCTACCGTGTGCGTCGCATCGCCGAAGACGGTGGAGAGGTACACCGTGAGCGGGAACGCAAACGCCGATGGAATAAACGCGCCCGACTGCACCTGTGCTACGTCGAGCACCAGCTCGCTAGCGGCCGCATCGTAGCGATAGGTCACCTCAAGCACTGGATGCCCAGCGCTGTAGACCCACTGGTCGAAGAACGCGTCCACCGCGAAGGCCGCAGCCGCCCGGAAAGCCGCTTGCAGCGACGTGGTCTCGACGCGTTGCCCGGCTGATGCAGCCAGCCAGTCGCCCAGCGTTCGGAAGAAGGCGGCGTCGCCGAGGGCCTGATACAGCATGTAGGCGGCCCAGGCGCCCTTGGCCTCGGCGTGGGCGTCTTGAAGCTGCGCAGGCGTCGTCCACCGATCCCACACGAGCGGTCGCTGGTACTGCGCGGCCTCGGTCAGGTACGCATCGCGCAACGCATGCATCCGCAACGCTAGCGCCTCGGCGTCCCCATCTGCCGTGAGGTAGGCGGCGAGGAAGGTGCTGAACCCGTCGCCCATCCAGCCATCGAAGGGGCCGTCAATGACAACACCCTCGGCCATCCATTGTCGTGCGAGATGCTGCGTCGCCTGGAACGCCCGCTCCGAGCTCGCCGACACTGGCGGTGTGGGCATGGCGCTCAACGCGGCGCCCGTGAGCGCTACGTCGGGCGTGAGCACGGCGCTGTACGAGGGCAGCGGAAACGCGTAGCCGAGGCGTTCGGCGAGCGTAGCCAGCATGGTAGAGAGGTGCCCAAGATCCGCAAACACGGCATCATCCGTGAGGCCATGCTGCGCCAGGTAGAGCGGCGTAGGCGGCTGGCCCTCCGCGACCGCGACGTCGGCAAACACCGACAGTGGCCCCGTGGCCACGGCGATGTGCGACACGCCCACGGGCTGCGTACTCACAAACCGATGCGCGCCCAGCGAGTCGGGTCCTGCGTAGCCCGTTCCCAACGCGGCATGGCTGACGGGTGCCATCAAGCTAAGGTCAAGCGTGGCGGGGTCCCACGGCTGCTCGGTCGTTGGCAGCCAGTGGCTCGCTGTGTAGCGCGAGGGCGGGAGCATCAGCAGCTCGCCGTCGCGCGCCTGGACCGCACGATACGTCAGGGCGATGCGGAAGGGCGAGGTGCTGACGAATGAGGGCGGCGTGATGATCGCCAGGGTGTCGCCACGCTGTGCGAACACCGCCTCGAACGCCTGATCGTCGGCCACGCTGAACTGGATCGCTTGGACCTCGGCATCGTGCAGGTAGACGTACAGCGTATCGGTCTCTTCGAACGTGAGGCGGTCTACAGTGAGGCGTACATCGAAGCGCGGTGTGGACGGGCGAACGTCAACCTCTGCCTCGATGTGCCGGATGTCGACAGCGGGCGCAGGGAGCGTGCGAAGCGGAGCGTCGAGCGGCGTCTGGGCGACGGCCAGCACTGCGCTCGACAGGCTGACGAGGAGCCCGGCAAGAAGGCGGAGCGCCATAGCAAAACTTACGGATTGGGGGAGGGGTCGAGGCGCGGCGGCAGGCGAAACGCCGAGCGTCCTTGCAGCGCCATACACAGCACGCCTACCACGGTGTAGAGGATCCATTGGCCGCCGTGCGAGAAGACGGCGTACGATGCCGCCAACGCGGGGTCGATGCTGTAGAGCGAGGTGAGGAGCGTGATCATCAGGAAGTGCGAGGCGCCTGCACCACCCGGGGTGGGCACCAGCGCGCTGAGCGAACCGATGAACAGCACCACCGCCCCATCGAGGAGCGTCAGCGGGTAGGCGCCGTCGAGGGCGAACATGAAGAACATGCCGTAGGCCAGGAGCACGTAGCAGAGCCAGATCCCCAGCGTGGCCCCCACCACACGCCACGGGTGCTCTAAGCGCATGATCGTTTTGAGGCCGTCGGCGAACGAGGTCAGCACGCCGCGCACGCGCACGGCCAGCGCCGAGCCGCGCTGTGCCCATCGCCACAGCAGCACGCTGGCGAGAACCATCACTGTGAGCACCGCTACGGCCACCGCCGCCAGCGTGGGCAGGCTGACGGTGTCTAGCCGCTCGGTGAACAGCCGGAGCAGATCGTCGCTGCCGCGCCCTACCAGCACGCCAAACGCCACAGCCACGCCCAGTGCGAGTACGGCCACATCGAGCAGGCGTTCGAGCACGACGGTGCCGAGCACGGCGCTGTAGGCCTGCCGCGTCTGCACGGCCAGGTTGCCTACGCGCACGAACTCGCTCAGCCGCGCCGCCACGTAGTTGACCATGTAGCCGATCATCACCGAGTAAAACGCCTGGAGCGTCGTGGCACGCTGTGCTTGTGGGCGGTCCAGCGGCAGCCGGTCTAGGAACAGCCGCCACCGCCACGCCCGCAGCCAATGGCTCAACAAGGCGATGGCCGTAAGCGGCGCCACCCAGCGGTAGTCGGCATCGCGGAACGCCGCAGCAACCTCGTCGAAGTTAACCTGACGCAGCGAGAGGTACAAGAGCAGCCCGCCCAACAGCACGCTGCCTATCCATACCGCCCAGGTGCGCACCCGCTGAGGCATCAATTCCGAAGGTCTACCACTTCCACATCGCTCGGCGGTGTGTAGGTGAACGCGTTGGGGGGCGTGCGCATCGCGAACCGCGTGGTGGTGAGTACAAACGTCGTGCGGTTGTCGCTGTAGTCCACGGCCTCGATGCGCGTCACGTTGTTATCGCGGTCGCGGAGCCAGAGGATCGCCTCGGCGAAGACGCCGTCGTCGGCTTTGGGCAGCACATCCATCGCGTGGTAGAGCACGCCCTCCTCCACAAACGACTCGACGGCCGTGACGCGGTAGTGGCGATCGAAGTCGATGAGCATGGCGTTGAGCGAGAGGCCTTCCTGTGTGGCTACGTCGTTTACGAGCACCTGCTGCGTGGAGAGGTCGTGGAGCCAGAGCGTGGTGCCGTCGCTGATGATCCGCTGGTTGGGCAAGGTGATGGCGAAGCGGTCGCCGCTCAGGAGCGCCTGGCCCTCCAGCGTGATGGACTCGTCGGTGAAGTCCGAGGTCAGCGTTTGCTCAAAATCGATCTGAAACGTGCTGGTGCTGGGGTAGCGCTGTTGCATCCGCTGGATCAGGTCATCGGCGGACTGGGCGTGTACCGTTTGCTGGACACTCCAGCCCGTCAGCAGCAGGATCGCAGCCAGCAGAAGGGTGGGAACAGGGCGGAATCGAGTATTCATGGTCGGTAGGGTATCAATCGTCGGAAACACACCGCTATCAGGCAAGCGCTGTTCCTCGCGGGCCGCGAATTGATCGGGAGCGCACGGCGAGAATTTTGGGGATGGGTCTTGCGATACTTAGATAACCTGGGTATCATTAAGCATACTTATTTCATCTAGGTATTTGCGATGAGCTTATCCCGCGAACTGACGGCCGCATCGGCCAAGCCCATTGTGCTGGGCCTCTTGGCGCAGGGCGATAGCTACGGCTACGCCATCATCCAGGAAGTCAAACGCCGCTCCGGCGGGCAGATCGAATGGGCCGAGGGGGCGCTCTACCCTGTCCTGTACCGCCTGGCGGAGCAAGGGCTGATCGAGTCGTACTGGGGGAAATCAGAGCAGGGACGCCGCCGCAAGTACTACCGCATCAAGCCGGGGGGCGTGAAGGAACTGGAGCAGCAGCGGAAGCAGTGGACGCTGGCACACGACGTACTCAACGGACTATGGGGACCCAAGCCATGTTTGACCTAGACCGCGCCATCGCCGAGTGGCGCACCGCCTTCGAGCGCGACGCCGCCTTCGCCCGCCACGAGATCGACGAGTTGGAGGCGCATCTGCGCGACAGCGTCGCCGAGCGCATCGCGGCGGGCGAGCGGCTATCGGAAGCCTTCGACGCCGTACGAGCCTCGCTGGGCACGCCGAGTAATCTACGCGCCGACTTTGAGCAGGTGGATGCACACAGCAAAGGTTGGATAAGGCGCCTTCGCCTGTTAGCGATGACAAGCCTGGGTGTTTATATCGTGCTCATCCTGTCCCTGTTGCTTATGCAAGCGTTGATACCTACAGCTCCTGTGACAGAAGGGAGCGTTAGCGTGATGGTGACCATGCAAGTTTGGCAAATGGGCATTGCGTTAATGGTATTGCTTTTTAAGATCGCTGACGTGTTGGTCTACTTTGGTGTGGTGTATATGCTATTTAAGGTCAACGCCACACATCGCACCCGGGCAGTAGGGGTGTTTAGCCTAGCACTCTGGGGTGCTGCTGCAGGCATCAGTGGCTCCGTAGCTGGACTCCTACCATATACAGGATATGTGGCTGTGTTGACCGGCTTGGCGAGTGCAGCGAGCTACATGAGGCATAAACATGCTATACTGCGTGTTGTTCTGATGGTGTGCACAGTCGGTTTTACCCTTTTCCAGCTTTGGCGCATTGGAAGTGCCGTCAGCACGGGCGAGGGGATGTCGATTCTCATGACACTATTCTCGTTTACGGCGAGTGGAGTAGTCGCGTGGGCTGCCTGGAAACGATGGGCCACCTCGCCGCTCAGACATCGTGTTGCATGATCGAGCGACAGATGAACTGTAACTCGCTATGATCTATGAAGCCTGATACCAGTTCTGAAAGTTCACAGTGCATCACACCGTCTAATCTTGTCATCCCGAGCGTAGCCGAGGGATCTCCCACTTTGAGGTTGCGCAATTCTTGAACTGGGGAGATCCCTCGGCTACAGCCTTTGGCTTTCGCTCGGGATGACAAACCCGGTCGCACAATCATTTCTCAGAGCTGGTATTAGTATCCGATATGAGAAGTAATGGCAATAACGTAATGTCAATTACTCAAATATCCAAGTCGGAAAGAAA
>JBCCMF010000052.1:0-19951 GCA_039026435.1 Bacteroidota bacterium
GAACGCCATGTCGATGCCCGCTTCGAGCGAGTCGAGGTGGGCCACGTAGCCCGAGGGCGAGAGGCGCGGCGGCGCATCGGCCAGGAAGCCGCGCGTGGCCTTGTACCAGCGGTAGTTCATCACCGCATCGAAGACGCCGTCGAGCCACGGGCGCGGGTCCATCATGCCGTCGGGCCACGCCTCCCACCAGATCTCGCCCACGAGGTAGGCGTCGGGGTTGATGTCCTTCACGAACCGGTAGTAGTCGCGCCAGAAGCCCAGCGGCACCTGCTCCGCCACGTCCAGCCGGTACCCGTCGATGCCGTCCGACGGATCGCCATCGCCGTTCGGGTCCAGCCAGCGCCGCGTCACGTTGAAAACGTGCGCCTTCACCTCGGGGTGCAGGTTGCCCTCCACCGCGCCGCCGTGGAAGTCGTCCGGTACGCCCACCTTCGTCAGGTTCGGCAGCGTGGGGACGCCCGCCCATCCCTCGTAATCGAACTCGTTCTCCGGCGTATTGGGGTCGTCGAACGTGTTGACTTGGTACCACTCGGCGAAGCGCGAGTCGGCTTGGTTCTCCAGCACATCCTGCCACGCCCAGAACGTGATGCCGGTGTGGTTCCACGAGTAATCGACCACGACCTTGATGCCCCGTGCATGGGCTTCTTCGATCACCTGCAGGAAGAGCCGATCTGCGCTTGTCCACTGCCAGGTGGCGGGGTCGAGCGGGTCTTCGGCTTCCATGATGGCGAGGTCGCCGTCGAGGTCGGGGCCGAAGTTGCGGTCGATGTGGCGGTAGTTGCGCGCGTCGAACTTATGCAATGACGGCGCATCGTTGAGCGGGTTGAAGTAGATGGCCGTGATGCCGAGGTCGGCGAGGGTGTCGAGCTGGTCGAGCACGCCCTGGAGGTCGCCGCCGAACCGCCGCGCCTGCACGTTGAAGTAGAAGTCCTCGCCCGTGTCGGCGAACCACGGATCGGGCGCGTACCAGTCCTGCGTCCAGCGCGTGGGCTGCCACGTATCGGGGAAGACGTGCGGGTACGAGTTCTGGATGTCTTGCAGGCGCGGGTCGTTGCCGGGGTCGCCGTTGCGGAAGCGCTCGACGAAGATCTGGTACCACACCGCCTCCTGCGACCACGCGGGCACGAGGTCAGCGGGCGTGGCCGATGCTGGAGGTTCAGCGGCAGGCTGGCACGCGGAGGCAAGGACGAGGAGCGCGAGGAGGCTGAAGGGGCGCATGGCAGAGGCGAGCGAGTGGAAGAGTCTCAGGCCGTAGCTTAGGTGTGTACCCCTGCGAAGGCAAGGCGCCGCTCACCCAATTTCAAACGATGTCACCCCGTAGAGCCGACTCAGCGGTATCTCGGGCGCGGCGCCCGTATACATCCGCGCCGTCTCGAATGCGGGCGTCATGCCACACCGTTCTGCCAAGCGGACGGCTGCAGGGTTGGTCGATGGCACGTCGAGGTAGACAGGATCCGCTGGATCGGTCGTTGAAGCCAGGGCTTGGAAGAGCACCTCAGCGACTTCAGCATCGTCGGCGTAGAGCGGGCCGATCTTGTGGCCCACGCGGCAGGTGCGGACGACGCCATAGCCACGCAGCCGCTTGTCTCTCATCACGCCGTAGCCGTGGCTATTGGGTTGCGCAATCCACGCCTGCAAGAATGCATCGCGGGCTGCCGGGAAGAAGGCGCGGTCATAGGCCTGAATCGCTTCGAACGGGATCTCGGCTACATCCACGAGGTCGGCGTGCTCGGGAAGCGCAGGCGTCGTACCTCCCGCGTAGCGGATGTTGCTGTACGCCAGTGTGAAGCCGGACTTCCGGTAGTTCGCCTGCTGATCCACCACCCCATCGAGCCCCACGTTGCAGCCTTTCAGGTAGTCCATGCCCGCGTTCCAGATTTGCAGGCCGTAGCCGCGCCCACGGTGTTCGGGTGCCACGATGTAGAACCCCAGAAAGCCGAAGCCATCGCCATACCGGACCACCGAGATCGTCGCCACGGGCGTTGCCCCGAGGTACCCAATCAGGAATCCCGCTGGATCGGCCAGCGGGTACAGCGAGGCGTCGTGAAGGCCGGGGTTCCATCCCTCGGCGGCTGCCCAATCGACGGCGAGGGCTACATCGCTCGGCGTCATGGTTCGAATAGATAGAGTGGGTCCCGGCATGGAAGACCTTCTGCTGATGAGCAACGGCGGCTTGGGCAAGCGGTGCGTCACGGGGCGGCTCGCAGCGTCCTCAACGGCCGGAAGACGGTCTCGATCCGATGACACCGCCAGCGCCAGCGAGGGAACTCCATCCGGCGCGGTATCGTGGCACGGCCGCCACTTGCCACGCATGCCGCGCCCATGTCCCGCACCCTCGAATGCCCATCTTGTGCCCTGGAGATCGACGCCGAGGCGGACGTCTGCCCGTACTGCGGCTACGACCTGCCGCAGCAGAAGACGTCGCGCGTGTGGATGGCGTTTGTGATGATCGCGCTGATGGCGTGGCCCGTGTTCCAGCTCATTTCGTGGCTGATGGACTAGCCCGTCGCTCCCTTCCCCGTTTCCCGCTCGCATGCCCCAACCGATGACACACCTCGGCGACCTCAGCGTGGCCGACTTCATGACGACCTACTGGCAGAAGCAGCCCGTGCTGCTCCGGGGCGTCTTCCCCGACTTCGCATCGCCCATTACGCCGCAGGACCTGCTCGGCTTGGCCTGCGAGCCCGATGCCACCTCGCGCCTCATCATGGAGGAGGGCGGCGACTACCCGTGGCAGCTGCACTACGGGCCGTTAGCGCCCGACGAGCTGGCCGACTTGCCGGAGTCGAAGTGGACTGTACTCGTGCAGGAGGTGGACCGGCTGGTGCCCGCGATGAACGAGATGCTGCACCGCTTTCGCTTCGTGCCCAACTGGCGCCTGGACGACCTGATGGTGAGCTATGCGCCCGAGGGCGGCACCGTGGGCGCACACATCGACAACTACGACGTCTTCTTGATTCAGGGCTGGGGCCACCGCCGCTGGGGCATCAACCACACGCCCGTGCAGGACGAAGTGCTCGTGCCGGACATGGACGTGAGCATGCTGGCCGACTTTGAGGCCGACGCCGAGTGGGTGCTCGCCCCCGGCGATGTGCTCTACCTGCCGCCGCGCATCGCCCACCACGGCGTGGCCATCGACGACTGCATGACGTTCTCCGTCGGCTTCCGGGCGCCGAGCCCGCAGGATCTGCTGCTGAAGCTGCTGGAAGAGCTGACCGAGCAGGACGACGACGCGGAGCGCTACGCAGATCAAGACCTCGCACCCGCTGAGGCGCCCGGCCTCATCACCGGCGCCGAACTCGGCCGCCTGCGCGCGATGTTGACCGACGCCCTCGGCGACCGCACCACGCTGGATGCGTGGCTGGGGCAGTACCTGACGCGCCCGCGCCGCCCGTCGTACGATGACTATTATGACGACGAGGAGGACGCCACCGATGAGGCCATCGACTGGCGCACGGCGCTGGCCGAGGGCGCCACGTTCCGCCGCCGCAGCGTGCCCGAGCTGGCGTTCTTCGCCCAGCCCGACGGCCACGCCACCCTGCTCGTCAGCGGCACCGCGTTTGCCGATATGACGCCCGAGGCGGCGGCGCTGCTCACGGGCACCGCGCCCCTCACCGCTGCCGCCCTCGCGCCCCACGGCGCCGCGCTAGATGCCGCCATCGACCACGCGCTCGCGACGGGCGCGCTGGAGGTAGCCGCATGAGCCAGCTCCAGCACTGGGAGCGCACGGGTAGCCGCCAGGTGGCCGACTGCCGCGTCTTCACCGTCCGCGCCGACGACCGCATCTCGCCGCGCACGGGCAACCACCACACGTTCTACGTCATCGAAGGGCGCGACTGGGTCAACATCATCCCCATCACGCCCGACGGCCAGTACGTCTTCGTGCGCCAGTTCCGGCACGGCACCGCAGAGATCAGCCTGGAGATCCCCGGCGGCATCATCGATCCCGAAGACCCGGACCCGCTCACGGCGGCGCGGCGCGAGATGCGCGAGGAGACGGGCTACGACACCGCCGCCCTCGAAGACCTCACCTACCTCGGCCCCATCGCGCCCAACCCCGCCATCCAAAACAACCGCTGCCACATGTTCGTGGCGCACGGCGTCACCAAGGTGGGCGAGCTGATGCTGGACGGCGCCGAAGACATCGAAGTGGTGCTCATCGACCCCGCCGACGTGCCGCGCCTCGTGCGCGAGGGCGTCATCTCGCATGCGCTCGCCGTCGTAGCCTTCTACCTGTACGAGCACCAACCGACGGCCGCCTGATGCACCAGTCCCCCGTCCGGCAACGCACCCACGACATCATCTTCGGCGCCGACACCCCGGCGGGCAAGGCGTTCGATGTGGCCCTCATCATCGCCATTGTGATGAGCGTGGCGGCGGTCATGCTGGAGAGCATCGCGCACATCGCAGCAGACTATGGCCCGCTGCTGCGGGTGGCCGAGTGGGGCTTCACGATCCTGTTCACCATTGAGTATGCCCTACGCATTTACGCCGTCGCCAAGCCGCGCACGTACATCTTCAGCTTCTTCGGCGTGGTGGATCTGCTGGCCATCTTGCCCACCTACCTGAGCCTGCTGCTGCCCGGCACGCAGTATTTGCTGGTCATCCGCTTGCTCCGCATCCTGCGCGTCTTCCGTGTGCTCAAGCTCGTGCAGTTTCTGGAGGAGGCGCAACTGCTCAAGGAGGCCCTCCGCGCCAGCAGCCGCAAGATCACCGTGTTCATGTTCACCGTGGTCACGCTCGTGGTGATCGTCGGCTCGCTGATGTACCTCATCGAGAGCCCCGAGACGGGCTTCACCAGCATCCCCCGCAGCATCTATTGGGCCATCGTTACCCTCACCACCGTGGGCTACGGCGACATCTCGCCGCAGACCGATCTCGGGCAGTTCCTGGCCTCCATCGTCATGATCCTCGGCTACGCCATCATCGCCGTGCCCACGGGCATCGTGACGGTAGAGCTGACGCGCGCCGAGCGCGAGAGCATGGCCAGCGCCCGCTCGTGCTCCGCCTGCGCCTCCACCGGCCATGCCCCGGATGCGGTGTACTGCAAGTACTGCGGCGACGAGCTGTGAGGAGCGCACACCTTGCGCCCGACGCGGCATCGGTGGGTGCCTGCGTAATAAACGTCATGGCAGCCAATGGCCTCAATAATAGTGTAAAAATGATGCGTTTATGCTAATAAAATCAGTCAATATAATTTGATAGCAAAGATAATTGAGTGCGCGTGGGATCATTTGCCAAGGACTGCCGTGGGCGCCAGCGTCGCATAAGCAACACGAGGCATGGCCATGAAACGATTCTCGCACTACCCAGAGGTCCAGGGGCGGTTTGTGACGCGCCGGGATCTGCCGGAGCTGGCGCGTGAAGTCCGAGAAGCCGAGGGGTTGAGCCATCAGGAAGCGGCGCACGCGATGGGTGTGCCCGCCGAGATCATCGAAAAAGCGGAGGCCTGGCCGTACCGCGCGCTGTTCAAGTTCCGGCGGCGGCTGTTGGAGCGCTACACGGGCTACACGCTCGACGGGCCGTACTACCGTCTGCGGCGCAAGGACTGACCTAGGCGTCGGGATGGGGCAGGCGCACGATGGTGAACCAGAACTCTTCCAGCGTCTCCACGACCTTGATGAACTGGTCGAAGTCGAGCGGCTTGGTGACGTAGCAGTTGGCCGCGTTCTCGTACGTAGAGAGGATGTCTTCGTCGGCCGAGGAAGTGGTCATGATGACCACGGGAATGGTCCGCAACGCCGGATCGTTCTTCACCGTCTTGAGCACCTGGTGCCCATCAACGCCGGGCAGGTTCAGGTCTAGCAGCACCAAGTCTGGCCGCGGTGCGTCGGCGTATTCATGGCGCTGATACAGAAAATCGAGCGCGCCTGCGCCGTCCTTCACAACGTGGAGGTTGTTCTTCAGCTTCGAGTCGGCCAGCACCTCTTGCGTGAGGCGGATGTCTGCCGGGTTGTCTTCTACGAGCAGGATCTCAGCAGCTAATAGCATACAAAAACAGGGCTGTGGGCTGTTGGACGCGCTAGGACAGCGCGCGTGGAAAGGCGGCGTAGAAGGTAGCGCCTTCGCCAAGGGCGGACTCGACCCAGAGGGCGCCGTGGTGCGCATCCATTACTTTTTTGCAGACGGATAGGCCGATACCCGTACCCGAGTATGCCTCGCGGCCATGCAGGCGCTTGAACATCTCGAAGATACGCTGATGAAATTGCGGCTCGATGCCGATGCCGTTGTCGCGTACCGACAGTACATAGTCATCGTTGCGCGCTGCAACAGCGATGTGGAGGGTAGGCACCTCGGCCGTGTTGTACGTGATACCGTTGCTGATCAGGTTGGTGATGAGCACCCTGAGCATGCGGACATCGCAGGTGAGGCCCGGCAGGACCTCGGCGATGTGCACGATGGCGCCGCGCTGCTCAAGCGCCGCTTGCATGCTACCGACGATCTCGCGTGCCACTTGGTCAGTGTCCACAGAAGCGAATTGCGGCTCCCATCGCCCGATGCGGGAGTACGAGAGCAGATCATTGATCAGCTTCTGCATGCGGTCAGCAGCCTCCACGATGTAGCGGATAAAGTCATCCGCCGTGTCGTCGATGTGGCTTTGGTACCGCTGGGCAAAGAGGCCCGTGAAGCTGCTGATGGTGCGCAACGGCTCCTGCAAGTCATGCGAGGCGATGTAGGCAAACTGCTCAAGTTCGTCGTTGCGGCGTTGCAGCAGCTCGGCGTAATCCTTCAGCGATTGGACACCCGCTTGCCGCTGTGTGACGTCGCGGATGACAGCGAGGTATCCAGCTTGCCCCGGCGCTGTGGCGCTGCTCAGATCCACGCCCAGGAAATCGCCCGTGAAGGTGGTGCCGTCCTGCCTGCAGAGCGTCAGCTCCGCCGCTTCGGTAAGCGTGAAGCCGTGCGCCTGGACGTCGGCCAGGGCGGCTGCGGACGGCAGGAGCGTAGCCAGCGGTTTGCTCTCGGCAGCGCTCGGCGCGGGGAACGCAAACAGCCGCGCAAAGGCCGGGTTGGCCAGCCGGATCCGGTAGGCGCCGTCGAGGAAGACGATGGCATCGGGCACGGCCTCGAAGATCGTCGTGAAGTTGACTTGTGAGAGGGCCAGCGCGCTGCGGAGGTCGTGGTCATCGGTGACGTCCAGAAAGACGCCGAAGAGGGTCTCCACCTGCCCGTGCTGGTCGAGCGCCACGTCGCCGCGTGCCCGCACGTAGCGGATGCTGCCATCGGGCCGCACGAGGCGTAGGTCGAAGCTGAAGGGGGTACCCCTGCGCATGGCCGTCTGCACCACCTGGGTCACGCGCTCGCGGTCGTTGGGGTGGTAGGCGTTGATGGCCAGCTCCAGCGTGGGCGTGAAGGTGGCACGGTCGCGGCCGTGGATGCGGTAGATCTCGTCTGACCACTCCACGGTGCCATCGGCCACGTTGACGCGCCAATGCCCCACCTGCGCCATCTCTTCGGCACGCTTGAGCCACTTGGTTTGCATCGCCAGCGCCCGCTCGGTCTCCTTCTGCTCGGTGACATCGTGGGCGATGGCGTAGATCAGCCCGCCCTCATCAGGCGTGGCATTCCACGAAAGCCACAGGTACTGCCCGTCGCGGCGGCGGTAGCGGTTCTCAAACGCAACCGTCGGGAGCCCCTTGGCGAGTTTGGCCAGTTCGGCCCGCGCAGCCTCGTCATCGTCGGGGTGAACGAAAGCGGTGAAGTGATGCCCCACCAGCTCGTCGGGCGCGTAGCCCAGCACGCGTGTGAAGCTGGGGTTCACGTCCAAGAAGACCCCCTCAGCATCGGCCACGCACACCAGATCCAGCGAAAGCTCGAAGAACCTCCGGTACGGGGTGGGCGGTGCCGTGGCAGCGCCGTCGTGCGCCGCACAGTAAGGGCAAGGAAAACGGAGCATACGGTCTGGTGGGGACCAATGGCGTGAAGCAGCGCGTGGGCCGATGGCGAGAGGTACGCCGAGAAGGGACTCAAGGGTAGCCACACCGCGCGTGGCACGGAATGGGGAGTTTTCGCAAAGATACGGGTCGTCAGCGCCACACCCAAACGAAAGATTACTAGATTTAATACTTAATAAGTTAGGGCGGCACAGGCGTGGTGACCGGATGGAACTCGGCAGAGCGGGGGCGTAGGAAGCGCCGTCCAAAGCATCCAAGGCGTGCCGATGGCTCGGTGGTACATGTTGCTGTTGCTCGTAGCCGGGTGTGCGGTGCCCGTGGCCCCCACGGGTGGTCCGCCGGACCAGGAGCCGCCGTCTATCGTGGAGAGCGACCCGCCCGATGAGGCCGTGAACATGGACGCGCAGCGCATGACGATCACGTTCTCGGAGTACCTCAACACGTCGTCGTTCTTCACCGCGCTCAACATCACGCCTGAGCCCGAGCGCCTGCCCGACATCACGTGGCAGCGCCGGACGGTGACGCTGTCGTTTCGCGATCCGCTCCGCGAGAACACCACCTACATCATCGCGCTGGACACCGATTTGCGCGATGCACGCGGCGTATCGCTGAAGCAGCCGATCACCATCGCCTTCTCCACAGGGCCCACCATCAGCCGAGGACGCTTGACCGGGAAAGTGATGGAGCCGCTGGCCGGCGAGCCCGTGGCGGGCATCGACGTGTACGCCTATGCTGCGCCCGACCGCACGGTGCCGTCGCCGCTGCCGGAGCGGCCATCGTACCGCACGCAGACGGGCGACGACGGCACCTTCGCGTTCAAGTACCTGACGCAGCAGCCGTATCACGTGGTGGCCGTGCAGGACCTCAACCAGAACCGCCAGCTGGAGCCGTTCGAGCGGTTTGCCGTGCCGCCGCGTGGCGTCGTGCTGGCCGATACCCTACAGGTCAGCCCCGACTCGCTGCGGTGGCTCCTGCGCGTGCCGCAGGACACGCTCGGCCCCGAGCTGGAGCGCATCCGCAGCCTCTCCAGCCAGCGCTACACGCTGCGTTTCTCCGAGGGCATCCGCCTCGACAGCCTCGACTTGGCGCAGTGGGTGGTGCGCGACTCGCTGGGCACGCGCCTGGATGTGCTGCGGCGCCTCTACCTGCGCCCCGGCGATGCCACGCTGGCCTACCTCGTCACCGACTCGCTGGCGCCCGGCCCGTACACCCTCATCGCGGCCGCGCTCACGGATTCGAGCTTCAACCCGCTCGTACCCGACACGGTGGCCTTTGCGCCGCGCCTCTTCGCCGACACTACGCAGGTGCGCTTCGAGGCCTTCCTGCCGGAGGGGCTGACCACCAGCGATGCGGGCGCGCTCATCGTACCTGCCGACCAGCAGCCCACGGTGCGCTTCAACCAAGCCGTCCCCGCCGGCGTATTGCGCGCGGCACTGACGGCTCAAGACACCACAGGCCAGGCCCTCGCCTTCTCGGCCGCCACCACCGATGGGGTGCGCTACGCCGTCACGTTCGCCGACGGCTTTGCCTCGGGCCAGATCGCCGAGCTGCGCGTGGACGCCAGCGCCCTCGCCTCGGCCGATACGGTGTACACCCAGCGCTTCCAGCGCATCAGCGCCGACTACCTGGGCGAACTCAGCGGCGTGGCCCGCGCCGACAGCGGCGCCGTAACACTCATCGCCGAGCTCTACCGCACCGCCGACGAGGTGCTGCTCCAACGCGCCACGGTCGATTCCACAGGAGCGTTCGTGTTTGCTCGGCTGCCCGAAGGCGGCGGCTATCGGCTGCGCCTCATCGGCGACCGCAACGGCAACGGCGTGTGGGATGGCGGCACGCTCGACCCGTTCGATCCGGCTGAACCCCTCGCGTGGTTTACCACGCTGCCCGAGGTGCGCGCCCGCTGGGAGACCGCCATCGAGGACACGCTCGTCATGCCACTTCGCTGAACGTACTGCCCACACCTGACCGGATGCCGATGTCGCCCGTCCTCACCGCTGCGCAGATGCGCGCTGCCGATCAGCAGACCATCGACACGTTCGGCCTGCCCAGCCTGACGCTGATGGAGACGGCCAGCCGCGCGGCCTGCGCGGCCGTGGAAGCGCGCTTTGGGGCTTGGGCGGGGAAACGCGTCGTAGTCCTGGCCGGAAAGGGCAACAACGGCGGCGACGGGCTGGTGATGGCCCGCGTGGCCTACACCCGAGGGGCCGACGTGACCGTCGTACAGTTTGGCGGGCGCGAGGCGATGACCGAAGGCACGCGCCACAACGCTGCGCTGCTCGACACGCTGGCTGAGCACGATGCGGACAAGCGGCTCCGCCTGCGTCGTGCGAGCGACACGGCCACCGATGTGCTGGCTGCTGCCGATCTGGTCATCGACGCCATGCTCGGCATCGGGCTCAGCAGCGCCGTGCGCCAGCCGATGCGCGCCTGGGTGGATGCGCTGAACGCGTCCGATGTGCCCGTCGTGGCTGTCGATATCCCGACAGGCCTGCACGCCGATACAGGCGTGGTGCTGGGCGCCGCCGTCGGTGCCGAGCTGACCGTGACGATGGCCGCCCACAAAGCCGGGCTGCTGATGGGACGCGGACCCGACCACACAGGCGAGATCGTCGTGGCCGACATCGGCGTTCCGCCTCACATCATGGCCGCTGTCCAGGCCGAGACGCCCACCTACCGCATCACCGATGAGCTGGTGCGCAGCTGGCTGCCGCAGCGCCCGCGCGACGGGCACAAGTTCACCTCGGGCACCGTGCTCGCGGTGGCCGGCTCGCCCGGGCTGACGGGCGCACCCGTCATGACTGCGACGGCCGCCGCCCGAGCGGGGGCGGGCTACGTCATCTGCGCCTGCCCCGAGACCGTCCAGCCGTTGCTGGCCGCCAAGTTCACCGAGATCATGACGCTGGGTTTGCCGATGGCTGGCGACGGCATCGACAGCGAAGCCGCGCAGCGCGTGCTGGCCGACAAGCTCAGCCGCGCCGACGTGCTGCTCGTGGGGCCGGGCCTGGGGCGTGCAGCGCCGACCTCCGCCTTCGTCCGCCGCATGCTCAGCGCAAGTCCGCTACCGTGTGTCCTCGATGCCGATGGGCTCAACGCGTTCATCGGCCACACCGATCAGCTTGCCGAGCGGTCCCAGGGCCGATGGGTATTGACACCGCACGAAGGCGAGTTCAAGCGCTGGGCCGGCGCGGATGTGGACCTCACCGACCGCATCGCCACGGCGCGGCGCTACGCGGCCCAGTGGAACGCTACCCTGGTGCTCAAAGGCAACCCCAGCGTCATCGCCGAGCCGGCAGGCCCGGTGTACGTTGCCACGGCGCAGAGCCCTTCGCTCGCCACCGCAGGCACAGGCGATGTGCTGGCCGGCATATCCGCGGGCCTCATCGCCCAAGGCTGTTCGCCCTTCCACGCCGCCGTCTGCGCTCTCCACTTGACGGGGCGCGCCGCCGAAGCCTACACGGCCACGCATCCGCCCAACACCATGCTCGCCACGGACCTGTTTGACTACGTGCCAAGAGCGTGGCTTGGCGTCACTGGAGGCTCTTGAGGATTAGGCACTCGGTCTTCGGACGCTCGCATTCGCTCGCTGTGGGTCTTGGGGGCGACAGGTTGAGAGGTCAACGTCGGAGGAATGGGTACCTTAGACTTTCGGACCTTAGACCTGCTGACCTTCGGACTCAAACCATCGACAGCAGCCAGCCGAGGACGGCGCTTCCGGCCACGATCCACAATGCGCTGACTTTGAAGCGCAGCACCAGCACGGCCGAGAGTGCGGCGATGAGAACGGCTTGCCACGAAATCAGCGTGTCCATGCCCAGCTGGATCGTCACAGCCAACATCAGCGCCACGGCGGCCACGTTGATGGCATCGAGGAAGGCCGAGAGCCACACCGATTTGCGCAAGCGCGGGATCAGCGGGTTGAGCATCCAGACGAAGAAGAACGACGGCAGGAAGATGCCGAGCGTAGCCGCGATGGCGCCGGGGATGTCGGCGATGAGGTAGCCGATGAAGGTGGAGGTGGAGAGCACCGGGCCGGGCGTGAACTGTCCCACAGCGATGGCGTCGAGGAGCTGCCCTTGCGTGAGCCAGCCGAGGTCTTGCACGAGGCCGCCCTCGAGAAACGCCACGAGCACGTAGCCGCTGCCGTACAGGATGGCGCCGACCTTGAAGAAGAAGAAGAACAGCTTCCACGCCGACACGCTCGCCACCGCGCCTGCTGCGGCCACGCCTGCTCCGGCGGCCACTGCGCCCGGCGCCGTGTCCTGAAACAGGATCGGCAGCAGCGCCGACGCCGACCGCGAGCCGTCGTAGCCCGAGAACTTCAGCCACAGCATGCCGATGACGCCGCCGATGAGCAACGCGGGCACCTCGCCCAGCCCCGCTATCACAGCGGCCGCCACCACGAGGCCGAGCACGGCGAACCGCCACCCCTTCACCGCCTTCTTACCGAGCTTCCACAGCGCCCCTAGGATGACGGCGATCACGGCGGGCTTGATGCCGTAGAGAAACGGCTCCACAGCCGGAAGGCTGCCGTACGTCACGTACAGCCACGCCAGCACGCCCGTGATGACCACGGCCGGGAAGATGAAGCAGCCGCCCGCCACGAACAGTCCCGGCCAGCCCGCGCGTTCGTAGCCCACGTGCATCGTCATCTCGGTCGAGTTCGGCCCCGGGATGAGGTTGGTGGCGCCGATGAGGTCCAGGAAGTGCTGCCGCGAGATCCACTGGCGGCGCGTCACAAACTCGTCCTCCATCATGGCGATGTGCGCCGCCGGGCCGCCGAACGCGATCAGGCCCAGCTTGAAGAACAATCGCGCCACCTCGCCGAGCGGGCCGCGCTCTGAAGGCTCGGGTGCTGCCGTCGTTGGTTCCATGAGGCTGTCAGCGTACAGGCTTCGACTTCGAGAACACCGCGTCTAGGCTGTAGCGGCCGGGACCCGTCAGGAAGAGCCCGGCGAAGACGATGGCCAGCTCTAGCGCATGCGAGAAGTTATTGCCCCGCTGGATGTTGCCGTAGATGGCGACCATCATGGTGCAGAACGCGAGGAAGAGGGCCGGGCGGAAGAGCCATCCCGCCGCAATCAGCAGCCCGCCGAAGAACTCGCTGAAGGCACCCATGAAGCCGAAGAAGACCTGCGCGAAGGGAATGCCGCCCGCCTCGGCCAGCCCCTCCCATCCCTCGGGGCCGGAAAACATCTTGGAGAAGCCATGCAGGAAGGCGAAGCAGAGACCGATGCCAATGCGGAGGACCGCCAAGCCGGTCTCGCGGTAACGGTCGAGGAAGGTCAGAACCATAACAGGTATTGCACAGAGAGAAGGATAACGAGAAGATACTCGATGCCCCCACAGCCCTGCGTAAAGATGCTGTTGCGTGTGGCTGGCAAAATGCGACATCGGTGTAACCTGGCTGTGTGGTCGGCGTGGGCGAGGTCATCATCTGACGCAGCGGCACGCCCGTGTTTTCCAAACCCATGATGACGGCCTCGGTGCGGTCGCTGCTGCTATCGCTGCTCGCCGACGGACCGACGTAGGGCTACCAGATCATCCACCGTGCGCGGCTGCTCTCCGAAGACCGCATCCAGTGGTCCAACAGCAAGCTCTACCCGATCCTGCACAAGATGGCGTGCGACGGTCTCATCGACGTCTACCGGGAGCCCTCGGAGAGCGGCCCCGATCGCAAGTACTACTGCCTGACGGCGCAGGCGCAACGCGCCCTCGATGCGATGAAGGACGAGTGGTGGTCCATGAACGCCATCTTCGTGTCGCTGTGGGCGCCAGCGGCAGGATGAGGCGGAGGGCTAGCGCTTCTTCCGCTTGACGCTGGAGGGCGAGAGGTCGGCGATGATGGCAATGACGAGCCCGATGATCTGGAGCGTGCCCCAGGCGCCGCCGTACCAGTTGACCACAGCCGAGTACCAGAGCATGGTGAACGGCATGAAGAGGAAGCCGAGCAGCGGCCAGAGGAAGAGGTCGAAGACGCCAGTGAACCACTCGGTGACAAGCCACAAGGCCAGGATGACGACGCGGGGCGCCAGCAGCGCGATTAGGGCGACAACGCAGGGCATGAGCAGAGAGAGGCCAGTGAAGGAGGTATAGGCGTGGCGTAACGTGAGGCCATGCGTGCGAGTTGCAGCCACCGATGGGCAAAACGTGCTTAATGCAAGGGTTTACGCTGCCGATACAGAAGCGGTATGGTCGCATCCGATCTCCACACCCACTGCCTGCTATGAGCGACGACGCCAACCGATTCTCGATGCCTTTCGACGAAGACCCGCTCTACGGCGGCTCGTCCGTGCAGCCGCGCCCCCAAGGCGATGGCGCCACACCGCCGCAGGGCCACCTTTCGCTGGTGCCACCGCCCATCCCAGCGGCGAAGACACCGTCTGAGGCGCTGCCCCCGGTAGAAACGACGCCATCTGAGGCCCTGCCCCCGTTAGAGACGCTGCCGCCGCTGCCGTCGTTTGACCTCGCCCAGGCCCCGGAGGCCGCGCCGCCCAAAGCAGCGTTCGCGCCTGTGCCAGAGCCCGAGGACGGCTTCTCGGCCATCGACCTGCGCGACCGCGTAGCCATCATGCTGCTCTTCAACCAGCTGGTGGAGGTGGAGCAGATCGAGTCGGCGTGGCAGGTGTGGAAGCAGCTGGAGGCCGAGGGCAAGAGCGAGGCGCTGTGGCGCGTGATTGCCCGCGAGCCAGGCGTAAACGCCGAGGTCGTCTACCGCGAGGCCGCCACCATCTACGCCTTCAAAGAGGCCAACTTCATCGAAGAGGAGGCCGTCGCGTTCGTCACCCGCATCGAGGAGTGGTACACGAAGGAGGAGTGGCACCGCATGCAGGACCTGGTGGTCATGCCCATCGAGCTGCTCGGCAAGGGCGCCGACGCCACGATGGTGTTTGCCACACACGATCCCACCTCGCCCGACGTCCCCGGCTTCGTGAAGACCATTGGCAACGGGCGGTACGAGCTGCAGTACGCCAACCGCTCGGCCATTGAAGAGGCGATGATCAAGGCGTTTCCTCAGCGGAACGAGTTCTTGGAGCGCATCGAAGACGGCAACGACATGGCCTTCGACCTGGGCACGAGTTTCCAGGAGGAGGAGGAGAAGCTGCTGGACGAGGACGCGCTGGAGGCCGAAATCAGCCGCTCGTCGCTGCTCAACCTCTTCGAGGCTACCCTGGTCGAAGGCGTGCGACGCGGCACGTCAGACATCCACATCATCCCCAATCCCAACAAGCAGATCGAAATCCACTTCCGCGTGGACGGCGAGCTGCAACTGTGGCATCGCGAGGAGCGCATCCACCCGGAGTCGTTCATCGCGGTCGTGAAAGACAACTCGCTGAACGTGGACCGCTTCGAGCGCGATATGGCGCAGGACGGCTTCATCCAGCGCAAGATCGACGGCACGCTCATCCGCTTCCGCGTGTCGATCATCCCGGTGGCGAGCGCCGCGCAAGACATCAAGGCTGAGAGCATCGTCCTCCGTATCCTGGACGACCGCAAGGTGGTCACCGACCTGCGCAAGCTCGGCCTGCTGGACGTGGCGCTGGAGCGCTTCGAAGATGCCATCCGCCAGCCGCACGGCATGGTCATCCTGACGGGACCGACGGGGTCGGGCAAGAGCACCACGCTCTTCGCCTCGCTCTATCAGGTGATCTCGCCGAAGAAGAACGTGCTCACGGTGGAAGATCCGGTGGAATACCTGATCCCCGGCGTGCGGCAGATCAAGCTGAGCCACAAGCTGACGCTGGAGCAAGCCATCCGCGCCATCCTCCGCCACGACCCCGACATCGTCATGGTGGGAGAGATGCGCGACCGGCCCACCGCCGAACTCGCCATCAAGCTCGCCAACACGGGCCACCTGACGTTTTCGACGCTGCACACCAACGACGCGCCGAGCGCCGTCAGCCGTCTCTACAAGATGGGCGTGGAGCCCTTCCTCATCGCCTACGCCATCAACCTCGTCGTGGCCCAGCGCCTCATCCGCAAGCTGTGCACCGAGTGCAAGGTGGTGGACGACGACCCCGACCGCGTGCTGCTTGAGAAGATGGGCTTCAGCGAGGAGGAAATTGGAACGACGACGTTCTACAAGGCGGGCCATCGCCCCAGCTGCCCCAAGTGCAAGGGCGTAGGCTACAAGGGCCGCCGGGCTATCACCGAGACGATGCGCTTCAGCCGCGAGATCCGCCACCTGATCGTGGAGAGCGAGACGAAGATCGACGAAGACGCCATCCGCGATGCCGCCCTGCGCGACGGCATGCTGACGCTCAACGACTCCGCCAAAGAGATCGTCAAGCTCGGCGACACGTCCGTCGAGGAGATGATGCGCGTGACGGCGGGCGGGCACTGAGAATCGGAGGTTTTGGTATCCAAGTTTGGGACGTGCTGCGTCCTGTTCGGGAGGCCACACTGAACGCACATCTCCCGGTCTGTAGCGTCGTCCGGCGGATGACGCAGACACGCTGCTCCCACAGGGTGATGGACAGGTTTGCACACGGCCATTGATTTTTACGGTTGGCGGCGTAGTCATCGCGGTACACTCGTGCACTCTTGGAGGCGACGCTTCGCGCCACGCCGTCGCATCGACCATGTGGCAGGCACCAGCGGGCGTCGGTTGTTTGAACCCTCACGTTACCCTGCGCCTTGATGAACCACGCCTACCACGCCACCCGCCGCCGCCCTGCGCTGACCGCTCGGCTTTTTGCCACCCTCGCCTTCGCCCTCGTCGTATGGGCAAGCATCCTCATGCCGCAGGATGCCCAGGCTCAAGACGTGCGCTTGGTCGCCGTCAACCCCGAGAACGAGTGGGTCACCATCAAAAACTTCGGCTCCGACACCGTTGATATCTCCGACTTTTGGCTCTGCCAACGCCCCCAGTACGACCGCATTGGCGAATCCGCCTCCGTCGCCATCGTCTCCGGGGACCTCGTGCTTGAGCCGATGGAAGAAGTCGTCGTCAACATCAGCCCCGATGGCCAGTCCGGCAACTTCAACCCCATCACCGATCTGATCGCCAACGACGAGCTGGCGTTGCTGGCCAGCGCCTCCTTTGGCACCACCGATCCCACCGTCATGCTCGACTTCGTCACCTGGGGCGGCGTCACGGCGTCCACGCGCGTGGGGCAAGCCGTCACGGCGGGCCGCTGGGACGATGCCGAGCGCTTCGCCACGGGCGCCGCGCCGTACACCTTCCTCGGCACCACCGCCGATGCGGGTACCGACTTCTGGCTGGGCGATACCGAGATCCGCATGACGCATATCGTGCCGGCCAACGACCTCGTCGTAATCGAAAACGCCGACGACGTAGCGCTGGACCTCTCGGGCTTCTTCTTCTGCACCCAGCCGGGCATCTACCCGCATTTGGGGAATCCCGAAGAGGTGGAAGTCGTCGAAGGTAGCTTGCTGCTGGCCCCAGGCGAGCGCGTAGCCGTGCGTGTGGTGGCCGAGGGCGGCGTGCTCGATGGCCAGGGCGGGCTGATGCTCTACTCGACGAACCTGCTCGGCTTCAACAACGGCAACCCGGCCGCGCTGCGCGACTACGCCCAGTGGGGCGCTGAGGGTTTGCGCGTGGACAAGGCGCTGATGGCAGGCCGCTGGGACGACGCCAACGCGTTCATCATGGGTAGTGCGCCGTACTACGTGGGCGATCTCGCGGCGGGCGCCTTCGGCAGTCCCGTGTGGCAGGCGCGCACGGCTGCGGTGCGTATGATCGCCATCAACCCGGCCAACAACCGCATCCGCGTGAAGAACTTCGGCACCGAAGAGGTGGACATCAGCGGGTACTGGTTCTGCCTAGAGGTGGGGCAGTACGAGCAGGTGACGGGCGCCGATCTGGTGCTCTCGCCCGATGAGGAAGCGGTCTTGGATGTAGCGACGGGGCTGGCGGAGACGGGTGCCGACAACATCGGCCTCTTCTCGACCAACACGTTCAGCTCCACGAGTCCCGATGTGTACGTGGACTTTGCGCAGTGGGGCGGTCGTGACGATGGCGGCAGGCCTGATCAGGCGGTGCTGGCTGGCGTGTGGAACGACGCCAATGCGTTCATCGAAGGCGCATCGCCCTATCGCTTCACAGGCGATGCCGCCTCCTTCGGAGTTGCCGCGTGGAACCCCTCGAACGTAGCCAACGAAGCCGAGGAGACGCTACCGGACGGCTTCGCGCTGCACGGCGCCTATCCCAACCCGTTCAATCCGCAGACGACCATCGCCTACGACCTCGGCCAAGCCGTGCCCGTACGTCTCGCCGTGTATGATGTACTCGGCCGCGAGGTGCGGGTGCTGCTCGACGGCGTGCGTCAGGCTACGGGGCGCCACACGTTTGCCTTCGACGGCGCCGCGCTGCCCAGCGGCACGTACCTCTACCGCATCGAAGCGGGCGCGTTCTCGGCTACGGGCTCGCTGGTGCTGCTGAAGTAACAGTGCTGCTAAGCTCCATGCGAAGAGCGAGCTCATTGAGCGGCTTCAAACAAGTCGAGCACAGCATTGGCCAGGCTGAGGTCGGCCCCTTGCTGGTTGATGAGTAGCGCTACGGTGACACGCGTCTCGGGGTTGAAGACGAGGCGCGTGGTGCCGCCTACCGCGCCGCCGTTGTGGGCGATCAATGAGCGTCCGTCGTCCAGGATGCGCAGTTGCCACCCGAAGCCATAGTCCACGCCCTCGCCCGCGGTCGTCTGCTGCTCGGTGAACAAGAGGTCGAGCGTCTCTTGCGCAAAGAAGCCAGGCTCGTGGTGCGCTTGGGCAAAGCGGAGGAGGTCTTCGGTAGTCGAGAGGAAGCCGCCGCCCGCCCACTTGTAGCTGTTGTTGACCGCAGGCGCGTTCATCCAATGCCCCTCGCTGCTCCTCACATACTGACGGGCCCGCTGCACGATGAGGCTGTCCACGTGATCGGCCACGGTATGGTGCATGCCGAGCGGCGCAAACACCTCGGCGCGCATGTACGACAGGAAGTCCTGTCCCGATGCCCCCTCCACAGTGGCGCTGATCAGGTTCCAGCCGTAGCTGCTATACGCGTAGGCCGAGCCGGGCGGATGGATGAGCGCGTCATCCTTGAAGATGCCGATGCCCTCCTGCACGCTCACGAAGCGCTCGTTGAGCAGCACCTCTTGCCCCCGGTAGTGCCGGATGCCGCCCAGATGCCCGCCGATTTGGCGCGTGGTCACCACGTGGGCCTTCTCCGGGAAGTAGGGCACGTAGGTTTGTACTGGAGCGTCCACATCCAGCTTTCCTTCCTCCACGAGCCGAGCCACAGCGGCCGCGGCGAGCGGCTTCGAGATGCTGGCGATGCGAAACTTGGTCGTGGGCCACACCGGCACGCGGTGCTCCAGATCGGCATACCCAAACCCCTCCGACCACACCACGTCATCCCCCACAGCCACCGCAATGGCGAGGCCCGGCAATCCGTGCGTGTCGAGATGGGCTTGCGCGAGAGCACGTGCCGAATCGACCGCGGCAATCTGGGAGGTGACGGGTGCATAAACAGCCTGCGCGCGAGCAGCGGGCGTGAGGAGTAGCGCGCCGCAGAGAACGAAAACGGGGAAGAGGATGAGACGGAGACGCATGAGCGAGCCTATCGGGGAAGGCGAACGAGGGAGCGGGTGGCGGCGTGCAGTCCGGCTTGGATGCGGTACAAGTAGACGCCCGGCGGTAGGGCATGCCCAGCATCATCCGCGCCATCCCAGGCGATACGGTGCGTGCCCGCGTCAGAGCTGGCATCGACCAGGGTGCGGACGCGGCGGCCCAGCACGTCGAACACCTCTAGCGTCACGTCCGATGGAGTATCCAGCGCGAAGGTGAGCGTGGTGCGGGTGTCGAACGGGTTCGGGTAGGCCGCCTCCAGCCGAAACGACAGCGCAGGCGCTTCATCGACAGTGCCCACGCCCGTCGGCGGGCCGGGCTGGTCGCTGGTGAGGTAGCCATACGCGGCGGCCGCCTTGCCGATGGTCTGGTTGACGGTGTACTCGTTCACGGGCGGGTTGTAGCGGTTCTCGAACCACAGCTCGTGGACGGGCCACGTGTCGGCAGCCGGGTAGACGTGATTGCGCAGCACCCACTGGTCGTGCCACGGC
>JBCCMF010000053.1:0-19915 GCA_039026435.1 Bacteroidota bacterium
CGACCAACCAGCTTGTTTCCCTCAAGATCAGCCGATGTGAACAGATTTTCGTATTCCAGTTCCTCATCAAGCCCGATATTTCGAGGCGAAAAAGTCACCATAGGTTTGGCGATTTCCTCTTTCAGGGATGAACCGGGGTGATAAGTTTCGACCCATTTTGAAACCACTTCGCGCAAATCGGACGGATCAAATGGCTTGGGGAGGTAGGCATCCGCGCCTGCCTCAAACCCAGCAATACGGTCCTTAACCGCAGCGCGGGCGGTCAAGAGCACGATCGGAATATGGCTGGTGCGGACGTCTGTTTTCAATGCGTTGGTGAGCACCACACCGTCCATTTCGGGCATCATCACGTCTGAGATGACGAGATCGGGCACCTCGGCCTGTGCGGCTTCGAGGCCCTGTTGGCCATCGGACGCTTCGATCACGCGATACCCGTCGTCGAGGTGGGCGCGGACGTAGGCGCGCATGTCGGCGTTGTCTTCTACGAGGAGCACAACGGGCCGCTCGCCCTCCGTTGCCACAGCCAGCGATTCATCGTCAGCGTATTGCGTTTCGGCAGACGCAGCCAAGGCGTTCTCGGCCTTCTCATCCGGCTCGCTCGGCAAATGCGGGCCGTTCGGTAGCAACGTGGTCGGCAGGTAGATGCGCACGGTCGTGCCTTCGCCAAGCGTACTCTCGGCTTCCACGTGCCCGTCGTGCAGTTCCACGAGTTCCTTCACCAGCGCCAAGCCAATCCCCGACCCCTCATGCCGCCGCGTGTTCGACTGGTTAGCCTGGTAGAAGCGGTCAAACAAGTGCGGGAGGTGCTCGGGGGCGATGCCTTCCCCGGTGTCGCGCACTTCCAGACAGACGGTGTCTTCCGCTGCCGTCACACGCAGCCCAATCGTGCCACCGGCTGAGGTGAACTTGATCGCGTTCGACAGGAGGTTGGCCAATATCTTCTCCAGATGCTCCGTGTCGTACACCAGCATCAGGGGCTCGGCGGTGAGGTCTGCCGTGAGCGTGATGCCGCGCTGCCGCGCAAAGTCGTCGAAGAGCGCTACAATCTCTCGGCAAAACGCGGCTATGTCATGCCGCTTCAGATGCAGCGACACAGCGCCCGCATCCAGTTCTGCTACCTCCAGCAGTTGGTTAATCATCCGACGCAGCCGTTCTCCGTTGCGCTCGGCCCGCTCGAAGTAGGGCTGGGCCTCATCTACATCTTCAAAGCGCCCATCAAGCAAGTCGCGGACGGGGCCTAGCGCCAGCGTCAGCGGGGTGCGGAGCTCATGCGAGATGTTGGCTAGAAACTGCGACTTGATGGCATCGGCGGCCTCGAGGCTGGCGGCTCGCTCGGCCTCCGCCTGCCGGGCGCGCTCCAGGGCGTCTAGCTCACGACGCCTCGATCGCTGCTGGCGCGCCAAAAGTGCCACGATGACGCCCATCAGGAGGACTCCGCCCACGAGCGTGGCCAACCACCGGCGCTGCGCCTGCTGCTGCTGTTCCAACGCGGCGATGCGCGCGCGCTGCTCCCGCGTCTGGAAGGCGCCCTGCACCTCAGCGATCACCTCCTGGCTCTGCGGATTGAACAGCGCGTCCTCGGCTACTTCGGCAGCCCGCTCAGCGGCGAGGGCATCCGCGAACCGCCCCATCGCCTCCAGGATACGGCCCCGCACCTGCTGCGCCTCGCGCACAACAGGCAACGCTCCCAGCGCCTCCGCCAACACCAGCGACGAGTCGGCAGCCGCGAGGGCTTCCTCGTAAGCGCCTAAGGCGGCGAACGCTTGTGCCGTGCTCCGGTAGGTATCCGCCAACGGCTCGCGGCGGCCTTGCGCCCGGAAAAGCGCGCGTGCTTGATCGAAGTAGTCCAGGGCGGTGGCCGCATTCCCTTGACCAGCGTAGGCAATACCTAGATTCTGATAGGCGCGCGCCTCCCGTACCACATCGCCCAACTCGCGGCTGAGGTCAAGGTAGGTGGCAAAGGCAGCCTGCGCCTCTACCCACTCCTCGGCGGCCAGATATGTGGTGCCCATGTTATTCGTCGTGGCGGCCACACCAGCTAGGCGATCCATATCGCGAAAGAGGTCCCGAGCCCGCTCGTACAGCGCGCGCGCCTCTTGCAGATCACCTTGGTCTTCGTGTAGATCCCCGAGCGCGTTCATCGATCTCGCCATGTCGAACGTGGCACCGAGGGCTTCGCGCAAGGCAAACGCCGCTGTGTGGTGGACAAATGCTTGGTCGTAGTCGCCTTGCTCCTCGTAGGCCTGCCCTGCATAATAATGTGTCGACGCCAAGTCCACCGAATCGCCAACGGCCTCGCGCAGGGCCACCGCATCGGTCAACACCTCGGCGGCATACGCGAAGGCCTCTGCTTCCAACGCCACCCGGCCCATCCAATACACCGCATTGCCTTGGTTGCGCACATCACCTAAGGCAGCATAGGCCGTGCTGACACGGTCATAATAGTCATGCGCCACTTCCAGCTTGTCTTGCCGCCGCGTGGAAATGCCCAAGTTATAGAGTACCGTGGTTTGATATCTGTCGTGCCCCATGGCTGTGTAACGCTCAAGCGCTACCAGCAAAGACCGCTCAGCGCCTGCATAGCGGCGCTGGCGTATGCGCGTTCGTCCGGTGAGAAAAGCGGCATGCCCTGCAGCCAAAACATCGTCCATCTCTCGCAGTCGCTTGGCATACCTGAGCATCTGCGTGGTGTCGCGGAGGGTGTCGTACGCACGTCCCGTCTGCATCAGGAGTTGACGCTCCAGCGCTTCGTCAGGGAAGCGATCAAGCAGCGTGATCGCCTCGTCGCTGTACTGCACCGCGTCCCCCGGAGCCCTGCGGTACGTCCGGTCCACCAGCTGAGTCAGTATCGCGAGCCTGTCGGCGTCCTCTGCATCACCTAGCTGCTCTATCAAGGCACTCACGGCGTCAGGCGATCCATCCTGCGCCTGCACCGGCCACAGGCTCATCGCCCCAACCAAGCAGAGGCAAGCGGCATGAGCGGTCAGGCGAACAAGCATCATACGGGTGGCGATGAGAAGCGGATCGGCGCCCGCAATCTACACACGCCTGTAGACCTTGGCCTAACGCCCCAGCCGTTGCTGGTCGAAATACGCGGCGAGGTCTTCAGGCACAGCCGTGAACCGCAGCGCAATGCCACCTTCATCCGCATCCATCACCTTGGCGTAGAGGTCACCCGAGGCCTTCGATTCGGGACTGGGCGGGATGATGAGCTTGAGGTTATCCAGGCGTTTGAGCGGCGTGTTCACGTCTAGACGTGCGCCCCCCGAGGCGAGATGCGTCAAGGCGCCTTCGTACGTGGCGCTCCGCGTACGCTTGCCATCGAGCAGCCGCACCTGCACCGCCATCGGCTCAGCTAGTTTGGCGTACTCGACCTCGACCACGGGCAGTTTCACATCGAATGGCGACCCGATGCCTTCTACTTCCAAGATGCGGGTCGGCTGCGCGAAGCCTTTCGTTGAGATCTCCATCTCTCGCCCGATCTGCACATCTGCCGCGAGCGCACGGCACGTCGCCTCGGAGATGAGCACCTGGCCGCCCACCGTGTACGACTCAATGCGGCTCGTCAGGTTGACGCTGCTGCCCACGGCGCCGTACTTCATCCGCAGCTTCGAGCCGATGTTGCCCACAATCACCTCGCCCGTGTGGATGCCGATGCCCATGTCGAGCGCGGGAAAACCCTTTTCGGCGAGTACCGCGTTGACTTTGGCCATGCGGTTTTGCATCTGGATCGCACACGCGACGGCGCGGTCGGCATCGTCGGGGCGCTGCGTGGGTGCGCCGAAGATGACAAAGATGGCATCGCCGATGAATTCGTTGATCATCCCCTGGAAGCTGTCGATCACCTCGGCCATCGCGCCGAGGTAAATGTTCAGCAGCTCTACGACGTCTTCCGGCGCCAGCCGCTCGGAGAGGGTCGAGAAGCCGCGCAGGTCCGACATGAGCAGCGTGGCCTGCACCTTCTGGCCGCCCAGCGTGAGCCCTTCCGGAGAGTCGAGCACGGACGAGGCCACCTCTTGCGAGAGGTAGAGCCCAATGCTGGCCTCGGCGCGGAGGGCCTTGCGCTCGCGCCGGAGCGCCTCGGTGGCTTGGTTGAGCGTGATGTCAAGGTCGTCCAGATCGAGCGGCTTGACGAGGAAGTCGAACGCGCCCCAGTTCATGGCCTTGCGGATGTTCTCCATGTCGCCATAAGCCGTCACGACGATGGCCTTCACCGCGCGGTTCAGCTCGTTGAGGCGGCTGAGCAGCGTCAGCCCGTCCATGCGCGGCATGTTGACATCGGTGAGCATGATGGCGATGTCGTCGTGCGCGTTCAGGATTTCCAGCGCGTCCAGCCCGTCCGAGGCAAAGCTCAGCGCGATCTCACCCTTGCGGATGCGACGCCGAAGCCGCTGCCGGATGATAAACTCAACATCGGGTTCGTCATCGACGACGAGGATATGCAGGGCGGAATCCGACGGGGGAGCAGACATCAAGAGCCGTGGCATTGAGCACGCGAGGAGGTCTTGTGCTAACGGATGAGGCGCGGCGTTGATGCGCTTCGGACCAAACCTTCGCAAACAAAAAACGCCCCTCGACGCCGAAGCATCGAGGAGCGTGTAGGCTGACGTGAGGGCTGCTTATTCGGGCTTGGTCAGCGCGGTCAGGAACGAGGTCAGCGTGTCGTTGCGCATCCGGCGGACCTTCACGATGAACGTCTCGCCCGGCTCCAGATCGCCGAAGACATCCTTGAACGCACGCATCGACGTCACCTCTTGGCGGTCGGCCTCTACGATGATGTCGCCGCGCCGCAGATTGCCCTCGCGATACGCAATGCTCGACGGCTCGACCTGCGACACGAGCACGCCATCCACGTCCTCCTCGATGTTCAAGCTCTGGAGGTCATTCTCTGTGAGGTCGCGCAGGTCCAGCCCAAGGGCTTCCATCTTGTCGAGCTCTGGCGTTGGGCTCGGCGCACTGCCTGACTCCTGCCCAGTCAGCTCGTCCAGCTTGGTGCGATCCACAAGCGTGACGGCCACGTCCATGCTGCGCCCTTCGCGGTTGACCTCCAGGTCGATCCGCTCGCCCGGAGCCCGGTTGGCAATCATCGTGCGCAGCTCGTTGGCGTCCTGCAGCTGCCTGCCGTCCACGCTCACAATGATGTCGCCTGCGCGGAGTCCCGCCCGATCGGCGGCGAGGCCGGGATAGACGACTTCGACACTAGCTGCTCCTCGCGGCACGTCGAGGGCACGGGCCAGCGATTCGCTGACGGCGCCAAACTGCACGCCGAGCGAGCCTCGCGCCACGGCTCCGTTGTCGATAAGCTGCGAGGACACGTTCTCGACCACGTCAACGGGGATGGCAAAGCCGATGCCCTGGCTACCGCCCGAGCGGCTGAGGATGGCCGAGTTGATGCCGATGATTTCGCCGCGCAGGTTCACGAGGGGTCCGCCCGAATTGCCGGGATTGATAGAAGCATCCGTCTGGATGAAGGCGGAGAACTGGTTGAGGCTGCTGATCTGCTGGCCCGTACGGCCGATGGCGCTCACGATGCCTGCGGTGGCCGTGTTGCCCAGATCCTGCGAGAGCGGCGAGCCGAACGCCATTACCCACTGGCCCACGCGGATGTCGTCGAACTCGCCGAACGACGCGTACGGCAGGCCGTCCACATCGACCTTGATGACGGCGAGGTCGCTGCCCGGGTCCGTGCCGATGACTTTGGCGTCGTAGAAGGTGCCGTCATCCATCCGCACTTCTAGCTCAGACGCCCCGTCGATGACGTGGTTGTTGGTGACGATGAAGCCGTCGGGCCGCACAATGACGCCCGAGCCGAGCCCCGAGCTGCGGAACTCGCGCGGGTTGTCTTGGCCCTGCCCAGGTCGCTGCGGCTGGAAGAACTCGAAGAGCGGATTCTGTGGCATCTGTGGGGCCTCGCGCACCACCTCGGCGCGGATCTGCACCACCGACGGGTTCACGCGGTCGGCCACGTTGGTAAAGGCGTCTTCGAGGCTCACCACAGCGATAGACGGCTGCAGCGGCTGGCGCTCATCGGGCAGCACGCTCGCATCCGAGCGCGTACCGACGGCCTCGCCGATGTTCAGCCAGTTGGCACCGGCGGTCGTGAAGAAGGCCCCCGCCATGAACGCGAGGGCGATGAGCAAGAGCAGTGGGGTTCTATTTCGGGAGCTCATAGGTGATCTCTGCTTGAGGTGTGCAAAAGCAATAGGAGCGGCTGCCAGATTGTCAGGCGAAGCCACGTGGCTGGGTGGTGGAAAAAAACGTGCCGCCACACTTTTTCGTATAGCATCGCCGTGGCCTGGGTTCAAACGAGGCCGTAACGATGCCGCGAAAGGACAGCGCTGTATAGCCCGCTAGACCGTTTTTCGCTGCCCTACAGTACGGCCTCCATTACGTTGGTCTATGTCGCTTTGGGCGTGACACAAGGGTGACACCGCACCGCTGTATCCTACGGTTCCTCACCTCCTCACAACCCAACCCTGTGTGCCCCAATGACGTACCTCGAAAAAGCTCAAGACCTATACGCAAAAGCGGAGAGCGACCTCCTGAACGCCCTCGACACGTACTACGCCGACGATGTGGAGATCATCGAAGCCAACGGCGAAACATTCCACGGCAAAGAAACCCAGCGCGGCCGCCTCGTGGAGTGGCAGCAGGGCATCGAAGCCTACCACGGCAGCGGCGTGCACGCGGTCACCTCCAACGAAGCAGCAGGCACCACGGTCGTAGAATCCTGGGCCGATGCCACCTTCAAGGGAGCCGGGCGCATGCGCATCGACGAGGTGGCCATCCAGACGTGGAAAGACGGCAAGATCGTGCGCGAGCGCTTCTACTACTTCGGTAACTGAGCCGGAGCGCACACCTTCAGCGAAGCGGCCGTCTCGGTATTCCGGGGCGGGCGCTCTGCGTTTATGCCATCGTGCATGTCTGGCAGCGCATGGGTATGTTGCGCCACCCTCCACACGCCAGCCTCAACCGATGCGCCTCCTGCCGCTTGTGCTCGCCCTCCTTGCTGGCCTGCCTCCGCTATGGGCACAGGCGCAATGGCACCCCGACACAGCCTACGTGCTCGTCCGGTCGGATGACCTCGGCATGAACCACGCGGCAAACCGGGCGAATGCCCTACTCGCTGATTCAGGTCTCCCGTTCTCTGCATCGGTGATGTTTGCCACGCCGTGGTATCTGGAAGCCGTTGAGATCCTGCGCGCGCGGCCGCACATTGCCGTTGGGATACACCTTACGCTCAACGCCGAGTGGCAGTGGCCCCGCTGGGGACCGATCACGGGGACGGTCGCCGCGCCTTCGTTGGTGGACAGCAGCGGCTACTTCCACGCAGGCTGGGACGGGCTCTTTGCTAACGACGGACCAAGCCTGGCCGAAGTGGAGACCGAGTTGCGGGCTCAAATCGATCGTGCCATCCAAACCGGCTTGCCTATCTGCTACGTGGATGCCCACATGGGGGCGGCACGAGCTACGCCCGAGCTGCGCGCCCTCACCGCCCGCCTCGCCGACGCATACGGTCTCGGCATATCCGGTGACTATGGGGAAAATCGGTTCTCGATCTACGCAGCCGCGCCAGACGCCAAGCCCGACAGCCTGCTCGCTCGTCTCAGCCGCCTGGAACCAGGGCGCCTGCACCTCTTCGTGAGCCACCTGGGGCTCGAAACCGACGAGATGCAGGCTTTAGCCGACCAAAACCCAGGCGGCCTAGCCGAGGTTGCCGCGCATCGCCGTGCCGAGTTGCGAGCCCTCACTGATGCTCGGCTGCATCATTGGCGACGCACGGCACCAGTTCGGTTCATTACCTACGCGGACCTCTTGCGTCGCCAGCCCTGATGGGCGTACCCTTCCCATCGGAAGCGCTTTCCCCATCACATGCTTAACAACGAGGTAGCCTCATGGCCATCGCCAAAGTTCTCGAAGTCATCGCCGAATCCGAAGTCAGCTGGGACGACGCCGCGCAGAATGCCGTCACCGAAGCCTCGAAGTCGGTGCGCAACATCAAGCACCTGTACGTGAAGGACATGCAGGCCATCATTGACGACGGCCAGATTGTGAAGTACAGACTGAACGCCAACCTGACCTTCGTGGTTGAATAGACACGGTGGTGGCTGTCATACAGCGAAAGGCCCAACCTCTTTCGAGGTCGGGCCTTTCGTACTAGCGACTCACCATCCAACGGATTCATTTCACCATCAGCCGTAGGTGATATTGACGGATCATACGTGGGATGCTACATCGTATGGCTATCGCTCTTTGTTTTTGGGATACGGATTACAGCGCACAGCTTGCATTTCTGCACGCCTCATCATCATAGAGGAGTCTCAACCCTTCGTCCATACCTAGGACGGAGTATAGTTGGGCGTTCATGTAGGTACGCGCTTTTTTTCTAACTTTCAGGCCATCCCCCCTTTACTTTTCTTCGAGACACGGCACAGATGAGCATCTAACTTGGCCGACGACACGTTATTTCACACGCTCTCCCACTTCTCCTCCTAGCTTACCTCCAGCATGCGCATCGCCCTCTACCCTGGCACCTTTGACCCGTTTACCTATGGCCACCTCGATGTGCTGGAGCGGGGGCTTCGGGTCGTCGATCACATCGAGGTGACCGTGGCCATCAATGCGAGCAAGAAGACGCTTTTCAGCATCGAGGAGCGGTGCGAACTGGTCGAGGCCAGCATTCAGCACCTCGGCAACGTGTCGGTGGTGCCGTTCGAAGGGTTGCTCGTGAAGCATGCCGAGGCGCGGAACGCGGCGTGCCTGCTGCGCGGGCTACGGCAGGTGAGCGATTTCGACTATGAGTTTCGGATGGCCTTCGCCAACCGACGCCTCGCCCCCGACCTCGAAACGATCTTCTTGATGACCTCCGAGGAACACTTCATGGTCAGCTCGTCCATCGTGCGCGATGTGCACTACTGGGGCGGCGACCTCTCGACGTTTGTGCCGCCGCCCGTGCTGAAAGCCCTGTCGGGCAAACCAACCGCACAAAATCGGTGAAGCACGCTGGGCTACGGCGCAAAAAGTAGTAGTTTCGAGGCGGCACTACGTGCCTCGCGTTTTCCGCTTCAGCTCCACCACTGCACCATGCCCCTTACGCTCGACCTCAACCCCCGCGTTGCCGCCATGCAGCCCTCCGCCACGATGGCGATGACGGGCCGCGCCAAGGAACTCCGTCGCCAAGGTTTGCCCATCATCGGCCTGAGTGCGGGCGAGCCCGACTTTGACACGCCCGCGCCCATCGCGGCGGCGGGCAAGCAAGCGGTGGACGATGGCTACACGCACTACACGATGAACGCGGGCATGCCGGAGCTGCGCGAGGCCGTCTGCCGCAAGCTGGAGCGCGACAACGGGCTGACGTACACGCCCGGCCAGATCCTGTGCTCAAACGGCGCCAAGCAGTCGGTGGCGCTGGCCATCATGGCGCTGGTGCGCCCCGGCGACGAGGTGCTGATCCCAGCGCCGTACTGGGTGAGCTACCCCGAGATGACGCGGCTGGCTGGCGGCACGCCCGTGAGCGTGCAAGGCACCATCGACAACGATTACCTCCTCACCCCCGACCAGCTCGACGACGCCATCACCGAGCGGACGCGAATGCTCATCCTCAACTCGCCCTCCAACCCGACGGGCGCCGTCTACAGCCCGGAGCAACTGGAGGCGCTGGCTGCCGTGCTGCGCAAGCACTCGCACGTGTTTGTGCTCTCCGACGAGATCTACGAGTATATCGTCTTCGATGCCGAGCACCGCGCCTTCGCCAGCCTGGAGGACATGTACGAGCGCACGATCACGGTCAACGGCTTCTCGAAGGGCTACGCGATGACGGGCTGGCGCCTGGGCTACCTCGCCGCCGATGTGGCCATCGTCAAGGCCTGCGCTAAGATCCAAGGGCAGACCACGTCGGCGCCGTGTGCGATCACGCAGCGCGCGGGCATCGCCGCGCTGGAGATGGAGCATGCGCCCATCGCCGCGATGGTCACGGCCTTCCGCGAGCGCCGCGACTACGTGCTGGGCGAGTTTGCGAAGATGGACGGCATCCGCTGCCCCAAGCCCGAGGGCGCGTTCTACGTCTTCCCCGACGTCTCGGCCTACTACGGCAGAACCTCGCCGAGCGGCCGCGCCATCACCGACAGCTCGTCGCTGTGCTTCTACCTGCTGGAGGAACATCACATCGCCCTGGTGCCCGGCAGCGCCTTCGGCGACCCGAACGGCGTCCGCATCTCGTACGCGGCGGCCATGAGCGACTTGGAGGAAGCGCTCCGGCGTATCAAAGCGGGGCTCGGGGCGCTGGCGTAACGCCCGCCCGGCCGAGAAACTGCAGCCATCACCTTGCGTAGGCGGACGGCTCATCATCCCCCCTGCCTACTGCCCGTTTGGAACCGCTCGTACCGCCGCCGCCGAAGTACAAAGATCGCTACGGCGTACACCTGACGCTGTTCGTAGCCACGCTGCTGACGACCGTGTTCTCAGGCGGTCAACTGGCGGGGCGGATGCTGGCGTACGAGGCGATGGGCGACCCACTCTTCTCGATCCCCCTCGGCGGCGAGGTACCCTTTCCGGTTCACCTCGGGCTCATTCTGGACGGGCTGCGCTTCGCGGGGTCGCTGCTGCTGTTTCTGACCGTGCACGAGTTCGGGCACTACTTTGCGGCGCGCTACCACCGCGTCAGCACGTCGCTGCCGTACTACATCCCGCTGCCGCTGGTGGGGTTCGGGACGCTGGGCGCCGTGATCCGCATCCGCGAGCCCATCCCGAGCACACGCAAGCTGTTCGACATCGGCGTGGCGGGTCCGCTGGCGGGGTTTGTCGTCGCGCTCGGCGTCCTGATCTATGCCCTCGCCACGCTGCCGCCGCCCACGTACCTCAACGATGTGCCGGGCCACGAGGCCCTCAAGAGCTTCATCGGCGAGCACGGCATCTTCCCACTGGAACGCTTGAACGAGGCGGGCGACGAGAACGCGCTGCTGCTCATCGTGGGCGAGACGCCGCTCTACTGGCTGGCGACCCAGTTCTTCGACCACGTGCCGCCCAACTATGAGGTGCTGCACTACCCGTACCTGTTCGGCGCGTGGCTGGGGCTGTTCTTCACCGCGCTCAACCTGCTCCCCGTGGGGCAGCTCGACGGCGGGCACATCCTCTACGCACTCGTCGGGGAGAAATGGCATGCCCGGCTGGCCCGCGGCTTCGTGGTGCTGCTCCTGTTCTCCGGCGCGCTCGGCTTTCTCGTGGAAGTGGTGCCCGACCTCGCGTACTGGCACCCGCTGGCAGGGCAGCTGTCGTGGTTCATCCTCGCGCTCATCCTGTACGTCTTCCTCTCCCGCATCTTCAAGGGCGACCACAAGCTCATCGCCCCCGCCCTGCTCGTGATGATCGCCGCCGTGGCCATCACCTCGCGCATCGGGACGTTCGCGGTCGATTACGGCTACTCCGGGTGGCTGATCTGGTGCGTGCTGATCGTCTTCCTGATCCGCGTGGAGCACCCGCCCGTGCTGCGTCCGCAGCCACTCACCCGAGGCCGTCGCATCCTGGCCTACCTGAGCATCATCATCTTCGTGCTCTGCTTCAGCATCAAGCCGATCTACATCGTGTGACCCACCGTGCGTGATTGCGCCGAGCGGATGGCAACTTGCGGCTGGGCACGGCGGTAGAGATGCACACACGCCGTCCAACTGCTACGCTGCGCCGCCATGAACCGTGACACCGCCCTCGCCCATCTCGCCGACACTGACATTTGGGACCTGATCATCGTAGGCGGAGGCGCCACAGGCCTCGGCATCGCAGTCGAGTCCGCCACGCGCGGGTATAAGACACTGCTGGTGGAGCAGCACGACTTCGCCAAGGGCACGTCCAGCCGCAGCACGAAGCTGGTGCACGGCGGCGTGCGCTACCTGCAGCAGGGCAACGTGGCGCTGGTGCTCGAAGCGCTACGCGAGCGGGGCCGCCTCCTGCGAAACGCCGCGCATCTGGTGCACGACCTGCCGTTCGTCGTCCCGAACTACGACTGGTGGGAAGGCCCGTTCTACGGCATCGGCATGAAGGTATACGACCTGCTGGCCGGGCGCTCCGGCTTCCCCACGTCGAGCCACCTCTCGCGGAAGGAGACGCTGGAGCGGCTGCCGACGATCGAGCCCGAGGGCTTGCGCGGCGGCGTCATCTACTACGATGGGCAGTTCGACGATGCGCGCCTCGCCATCAGCTTGGCACAGACGGCGGCCGACCACGGCGCGGCACTGCTCAACTACGCCGAGGTCAAGGCGCTGACGAAGCATAATGACGTGGTGAGCGGCGTCATCGTGCACGACGTGGAGCACGACACCGAGCACGAGGTGCGTGGGCGCGTGGTCATCAACGCCACCGGCGTCTTCACCGACCGCGTCCGCCGCATGGACGACGCCGACGTGAAGCCGATGGTCCGGCCCAGCCAAGGCGTCCACGTCGTGCTCGACCGCAGCTTCCTCCCGGGCGATAGCGCCATCATGGTGCCCCGCACTGACGACGGCCGCGTGCTGTTCGCCATCCCGTGGCACGACCGCGTCGTGGTGGGCACCACCGACACGCCCGTAGAGGCGCCGCTGCTGGAGCCGAGGGCCTATCCTGACGAGGTGGCGTTCATCCTCGAACACGCCGCCCGTTACCTCACCAAAGACCCTACCAAGGACGACATCAAGAGCGTCTTCGCGGGGCTGCGTCCCCTGGTCAGCGCCAATCCCGACGGCAATACCTCGGCGATCTCGCGCGACCACACGCTGCACATCTCGCACACGGGCCTCGTCACCATCACGGGCGGCAAGTGGACCACCTACCGCCAGATGGCCGAGGAAACCGTCGATAAGGCTGCTGTCATTGCCCACCTCGACGAGCGGCCGACCGCCACCAAGGACCTGGCGCTGCACGGCTGCGCCGACCCCGACACGCTGGGCGCCGACGAGCACCTCGCCGTCTACGGCAGCGACCTCCCGGCTGTGGAGGCCACGCTGCACGAGGGCAAGGGCTGGGACGCGCTGCTGCACGATGACCTGCCGTACCGTGCGGGCGAAGTCGTCTGGGCTACACGCAACGAGATGGCGCGCACCGTGGAGGACGTGCTGGCCCGCCGCACCCGGGCGTTGCTCCTGGATGCCAGCGCCAGCATCGAGGCGGCGCCAGCGGTAGCGCAGCTCATGGCCGATGAGTTGGGACGCGACGCAGCATGGGCTGCTGCTCAGGTCGAGGCCTACACGCGCGTGGCGACAGGCTACCTGGGGTAGCCCAGGCTCAGTGTTCGCTGCGGATGACCCACTCCATCGCCTGGCGCGTCAGTTCGCGGCCACTGCCCACGTTGAGCTTGGCCTTGATGCGCTCGATGTGCGACTCCACCGTCTTCACACTCAACGTCAGGATCTCAGCGATCTGGCGAGGCGACTTGCCTTCGCCGAGCAGCTGGTACACCTGTAGCTCGCGGTCGCTCAGGGCGGAGGTAGGGTTGTCGCTGGCAGGGAGCTTGCCATCGACCATCTGCTGAAACAGCTGCGACGAGACCGCCTCGCTGACGTAGATCTGACCTTGCAGCACGCACCGGATGGCCTCCACGATGTTGTCCGTGGCGTTCTGCTTGGTGATGTAGCCCAATGCGCCTGCCCGGATGACGCGCTCGGCGTACGTCATCTCGTCATACATCGACAGCACGAGCACAATCAGATCCGGGTGAAATGACTTGAGGTCCTGGATGAGGTTGAAGCCACTGGTCGACTTCAGCGACAGGTCTACGATGGCCAGATGCGGCTTGGTGGCGTCAACGGCGCTCAGCGCATCGTGCGCGTCTTCAGCCTCGGCGCAGATGATGAGGTCGGGCTCGCGCTCGATGATCGTGCGCATGCCTTCGCGGATGATAGGATGGTCATCCACCAGGATAATTTTCGTCAGCTTCGCCATGTGAGGGATGAGGTTTGACCGTAGTCGGGCAGGAAAAGGGTACAGCGTGGCGACGTGGTGATGCCCATATGGTAGGCGTTTCAGGAGCGTTCTCCAAACGTAACCAGCAATGTTCACGCAATGGGCTTTTCAAACACCATAAAGTGCTGCAGCGGAAGGATTTCTTTGGTCTCGCGCAGCTTGAGCCCGGCAGCTTGCATCTCGCGCTGTGCCTGGTCTTGCGTGATCCGGCGCACCGCCGACATCGGCAGCGTGGCATCTTCGCCACGGTACTCTACGAGGATGAGACGCCCACCGGGCTTGAGGGCCGTCACAATGTGGGCCATCATCTCGCGCGGGTGCGAAAACTCAGTGTACGAGGCTACGATCAGCACCACATCCACATCGCCCTCCTCCAAGTTGGGGTTCTGCGGTGTGCCCACCACCGTTTCGATGTTGTCGAGGGCGAGGCTGTCGGCGGTGGCGGCGAGTTGAGCCAGGGCTTCGGTGTCGATGTCTACGGCCAGCACCTTGCCACGCGGCACCACGGGGCTCAGGCGAAAGGTGAAGAACCCCGCGCCAGCCCCGATGTCGGCGATGACGTCGTTGGGGTCGAGGTCCATCGCGCGGATGACGCGCTCGGGCAGCTCGGCATCCTCGCGGGTGGGGCGTCGGTGCCATGCCGTGTCTTGGTTCACGCTCAGCGTGGCAATCTCACGGCCGAGGTAGACCTTTCCTGTTCCTTCGGGGTGACGCGCCTCGCGGTACACGTAGCCGTCGCCCGCGTCGGGTGCGCTGCATGCCATTGCGCCGGCCCACACTACGAGGACGAGCGGAACCCACATCAGAGAGTGAGGAAACGAAACGCGCATGGAGATGAGGATCGTGAGCCGCGTGCTTGGCCGCCGCTCATACGTCAGGCGGCGCGTTTTGATCGTGTGCTGCCCACCGATTGTATCGCGTTACGCGGCTACGCGCTGCCACAGGCAACCTTCTAGCGTCAACCCCGGGCCGAACGCCATCGCGACGCCGCTGCCCAAGCCCGAACGGCCCTCGGCACGTTGCGCGTGGTGGTCGGCGAGGAAGCGTTCGAGGACGAACAGGATCGTGGGCGAGCTCATGTTGCCGTGGTCGCGGAGCACGCCCAGGCTGTGCCGCAGGTCTGCCTCCGACAGGTTCAGCACGGCCTGCGCCTTGTCTACGATGGCGCGGCCGCCGGGGTGGATGGCCCAGAAGTCGAGGTCATCGGGCGTCAGGTGGTGCGGCGCGAGCAGCCCGTCGAGGTAGGTGGGCAGTTGCTGCGCCAGCACGGCAGGCACGCGCGGCGAGAGGCCCATGTCGAAGCCGTGGTCGCCGATAGCCCACGTCATGTGGCCCATCGAGTCGTCGTCGAGGACGCAGTGCGAGGCCGTGTAGGCCAGCTCGCCTTCGGCCTGTGCGGCGTCTCGGGAGGAGAGCACGGCGGCGGCAGCGCCGTCGGAGAAGATGGCGTTGATGACGGCCTGCTCTAGCGTTTCGGACACCTGAAAGTGCAGCGTGCACAGCTCCACGCACACCATCACCACGACAGCGTTGGGATCGCTCTGGCAGAAGCTGTGGGCCACGCGCAGGCCGTTGAAGGCGGCATAGCAGCCCATGAAGCCGATGACGGTGCGCTGCGTGCTCGGCTTGAGGCCCAGGCGTTTCACGAGCTCGATGTCCAGGCCGGGCGCGAAGAAGCCTGTGCACGTCACCGCGACCACGTGCGTCACCTCGTCCATCGTGCGGCCCGCCCGTGCCAGCGCGTCGCGGGCCACCTGCTCGGCGAGCGGGACGGCAGATTCACGGTAGAGCGCGTTGCGCTGCCCCGTGGTGGGCGCGGGCTGCAGCGACCAGTCGGGCGGGTAGAACGTGAAGTCGGCGGCATCGGCCTTGCCGTAATCCACCACGCACGAGTGCCGCTGGTCGATGCCCGAGCGCTCGTAGATGGCGGGGATGCGCTTTCGGATAGGCGCAGGCAGGCTCGTCACGCGCTGCATGAAGTCCGACGCGTACGCCTGCGAGCGGGTGAGCGGCGGATGGCCAGTGGCGATGGCGTCGAGGACGGTGTAGCGAGGCACAGGCGCAGCAGCTTTGTGGCGAGAGGCTGCATGGTACGCCATCGGGCGGCGAGGTACTGCAACGTTTTCCGAGAGCGCCCACTTCGCGCCACAGGGGCCGTTAGGCGGCGCGGCGGATCGGGGTCACCTTGGCGGTAGGGCCTGCGGAGGCGGCTTGTTGTACGAGGTCGAACGCCGCCATGCGATAGGCCTCGCTGAGCGTGGGAAAGTTGAAGACGTTCTCCAAGAAGACGCGTACGCTGTTGCCGTTGAGCAGCGCCATCTGCCCTACGTGCACCAGCTCGGTGGCGCCATTGCCCACCACATGGACGCCGAGCAGTTTGAGGTCGGAGGCGCGGGCGATGAGCTTGAGCATGCCGTCTTCGACGCCGCCGATCTGCCCGCGCGCCACCTCCCCGAAGTCGGTGCGGCCGATGAGGATGTCGCCATGCTGGGCGCGGGCTTCGTCCTCCGAGAGGCCCACGCTGCCCAGCTCCGGCACGCCGTAGATACCGACGGGCACCACGTTGAACGCGTGGCCAGGATCGCATCCCTGAAGGTGGCACATGGCGCGGCGGCCTTGCTCCATCGAGCTTGCCGCCAGCGACGGCGGGCCGATCACATCGCCCACGGCGTAGATGTACGGCACCGAGGTTTGGTAATGCGCGTTGACGCTGATGAGGTTGCGGCGGCCTTGTACCACGCCTTCGGTCTCCAAGCCCAGGCCCTCCACGTTGGCAAACCGCCCGAGGGCGACGAGCATCTTGTCGGTCTCGACGACCTCGCCCGAGACCAGCCGTGTGACCACCTGCGTGGCGCCGTCCCACTCCACCTGATCGATCTGCTGCCTACCCAGGTAGCGACCGCCGTGGCGCTCCAGGGCAGCAACAAACCTGGCCGTCAGCTCGTCGTCCATGAAGGCGAGCGGTCGGCGGCCCTGGTCGATGATGGTTACCGTCACGCCCAGCATCGCAAAGATCGACGCGTACTCGCAGGCGATGACGCCGCCGCCCAGCACGGTGAGCGACTGCGGCAGGTAGAGCATGCTCAGGATCGAGTCGCTGTCGAGGATATGTTCGTGATCGACGGGGATCTCGGGCGGCTTGCGGGGCCGCGAGCCCGTAGCCAAGACGAGGGCCTCGCCACGGATGGTGGTCGTGGTGGTATCCACATGGCGTATGGCCACGTGGTGGTTGCCCATGAGCCGTCCGCGGCCGTGGTAGCACGTGACGCCTGCGCGCTCTAGCTGCGCAGCCAGGGCCGTACCGTAGGCCGTCAGCACCTGCTCCAGCCGTTCCATCAGCGCCGCCACCTCGATGCCTTCGTGCAGGGCCACCTCGAAGGCCGTGGCCTGCCGCTTCATGCGCGTGAGGCTCAGCGCGGCCTCGCGGAGCGTCTTGCTGGGGATGGTGCCCGTGTAGACGCACGCCCCGCCCACCCGACGGCCGCTCTCGATAACAGCGACGCGTTGCCCCACTTGTGCAGCTTGCAAGGCGGCCTGCTGGCCACCTGGACCGCTACCGATGACGACAACGTCGTAGGTGTGCATAGCGCTATCTGGTAGTCAGCAGGTGGACGACGTCGAGAACGGCAGAGCGCATCTCGATGAGCCGCGTCATGTCGGCTTCGGAAAAGCCCATTTTCGCATACATCGGGTCTTGCATAATCTCGTCTAGGCGGATGGTCCGAGGACGGATGAGCCACGTGGCCAAGCGGTCGGCGCCGTACACCATGCGCACGGCGGTGGCATGCGCCCCTGCTGCCTCCGGCGAGCGGTAGTACAATCCGGCAGACGCAATAGCAGCAGGCAGCTCCCACTGCTCAAACACGAGCACCCCGGCCTCCACCTCATATTCTTGCATCAGCTGGAAGGCGTAGAGGCCAGGCAGCGGCGGCCACCCAGAGCCACGCTGCACATGCACGATCGTTTGGAGCACGGCAGCCTGCCCGGCGGTGTGTAACAAGCCCATCAGGAACTGGCCCTCGGCATTCGCCCGCAGCATCGCTGCCATCTCGCGCCCGTAGGTACCCGAGGCGGCAGCATGCTGCCAAAGGGCCTGGACTTCTTCTTCATAGCCGGGCGCCTCGAAGACCTTGCCGCCCAGCGCCAACCCAAACGCAATCTCGCTGATGGCCGTGGAGCCAAGCCGGATCACCGCTTGGATGAGGGACACCGCAGGCCGCCCCGCCATGTAGATCCCCGAGTTGGCCACCTGCAGCACGTTCGCCGCCAGGGCTTGGTCGCGGTGGATGAGGCTGGAGAGCTTTTGCGCGTTCAAGTCAGGATCTTGACTCATCGCCAGCACTTCGCTCGCAATCTCGGGCAGCACAGGCAGCACCACATCGCCGCGCTGGAGGCGGGCCTCTATGGCCGCGCGGTAGCGGTTCAGCGTGGCGATTTGGTTAGGGGATAAGGCACGCTTGGTGATCATTGGGATGTAGAGGTTGATAGGGTACAAGTAGTCTCACACACACATCGCATCCACGACCGACATCACTGCGGGCGCTTTCTCCAGCACCGCATCCGCATCCTCGGGATACATGTTGAGCGCGGCGAATACGGGGTCGGCTTTCAACTCCGTCTTGAGGGACGGCTGTTCGCTCAACAGCCACGTCGCCAGAACATTGGATAGGTAGGTGATCTTGGTTTCGTCTTGGAAGGTGGGCGCTTGCACATACGTCTTGTGGTAGGCCGTCGTCGTCTCCACGCGCTCGGGCAGCTTCCAAGCGCTGATGAGCGCGAGCCCCACCTTCACGTTGAACTGGTCGATCAGGTCGTGCACATCTTCGGGCGAGGGCGGTGGCAACGGGAGCTTGTCTTGCAGCTTGGCCAGGATCTGCAGGGTCACGGGCTTACCGATCTCATGCAACAGCCCCGAGAGGAACTGTCCCTCCACGTTGAGGCGCTTCATGCGTGCGATCTCTTTGCCGTACGTAGCGGCCACGATGGCGTGCTGCCACTGGTAGCGCATCTGCCGCTCATAGCCCGGGGCGTTGAAGACCTTGCCTTTGACGGCCACGCCGAAGGCGATGTCGCCGAGGGTGCGGGCGCCGAGCCGGGTCACCGCCTGGGTGAGCGAAACGATAGGCCGCCCGGGGCTGTAGCGGGCCGAGTTCGCCACGCGGAGCACCTGCGCTGCCAACGCCTGATCCCGATGCACCAGCCGCGATAGCTTGCGGGCGTCGATGTCGGTGCCTGTGGTCATGGCCATGACGCGCTGCGCCACCTCGGGCAGCACGGGCAGCTCGAGGGCGTCGCGCTGCAGCCGCACGTTGATGGCGTTGCGGTACCAGACGACCGACGACGCAGAGAAGGAGGAAGAAGCAGCAGAACCCATCGGGAACGTTTTCCGAAACTACGGGGAGCACAACGCTGGCTTCTATCATCGTCAAAAAGCGGTCCACTGTTAAACCGCGCCTCAGATCCGGGCCGTCCCCCACATGGGTTCAGCGTATCTACCCGGCGAAGACCACGCCCCCGCCCAGGAAGGCAAACGGGTCGGCGAGGGGGATAGCGCCGGGGGCGGTGGCCGTGCAGCGATGCACCTCGGCCGCATACTGCTGCGCCGCCTGGACCGCGTTGGGTCGGCTCATGCCATGCGCCAACTGAGCGGCGGCGGCGGCAGCGTAGACGGCGTCGAGGCCGTAGGGCGAATGGCTCAGGCACGGCACCACCTGATGCCGATGTTCGTCGTGCCCCTCCGAAAGTACCTGCACATCGTAGGGGCCTGTCACACGCTCCACGCCGCGCAGCACCAGCGCATCCACCTTCAAGCGCATCCGCATCTGGCGGGCGGCGGTCACAAGGTCAGAGGGCTCGCAGATGGGCACGCCCGTGAGGCGCTCGGCCACGTCGTCGTCCATAATGGCGAGGCTGACCTGCGGCGCCAGGAAGAGGCCTACAGCTTCTAGCACATCGGCGGGGATGCGGCCGTACTGGTCACGGGGGAACG
>JBCCMF010000054.1:0-19908 GCA_039026435.1 Bacteroidota bacterium
CGGGCAACTCAGAAGAGCGCACCAGGATTGCAGACGAAAGGTGAAGAAGGTGTAGGTTTACGCCGAAAATCGCGGTTACGTAGCGTGAACACGAGACCAGCACAGTGCCGCCTGCTCCACCCTCAACGTGGAGCCAGTAGGGGAGATCAGACCGATAGGCGTGTTGATCGCTAGATTGGCGCCTGGTCATCGCCCTGGGTGGCGTAGCCTTCGTGGCTGGCTAGCATAGCCCGGGCGTGAGCAAGTATAGCCGTCCGTTTCGTTGCTGAGATTCCAGGAAAACCGCCACCTTCAAGGGCGCGAATAATCCGGCTGTAGTGCCGAGGAGCGGCCGTCGCGTTCAGCTGCAGGGCATCAAAGAGGGAAAGATCCGCCATAGGACACGGAGACAGGATCGACAGGAGCAATACTAACGTGCGAGGGTAGAAGGAATCTAAATAAGAGGCGAGTTGGGCTGCCACGAACACCGCGTTAAGAAATAGCCGCCATGCGCTTTGGTGCGATCTGAACAAGCTCGTAGCAGAACAGGCTTGGATCTTGAAAGGCAATAATATAGATTTCATCTAAACAGAACGAGGTGCTTATGCGACGGCTTATCGTGTGTATCACAGTGCTTTGGATGGGCAGCATGGCGCCCATCCAGGCCCAATCTGTCGAGGGCGCTGACGGCGTCATGGTAGAGGTGGACGACGCTACCCGTGTGGTGGCCCTCGGAGGCAGCGTGACGGAAACAGTCTACGCGCTTGGCGCGGGCTCGCAGGTGGTCGGCGTCGATCTCTCCAGCGGCTATCCCCCCGAGGTCAGCGACGTTGCGCAGCTTGGGTACTTCCGGCGGCTCTCCGCCGAAGGCGTCATCTCACTGGCGCCCACGCTGGTGCTCGCATCCGAAGGGACCGGGCCACCTGCCGTCATCGACCAGATTCGCTCGGCAGGCGTGCCGATGCTGATAGTCCCGTCCGACCCCTCCGTCGAAGGCACGAAGGCGAAGATCCGCCTCGTGGCCGAAGCGCTGCAGCGCGAGGAGGAAGCCGAAGCACTCATCGCCGACATGGAAGCCGACATGGCGACCGCGGGCCAGTGGCTAGACGGGGCCGCCGAGAAGCCCCGCGTGCTGTTCATCTACGCCCGAGGAGCAGGTACGGCCAACGTAGCAGGCGTCGAAACGTCGGCAGACACGATGATCCGGCTGGCTGGCGGCGAGAACGCGGTACAGGACTTTTCTGGATTCAGGCCCCTCACCCCCGAAGCGGTCGTCCAAGTAGCGCCTGACGTGATTCTCATGATGGAGAAAGGCCTGGAAAGCATCGGCGGGGTCGATGGCTTGATGGAGCTACCCGGTGTCTCACTGACGCCCGCTGGCCGCAACCGCTCGGTGGTGGCCATCGACGACCTCTTGCTACTCGGCTTTGGGCCACGCCTCGGGCAGGCGGTACTCGAGTTGGCGCGTGGACTCCATCCAGAACACAACACCAGCAAACTCTAGGACGATGCATCCCCACGGCCAGCTCACGACGGTGTACACCACCGAGGAGGGGCGTGTCTGCAAATGCACCTGCTGCGACCTGTTCCAGGTGCCGCTGGGCAACGCCTTGTTCAGCATCCACCCGAACGGGATGAAGGACATGGTAGCGTTCATCGATAGCATGGTGGCACCTGGCGATGAGGTGACGACAGATCGGAAGTACATGCTGAGGCCCGATAACCGCCCATACGCCTTCGTCTTCAACTACAGCGAACTGCACGAGTTGAGGCAACTTTTGGAAGGCGCGCAAGCGATGCATACGCTGAAAACGATGGTGGAGTCGGCGACGGGGCTGCCCAACACGATTTACTAGCGTGCCAGACGGTAGCAACTCACTTCAACGCCCACCCCCAACGCGGCGCGTGAGGCATCCGGGTCAGGGAGGCCGCCCCTCGGTCGCTCTGCCGAAGGGCGGCAAGAGGCAAGGCGGTCGCCCTCAATGGGTGCGCGCCTTCTTCTACCGCTTGCATCGGTATGCCGGGCTGGCAGCGGGTTTGGTGTTCTTCATCTCGGCGGTGACTGGCGCTATGCTGGTGTTTGAGGACGAGATCCGCCAGGCCACGCATCCCCATCGCTATGCCGTGCACGTTGGGAGCAGTGCGCAGTCGGTAGAAGACAATCTCGCGGCTGCACTCGCAGCAGTGCCAACGGGCCAATCGTCGTCGATGACCCTCTATGCGGATCCTGCGCGCCCCTATCAGTTTGGCGTACGCGATTCCAGCAACACGTTTTACTACGTCTACACCAACCCGTACACGGCCGAGGTTGTCGAGGTTAGTAACCCACTCCACTCGGCATTCAGCATCGCCATCCGCTTGCATCGGTTTCTGCTGGTGGGTCAGACCGGAAAGTTGATAGTGGGCCTCTCCACCGTGCTTGTGCTCTCCCTGATGTTCAGTGGGCTGTACTTGTGGTGGCCCCGCACGAAAGCTGTGTTTTCCAAGCGCACGCGCGTCAAGTGGGCGGGGACCAACTGGAAACGTCGCGCCTTCGACCTGCACGCAGTGTTGGGCTTCTACACCATGTGGATTCTCATCATCACGGCGGCCACGGGCCTGGTGTGGTCGTTCGATGTGGTGGAGGATGCTGTGTACTGGTTAGGCGGTGGCGAGCAGTCCGCCCCCCGGCCCGCATCGGTGGAGATCGAGGGAGTGCCGGTAGTCGGGTTCAATGCAGCCGTCGCAGGCATCAAAGCGGAGATCCCCAACTTCACCCAAATACGATTGACCATCTCTTCGCTTCCGGACGGTGTGGTACAAGGGCTGGTCCGAACGGAAGCATCGCCGCACCAGAGCGCATACGACCGTGTGTATCTCGACAAGTACACTGGCGCACACCTACGCACCGATCTTCACGCCGATGCGCCAGGTGGTACTAAGGCCCGTCGGCTGATCTATCCCATCCACGTTGGCAGCATCTTTGGGCTCCCGTCTAAGATAGTCGTCTTCGTTGTGAGTATCGTGGGAGCGACCTTCCCGATCACGGGCGTCTACCTGTGGTTCATCCGCTGGCGGAAGCGTCGCGGCGCGAAGCAGAAGAAGCGTACGGCGAAGGAAAAGTCCGACCAAGGAGAGGCTTTTGCGTAAGTATGCAGTGGCGGCGCCCACGTGTACGACCTCAGCATGTCAGTCACCCACAGACCGTCTCCAGGAGATGGCCACCCTTCCAACTGCACTTTCTCCTTCAACTGGGCTACATCCTGCCCGGGCCGTCACTGATCGGCATCGCCGTGTCGGGCGTGTTCGCCGTCTTCATGCTGTTTGCCGTGCATCAGCTGCACTACTCCGATGTGGGCGGCTGGCCGATGGATGCCTTGCTCTTCTTCCTCAGCGTGGCTACCAGCGTAGTCATCCTCACGGGTAACGTCCTGTGGATTGTGGTGCGCCGCCCCAAGGACGATCGCGCGACACCGTTGCTCCACCGCTTCCTCGGCAGGCTGACCATCGGGGTGGGCTGCGGGCTCGTAGCCGCTGTGCCTGTCATCTTCATCCTGGCGCAGGTACTGCCCGACGATATGGCCAGTCGCAAGGTGTGGGAAGAGGGCGGCTTCTTCATCGCCTGGGGCATCTTCCTCCTCGCGGCCTTCCTGGGACCGTCGCCTAGGCTGGCGGTGCGGTGGCAGCTGGGCCTAGCCGCCGTGCTGTGTGTGGCCGCCGTGTTGGCCAACGGCTTCGTCATGGGCGCGTGACTGTGGGCGGCCGTGGCGCAGGACTTCTGGATCGTGTTCTGGATAGACCTGGGCCTGCTGATGGCCGCCATAATCCTGGCGGTGTGTGTGCTGAAACTCCGCAAGCGCGACGAGAAGCCGCCGAGCCCGCCTGCACCCGCCCCTGCAGCCACATCCAAACGCGCTGTGCGCACCGCCCGCACCCTTGTCGTCGCTCCACGCCCCGTCTCAGAGTCCCTGTAGGCACACGCTGTCGGCGGCAGGTCGATACACTGGCATCTCCCTCAGATCCGAACGCCTGCGGTCAGGTAGAGGCTGCGGCCCTCCGCGGGAATGATGCCCGGTCCAGGGTAGCCCGTGGCGCGCCGCGTGAAGTACCGCTCGTCGGCGAGGTTGTTGACGCCCGTCTCGATCCGATAGCGACTGAAGCGGTATGTCAACGAGACGTCCATAACGCGATACGTGGGGATGAGCCCCTCGATAGCCGTTGGGGTACGGATGGCGTTGGAGGCATCGGAGAACTGCTCGCCCACATGAGAGAGCTGCCACGACCCGGTAAAGCCGCCCGCGCCCACAGTGACGCCCGTCCGTAGGTTGACCTCGGGCACCAGCTCCACATCGTTGCCTGAGATGCCGGGCTCGCCGGAGCTGGCATAGGTCGCGCTAATCCATGCCACGTTACCGTAGACGGAGAGCCGGAAGGGACTCTGCGGGTGCAGCCAGCGCACCAGGTTAACCTCGGCGAACGACTCTACACCGCGAATCTCGGCGTCGGCGATGTTGGTGCGGAAGCGGACGACGCGGTCCACGAGGTTGTTGAACACCGGGTTGGGCTCGCGCCGCAGCACCGTGCCGATGCGGTCATCGTACGACAGGAAAAACAGGCTCAGGTCGTAGTTCAGCAGGCCCGAGACCACGCCACGCGCGCCGAGGTCGGCGTTGAAGCCGCGCTCGTCCTGGATGTCGGGGTCCACGCGAAGGTTGCCCACGTTTACGCGGATGTCGTTGAAGTTGATGGCGCGGTAGTTTTGCGAGACGTTGGCGTAGACCTCCAGCGCAGCGCTCTGCTTATAACTTGCGCCGATGCCTAAGAACACGAACGAGCGCGCTTGGCTGCGGGCCTCGTCGGTGCGCTCGTCGAAGATGATGTTGCCTGCCAGATCGCGCGTGATGGTGCGGAAGTACCCATCAGTGGCCGTGCGGATGTACTCGAAGCGGGCGCCTGGCGTCACGCTGAGGCGCGGCGTGAGGTTGAAGATGTTCTCTGCAAAGACGGACACGTTGCGGCTGGGCAAGTCGAAGTCTGAGCTTTCCAAGTTGCTCGGGTTGAGGTAGCCGAAGTCGGCGTCGCTGCCATCGGTGCCGTCGCCCTGGCGGCGGTGGGTGAAGCCGCTGTAATACCGCGTGCCTACCAAGAGGATGGAGAGCTGATCGCGCAACGGGTAGCGGTGGATGAGGCGCGTCTCGTTGCCCCAGTTGGTGAAGTCGTCCCGCAGCAGGTCGCGGTTGAGGCCGAAGTCGATGCGGTCGATGCGGCCGAGGTTGCCCACCGCGTCGCGCCCGGCCAGCAGACCGAAGAAGCGCGTGTTGAGCGCCGTGCGAGACGTGAAGGTGTAGTCCGCTGTCAGCGCGAAGAGGTTCCAGGCCACGCGAAACCAGTTGCGCTCGCGGTTCGACTGGCGCGGGTCGGTATCGAACTGGACATCGGTGAGGCCGCCTGGCTGCTGGGCGAGGTAGCGCATCACCGTGGCCTCGGGGCGCACGGTCAGGCGTTCGTTGACCCGGTGTCGCACGGCCACGTAGCCGGTGTGCTGGTAAAGCCCCGCGTTGGGCCGCCAGCCGTCGGTGCGCTTGTATTGGTAGAAGCCGTAGTACTGCGACCGCCCCACCGTGCCGCCCACGCTGTTGAACGAGTTGAACAGCCCAAACGAGCCCGCCGACTGCACGGCATTCACCACGATGGGACGCTGCTCGTCGCCTTCGCGGAAGACGAAGTTGAGCAGCCCGCCGAACTGCGTGCCGTACTGCAACGACGCCGCACCGCGCACCACCTCGATCCGATGGAGCGCTTGTGTGGGCGGCGTGTAGTAGCTCTCGGGGTACCCCAGCGCGTCGGCGGCGATGTCGTAGCCGTTCTGCCGCGTGTTGAAGTTGGAGCTGCGGTTGGGGCTGAGCCCCCGCCCGCCGATGCCGAGCTGGACGCCTGCGCCATCGCTCTCCCAGATGTTGAGCCCCGCCACCTTGGCGTACACCTGACGGCTGTTGTTGGTCGCCAGGTTGGCCGACAGCTCGTCGATCAGCACCACTTCGCTCTTCTTGGCGTCGTACAACGCGGCACCGGACACGGAGGCCAGGCGTGCGATGCCAAACGTCTCTACCTGCTCCTCGGCCACAGTGATCTCGTCCAGCGTCGCCTCCAGCGGCTCCAGCACGAAATCGAGGACCACATCCGCACCAGTCAGCACGACCTCGCGGCTAACGCGCTGCCGACCCGTCAGGAATGCCGTGACGACGTAGGTACCTGGAGACAGCTCGGGCAGGGCGTAGTGCCCATCGGGTTCAGTCAGTGCCGTCGCGAGGGCATCGGCCACGAGGGTGGTCGGGTCGTCCGTCGCCAACGGGCCTGCGGTCGCGAACACGGCGACGCCCACGAGCGGTGTGCCTCGCTCATCGACGACTTGACCCGCAACCTGATAGGTCTGTGCCTGGGCAGGAAAGACGACCAAGGCCAGCAGCACGCCGAGTAAGAGGAAAACAACACGCATACTCATGGCGCTCCGACCAGCCGTCGGCCCGGCTCGTCGTTGAACGGCAGGATCCATGTCTTGGGCGCAAAGCCGGGCTCTACCTCGGTCAGGTCCACCGTTCCATCCAGATAGGGCTGGCTGCGGCGGCCGTTGAGCGTCACGTACGACTCGGCTGTGATGACAGGGTCGGCAACGCCTTGGGCCTGGTAGTAGTCTTCGAGGTGGTGCGCGAACTGCAAGATCAGATCAGGCTGCGTGGCCATCTGCTTCTCCTGATAGGGCGTCAAGTGTTCATAGTTGCTGGCCTCCCACGAGCGGCCCGTGTCGGGGTCGTGGACGTGAAAGACGGCATAGCCCGCCTTCTCCATCAGCATGACGCGCCACGAGAAGCGGTAGCCTTGCTCCGTCCAGAACAGCGAGTCGGGGTAGAGGCTGAAGCGGACCGGGAGGAAGAGTTGGAGTGCGAAGTGCGCCACCATCAGCCCGGCCAGCAGGCGGCCCGCCCACAGCGACGGGCGCCAGGTGCCACCGGACGTGGCAGCAGAAACGGACGAGGGGCGAAGCCGTCGGAAAGCGTTTAGCACCCGCTCGTGGAACGCAGGCGAGAAGTAGATCAGCGTGCTGCCGATCATGATGTACGGAAACATCCCGATGGGAAAGAGCACGGCCGTGGCCACGTGGAAGATCACGACGGCCGCATAGGCAAGCACGCGGGTGCGGGCGTACAGTAGGAAGAACACGATGAACAGGTCGTACAACGCGCCGGCCCAGCTGAACAGATATGCCGTGATCGGCTCGGCGAGGAGCGGGCCGATGATCGGGATGTGCGTCTTGGCAGGGAGCCACAAGCGCAAAGGCATCGCCTCGAACAGCCAGTCGGGGTTGAGCTTGGCGAGTCCGGCGAAGACGTAGACCATCGCCAGCTGGAGCTTGAAGATGTCGATGGTCCAGCGCGGGACCTCGGCCACGCGTAGCGCGGGATTCCGCAGCACATCGAGCGAGAACTGACGGTGCGCGGGCACCCAGATCATAAGAAAGCCGACGATGCTGACGAAGTAGTAGTGGTTGAGGTAGTTGGTGACGTCGATGAGTTCGACGTAGGTGAACGTCAGGAAGAAGACGGCGGCCGATGTGCGGTAGAACAGCCCCAGCATGACGCCCAGCGTCGCCACGCCCATCACGGCGAACAGGGCATACATGCCTACGGCTCCGAGCGGTTGTACCCACCCGAAGCCGTAGTATGTAAAGTGGAACGTCGGCTCGATGTACTGCTGGGCAATCCAGCCGTTGAGCGCGAACCGGATGATGCTCGCCGCCATCAACGCCCCAAACATCACCCGAAAGACGACCAGTGGCGCAATCGATGTGGAGGCTGTGAGGGCCGTCCGCAGGCGGGTCAAGCGTGCTGAATCAGTCGCCATCGACGTCTTGGTACGTGATGCTCACACCCAGCACCGAGGTCATGTCGGTTTTGAAGAGCACGACGAACTGCTGCATGGTTGTGAAGACCGAGACTGCGCGCTCACGGTCGGCTTCGATGTCGGCCGAGAGCGGATCGCTCACCGTCCCCGTCGCCGCCTTGATGTTCGTCAGCGAGGTCTTGATATCGTTGGTCAAGTCCGTGGCTTCAAGGGCCTCCAGTTGTTCGTCGAGCCCGATGCCATCGGTGCCGTCAAGGCCCACGCCGAGGAACAGGCGTTCTACGGCCTCCACGTTGGCGCGCGCCAACTCGGCCGAGTAGCCGCCATAGAGCGCTTCGGTGGTGTTGGGCCGAGGGATGCCCGCGCTGCGGACGCCAGCCGGGATGCCGATCTTGCCATCGCGCAGAAAGCGCTCGTAGTGCAAGCTCAAGGCGTTGATGACCATGCCGAGCGCACTGCCCACATCGGTGCCTGCGCGGTCTTCATCCAAGAACGTGCCGATGTAATTGCCGCCTGATGCTTGCCACTGCTGCACCACGGTGTCTACGTTGCCCTTGATGAAGTCAACGTTATCCTGCAGGTAGGCACGCCTGCCCTCGGCATCGGCATCGGTGGAGTACAGAGCGACCACATCGGCCATGCTGGCGCTGTGCAGGAGGTAGCCCAGCGTGGGAAGTCCGCCAGCGGCGCCGTCTGAGATGCTACCCAAGGCGTAGTTGCCCGAGCTAACGTTGTCCTCCACGCGATCATCATCGACGGGATAGGTGTTGAGTGCCGCACGTAGCGTCACCGACTCAGCCGGGCCAAACTGAAAGAGGTTGGCGTCTTGCCATGCCATGCGCGCGGCTTTGAGCGCGTCCTGGGCGCTGCCCAGCGTGCCCATGTTGGGCGACGCCACAAACGCATCGGTGGCCTCTTCCAGCGCGGCGATGCTGGCCTGGAGGTTGACGTAGGCGGGAAGGACGATGTTGTTGCCCATGTTAGCAAGCATCGCCATGCGGTCAAACCCGGGCTCCTCGGGGGGCTCAGGCTCGGGGTCCACACCACCGCCGCTGTCGCAGGAGACGAGCACCAAGGGGACAAGCAGGAGGAGGAGTAAGCTGCTGGTGCGTAGGGAAAAGCGCATCGGGATACCTCGATAACGGCACAGAGCCCCACCGACAACCGTGCCGGTGGAGCTTGCGCAAATGATCGTTTACGATAGGGAAAAGCCTACAGTTGGTCCTGGACGGGGGCCATAACAGGATACGCGGCTACGAGCGTTGCTTTCGCAGCGTTGAGCCCTGCAGGCGTAACGTTCCAGAAATTCCCGTTGGCGCCGAAGTCGGTTTCCATGATCTGCTCGATCTGGTCCAGCGTGAGCGCACGGTTCGGGGTGTAGCGGATGGCATTGACGAAGGCCCACGCTTCAGAGAGCACGTGGAAAGCTTCCCCAATTTCGCCAGCGTCGAGAGCGGCCAGCGTGTCGTTGATGTAGTGCACAGCGGTGGCGGCCGTCACCAGCTCATGGTGTTCGTAGAGCAGCGCGCGTTGGGCGTCCTTCGTGTCGAGGTCGTTGTTCACGATGGCGGCGCGGCCTTCCAGGTACGCGTTCATCAGCAGCGCGTTGGTGCCCAAGTTGCCGTTACCGTCCACATTGTCAACCGTGGTCGAGTAGTTGCTCCAGAAGCGGTCTTCGCCGTTGCGCTCAGAGGGCCAAGGCGAGGTGAAGTCGATCGGTGGGTTGAAGTACCCGAACGCCTCATCCCAATGGTGCTCCATCGCGGTGTAGTTCCGCCCGTCGGAGAGGGCCGTGTTCTCTACGTCGTTGCCGATGCGGCCATCGGCGAGGTAGACGTTGAAGATCTGGTTGTAGAACACAGCGCCCATGAGGCCTTTCTCGATGATCTGCGTGAACTCACGACCGTTCTCGTCAACAAGGATGGTGGAGCCGCTCGCGCGCTCAATGAGGCCTGCACGACCGTCTTCGGCAACGATGCCATTCGAACCAGCTTCGCTGGCCAGTGCGGCTTGGGTAAACTGGTCTTCGTAGAACTCCACATCGGGCTCAAACGTCTTGTTGCTCAGACGACGGTCCGACGTGAAGTTGAAGTTGCCTGCACCGTTGTCGCCTGTGTTCTCGAACATGTCCATGAGGACTTGCGCCGAGATGGCGTTGTCGGCATCGGCATCCTTCAGGTAGTTCTTGATCACCTCGAGGTGGTCCAGGCGGTCGTTCTGGCCGCCGTAGGACACGGTGCTTTGACCGTCGCGGGTGAACTCGTAGGTGGTGGGCGTGTCGATAACCTTGGAGGCGACGACGGTAGCTGTGGTCATGGAGGTGCCGCCGTCAGCATCGGTCAACGTGAAGCCGAGCGAATACTGGGTCCCCAAGATCGCATCGCCAGGGATGTCAAACGTGTAGGTGACGGCCTGCTCCATGCTGCCCGTCTGCACGCTGATGGCTTCGGCAGCGCCGTTGTCAACCGAGACACTGAGCGACTGAATGCCAGCCTCGGCCTCGAAGTTCAGCGGGATGTCAACAGAGGTGCCACGCGGGCCGTCTGCCTGGAGGTCAGTGGTGGTGAAGCCTGGTGGTTGGGCTTCGGGATCGCTGCTGTCACAGCCCGTCACGATCACAAGGAGAGCCAGCATCACTAGCGGCAGAGTACGTGTGTATGTCATAGTGGAATTGAGAGATGGACGTTGGATGGGTTCTGAGGCGGTCGACGCGCTGGGCGGCGCGGGGGGAGGTGACCAACGGCCGAAAGGTATCGCTATGTAGACTAGATCCAAACAGAGCCGCGTGCTTTCACGGCATTTCTACGGCTTCTGCGCAGAAGATTCGGGCAGATTTGTCAGGCCCGTAACGCGGTGCCCGATCCAGCCGATCAGCCCGCTGTGCTTCACACATTTCTCGCACGTGTTACGGGCTGAACGCAGGGTGGGGTAGGATCCAGGAGCGCGAGCCGAGGGTGCGTGGCGCCTCCGTCAAGTCGACGGCCGGATCGATGAGGGGCTGGCTCCTGCGTCCGTTGAAGCTCACGTACGCCTCGGCACGCACCTCCACATCGTCGTAGCCTGCTGCTACGAACTGCTGCTCTACGTGCTGGGCATATTGCCAGATGAAGTCGGGCTGGACGGAGAGTTGCTTTTCTTGCTCGGGGGTGAGGTCGTCAGGAGGGATCACCCACGAGCGTCCCGTAGCGGGATGCGTCACGTGGAAATCCGTGTGCCCGGTCTTCTCCACCACCATCACATGCCACGCGAAGCGCAGTCCCTCTTCCGTCCACAGGTGATTGCCGGGATAGAGCCCGTGCCGAAGTGGAAAAGCCAATTGGAAGGCAAGCAGTAGAGCTGCAATCAGCTGAGCAGCACGTGGCAGCCGAACGGGCATGCTTACGCTGTGGATGCCGTGCTGCGCAGCCGTAGCGCGCGGTCGCGTGAAGCGGCACAGCCTGTCGCCAAGCGCGCGGAACTCATCGGCCTCAAAGAAGACGAGGGCGACGAGCATCATCATCCACGGGAAGATGCCGATGTTGAAGAGGACATACGTCGCCCCATGAAAGGCGACGGCCAGCGCGTAGGCGGCCTTGCGCGTAGGGCGATAGGCCAGAAGGAAGGCGATGCTGAGGTCAAACGTGGCGCCTGCCCAACTCATGGCCCACGGCATCCAGTCGAGGTCCAGCAGCGGGCCGATCACGGGCAAGCCCCCGCGCGCGGCCAGCCATATGCGCAGCGGCATAGCCTCCACCAGCCAGTCCGCATTGAGCTTAGCGATGCCTGCGTAGAAATAGACGAGACCGACCTGCAACCGCAGCGCCCAGATCGTCCACCGCGGTACCGTGCGCGCTACGCGACCAACGACGAGGTCGGCGTTGAGGGGCAGCACGAACAGCAGCAGGCACAACGCGGTGACCAGGTAATAGTGGTTGAGGTACAGCGTGGCGTCGAGTAGCTCGATGTAGGTGAAGCACAGGAAGAAGCCCAGCAGCATCCAGCGGTAGGCCTTGCCGATGGCGATGCCGAGCGCAAAAACGAGAGCGCCAAGGACCAGTGCGTAGATGGCCCATGCTGGTGGCATGGGCACCCATCCGAAGCCGAAGTAGGTAAAGCGAAACGTGGACGCTACATATAAGGTGTGCACCCAGCCCAGGAGCAGAAAGCGGAGCATGCTCAGCGCCATCACGGCGCCAAAGCCGATGCGGAAGACGGCGAGCACCAACGCGTCGGCGTCGGCCGAGAGGAGCCTGCGCCGTATCGACGTGGGGCTAGGCGGGGCGGGGGCGGTATCGACGTGTGCCACGTGGGGCTAGTCGCCGTCGTTATCGCTGAACGTGATGCTGATCCCCAACCAGCCCGCCACGTCGGTCTTGACGAGGCGCAAGAGGTTCACAGCCTCGTCATAAGCGGATTGTACGGCTTCTGGATCCTGCGCCAGCGCGTCGCGCATCGATCCGGGGATGGCGGCCAGGGCGGCGTCGAGCGCGTCCAAGTTGGCGAGGAGTGCTTCGCCCATCGACTGGCCGTCGATCTGAGCGTCGAGAGACGCGAGGTAGTCATCGAGACCAACGCCGTCGTTCGCCGTGACGAGCGTGCGCATCCCCACGAGTTGGGCACGCAGGAGGTCTACGGTGGCACCTGCGTACGGAGCCTCAACGGCCATTGGGTCAGGAGTGCTGCGCGGATCGTTAGGGTCGCGACTAATGCCGAGCGGAGCCCCCAACTGGTTGTATCGCAAGTCCTCGGCCAGCATCGACAGCTCGTTAACGAGTCGGCTTACCGAACTGCGGAGGAAGCGTCCCTCGGTGTCGGCGGCGATGAAGGTGCCGAGGGCGTCGCCGCCGTTTGGGCTCCACGCCTGAACGAGATCGGCGCTTTGCCCCGCTACGTCCTGAGCGATGGCGCGGGCGAGCGCGCGACGGCTTTCACCATTGGGGCCAGCTAGGCTGTCAAGCACAGCGCTGTCGCCCGAGGCATCGAAGATCAGGTACTCGATGGCCGGGAGGCCGCGGGTGGTAGAACCTTTGGTCTGCACGAACGCCACATCCTTGGCGCGTGCATCGGCGATGGCTTCTTCCAGGCGGTCGGGGCGCGTGGGCCACGAGTTAATGCGGTTGTGGTACAGCCCGCGCTTGACGGGCCCCCGCAAGTTGAACGCCGCCACATGCCGCCAGCTCTTCGCCATCGTGAGCCATGCGGCTTGCGCAGCGTCCAGCGTAGCCGCCGAGGGCGCGGCCTCCAACGCCTCCAAGGCGATGACGAGCGCCGCCGCGTCGGAAGCCGCTTGGTCATGGGCGGGAAGGATGACGCGGTCGCCAATGTCATTCAGCATCGCCTGGCGCAGCGCGGTGCGGTCCGCCGTCCCGTCGCCACGGCATCCAGAAAGCACAGTGGCAACCACCAGGAGCAACAGGCTACATCTCAGAAGCAAGCCGGGGAGGGAGCGCACGAGCATCGGGCTACAGGGATTCGAGGAAGGCGATGATAGCGTCGCGCTCGTCGGCATCGAGGTGGCGGAACCGCTCTTTGGCCGCTTCGGCCTCGCCGCCGTGCCAGAGGATGGCTTCGGCGAGGTTGCGCGCCCGCCCGTCGTGGAGGTAGTTGGTGTGCCCGTTGACGGTCTTGAACAGCCCAATGCCCCACAGCGGCGGCGTGCGCCATTCCCGGCCCGAGGCCAGGAAGTCAGAGCGGTTGTCGGCCAAGCCTTCGCCCATGTCGTGGAGGAGGAGGTCGGTGTAGGGGCGGATGGTTTGGTACGAGAACACGTCGGCGATGCCACTTGGCCCTGTTTCCAGCTTAGAGACGTGGCACGACTCGCAGCCGATCTCGCGGAAGTAGCGCTTGCCGCGCAGCACTTGTGGCTCCTCCCAGTTCCGACGTGCAGGTACTGCCAGCGCAGCCGAGTAGAGCACAACTTTACCGAGGTCGTCTTCGTCGATTTCGGGGTCGCCGCCGTTGGGCTGCTCGGCACAGTCGGGCGACTCCGCCGAGCAGTTGGCATCGGGGAAGGCGGTGCTGGTGATGCCGATGTCGCCGTGGAAGGCCGAGGCCACCTGTTGCTCCAGGTTAGGCTGGTTGGCTTTCCATCCGAAGCGGCCCGGTGTCACGCGCCCTTCCTGCTCATTCCACACCATGTTGATCCGCCCCGAGACGCCGTCGCCGTCCACGTCGTCAGGGTCAGCCAAGGCATACAGGGTGGACTCGGGCACGGCCTCCAAGAGCCCCATTCCCGACATGTGGTTCGCTACGCGCGGCGACAGGTCCAGCCCATCAAGCGAGCCGTGTGCTTCGTCCTGGAACGAGACCATCGGCTTGCGCAACGAATAGGGGGTACCGTCCGCGTAAGTGCCGGGGATCTCCTCGTAGCGCAGGATCACCGTCGCCTCCTTTTGGACGCCCAGGACCGCGTTATCCTGGACTTGGCCGCCGTAGCCGGGATGCGCCGTAGGCGCGCCGAACGCATTCTGCTGATCGGGCAGGCTCACGCGCACCACGAAGCCCGTGGGCGACTCGGCATCAAACTCGGGTGCGCGCCCGCGGCCATCCTTGAAGTGGCAGCTGGCGCATGAGCGGGCGTTGAAAAACGGGCCGAGGCCGTCACGCGCCGTCGTAGAGGCGGGGGACTGCACCCAGTTTTGGTTGAAGAACGAGTTGCCCACGCCAAAGAGCCGCTCCTCTTGGCGGGTGAGGCCGGGGGCCGGGAGGCCGAACGCGTTCACGCTGCGGTTGAACACCGTGGCGCGTCCACCCGAGAACTGCTCGTTTATCTCAAGCTCATCTAGGAAGGCCGACTCTTCACACGAGGCCAGGCTGAACCACAAGGCTACGGGCACCAGCATCAACACGACATAACGGAGTAAACCCAAGCCGCCCGCCAAGCGACTTGGGTTTACCGAATGGGAAGAGCTGGCAAAGGAGCCAAACACGGGTGTTAATCAGGAAGCTCAGTGTTGATGGCAATGCCGAGCGCCTGTGCACCTTCCACAAACGAGTCACCGAGGTCCTGAAGGGCATCGACCGAGGTGAGCACCGCGTCCTGATTCTCAATGATGGCGCGGTCGAAGGGAACGGGGATGGCGTCTGACGTGCTGAGGGCGGCATTCACAAAGCTGCTAATGCGGTCACCCACGGCACTGTCGGCATCGCGAACGAGATCCTCTAACGACCGACCCGAGACACTGGTCCCGTCCAGACGCTGGTAGCTGCCGCGGTACACATTTGCGATCCCGATCGCGTTGGTGATGATGTCGCGGTGCGTGTTGTCTGAGAAGCAGGAGTGCTCGTCTTCTTGGTCCTGGTTGTCCACCGCGACGAATATGCGCTCCACGGCGAGCTCCGACTTGCTGAGCGTGCCGATGCCCGTGAGCATGTTGCGCAAGGCTTGCTCGGGGTCGAGGCTCATGAACGTGCTGCGGTAGTTGCTCTCGTCCGGCGCCCACGCGTCTACCATCTGCTTGAGATGGTCGAGGAGCAGATCGGATGTCGTGGCCAGGTACTGCTTGCGGCGCTCGGCGTTGGCATCGGTGGTGTAGTCGGTGAACGGGCGGTTGCCCGCGCCCGTGCCGCTCAGGTCCTGGCCCCAGAGCAGGAACTCGATGGCGTGGTAGCCAATCGATACGTTCTCTTCGGCGCCCCGCTCGTTGAGGTCCACCAAGAGGTCGGCGTCGATGGTGGGGAACTGGTCTGCGTTGTTGACGATGCCGGCGCCGGGCGCGCCTACCACATAGTCCACGTAGGCTTCGTCGAGCGGCCACGCGTTGAGCAGCCCTTCGGGGCCGTCAGCGGCATCGATGGGGCCGTCGGCGAAGCGGTAGGCTTCCGTCTGCCCGTAAGGCTCGCGGGCGGCCAGCCATGCGTCCTTGGCGGCTTCCAGACCCGAGGCGGTGGGGTTGGCCACGAAAGCATCGATGGCTTCGTCGAGCACAACGGCCTCGTTGTAGGAGTCCTCGTATGACGCAAAGGCGATCTCGGCATACGTTTCCATTACGGCGCGCTGATCCGCGGCACTATTGTCCGTGGTGCAGCCGGTGGCGAGGATTGCGGGGATAACAAGTAGCGACAGGCTACAGCGAAGCCAGGACATAGCAGCTCGGAATTGGATATAAGATAGGATCTGCTGTATATTGTAACGCTGCCGTAACCCAGAGGCAGGTTGGCAGCATTGTTGGCAGAGCGGCACGCTAGGACAGCGCGGCAGCGAGAATAGCCTCAAGTTCGAGCATCGCCGCCGTTCCGTCAAGTAGCTCTTTGAGATCAAGCACATCGAGAGGGAAGAGGGGGATGCGCAGTGTCCTGTCCTCAACCTTCACGTGGAAGTCGATGGAACTGTACGGGCCGTAGCGTTCTACAGAGTCTAGCAGCACGTCGTTCGCTTTGCGAAGGCGCTCAAAGTCATGCTCATTCAACGCAACCACAAAGTGTTTAAATACCACCTCGATCCTGTTGCAACAGGGGCAACGGTAGGAAAAGCCGTCAAGCGTTTCGAAGAGATGATCAGGTGCAGATGGGCACTCGGCAGCCATGACGTGTTGGGCGGTTCTGGAGATAGCTCCGTTATTTAGACTCAATCTAGTTAAACGGCGGCGGGTGACGCAACCGTACGATGCGATGTTTTGACGAAGTGTTGCTCGCAAATGGATAGGTTTGGTAACTTATGCGTAGCATTTCGCACATTGAGGCAAGTTGTTTATTTTACGGCTCAGTAAGGAGGCGCGGCGCGTGGAGCAGGGAGTAGCGTATCATACAGTATGCCTTGGCGTGAGTCATCATACCGCCCCTGTGGCTGTACGTCAGCAGTTCATGCTGACCTCATCCAGGCAGCGCGAGTTGATGGCACATATGCGGCACGTGTCTCATGTGCATGGCTTCTTGATGCTGGCTACATGCAACCGCATTGAGTTCTACGCCACCGTAGAGTCGGTCTCGCCAGAGATGGCGGCTGAGTTGCTGGACCGGCTGCTCGCCAAAGCGGGCTACCCGATGCGCAAGTCGGCCAGTTACCAGTACCGTTACTACGGTCAGGATGTAGCAGAGCACATGGCGCGCGTGGCCGCCGGACTGGATTCGGTGGTGCTAGGCGAGGCTGAAGTGTCGGGCCAACTGAAGCAAGCGCTCCAACAAGCCGAGACGGCAGGTGTGGTCGATGCACGACTGCGGGCGCTCTCGCGCTTTGCGCTGAAAGCAGGCCGCCGAGCACGTGCAGAGACCGAGCTGAGCAAAAACCCGGTGAGCGTCAGCTCAGTGGCCGTGCGGATGGCAGAACGTCACCTCGGCACGCTGGAAGGCAAAACGGTTGCCATCGTCGGTCTAGGTGAAACGGGCAACTTAGCGGCCAAAGCGATCAGCTCGCGTCGTGTCGGCCGGCTGATCCTCATCAACCGCACGTTCGAGAAGGCGGTCACGCAGGCGCCAGGCCTCGACGCGGAGGCGTGCCCCATCTACGATCTGCCCCAGGTGCTTGCCGACGCCGACGTGGTGTTTACGGCTACGGGGTGTCCGTTGGTGCTGATACGGAAGGCCATGCTGGCGAAGGCATTAGCCCAGCGGCCTGATCGCCCCCTCGTTGTGCTGGACATGGCCGTCCCGCCGGATGCCGAAGCGGCAACGTTGCCGGGGCTTAAACTTATCACCATCGATCACTTAGAAGAAGAAGCCGCCGCCTCGCTCGACAAACGCCGCGCCGCCGTGCCTTGTGCTGAGCGAATCTTGGCGACAGAACTAGAACGCTGGTCCATGCAGCAGCAGCAACAACACGTACAGCCCCTCATCACTGATCTGCGCCGTCAGGCCGAGCAGATCCGCATGCATGAAGTGGAGCGCCTGCTTAAGCACTGCCCGGAGATGGATGAGGCGACGCAGTTGCACGTGCAGCGGTTCTCGCGCGCCTTGGTGCAGAAGCTCTTGCATCACCCCACCACCCGACTCCGCTCTGAGGCGCAAGAGGGAGATCCCGAAGCCTACGCCGAAGCCCTCCGCTCGCTGTTCGCACTCTGAGGAGAGAACGGATGAGCGTACGAGCAGGCACGCGCACGTCTAGGCTCGCGCGGTGGCAAACGGCACACGTCATTGCCCGGCTAGAGGCGATAGGCGCTGGGCCGGCCGAGGTCACGCCGTTCACCACCAAAGGCGACCGCATTCTGGACAAGCCGCTCCCAGCCATCGGGGGGAAGGGGCTGTTCACCGCCGAGCTAGAGGCGGCATTGCACGAGCATCGCATCGACCTGGCTGTTCACTCCCTCAAGGATCTGCCCACCGCCTCGGTCCCTGGGCTGACCATCGGCGCCATCTTTGGCCGTGCTGATGTGCGTGACGTGATTGTCGGCGATGCGGGGATGACGCTCGGCACGCTTCCCGAAGGCGCTATCGTTGGGACGAGTAGCCGCAGGCGCGCCGCGCAGGTACTACACCATCGGCCGGACGTGGTGATCGAGTCGATCCGCGGCAACGTGCCCACCCGCGTTGCAAAGGTGCAGTCGGGCAAGTACACCGTGGCGGTAATGGCGGCCGCGGGGCTGGCACGTCTCGACATGCAGGGCGCCATCGCCTCGTATCTGACTACCGACACGATGATTCCTGCGCCGGGTCAGGGCGCCCTCGCGGTACAGTGCCGCGCCGACGACGATGCGCTGCTGGCGCTGCTGGCGCAGATCGACGACCCCAGGGACCGTGCCGCGACGACGGCAGAGCGTACGTTCCTCGCCTCGCTAGAGGCCGGGTGCTCAACGCCCCTCGCCGCGTATGCCACGGTACAGCCGGATGGTACCGTGCACATGCAAGCGCTCGTCGCCTCTGTGGATGGGCGTCAGCGCGTGGAAGTGGAAGGCACCGGAGACGATGCCGTCGCGTTGGGCGAGGCGCTGGCCGAGGAAGCGCGCCAGAATGGAGCGCTAGAGGTGCTGAGACATGGGTGAGCCTTCGCCGCTGGCCGGGCGCCGCATCGTCGTCACACGGCCCGATGCCGGGCGTGACGCGTTCTCGCTTCGGCTTGCGGCGGCGGGCGCCCACGTCATCGCGTGCCCTACGATCCGCCTCGCGCTCACCACAAACCGCGCTTTGCTGGAAGACGCGCTAGCCAACGTGGCCACATACGATTGGGTCGTCTTCACCAGCGCCAACGCCGCTCGGTTTTTCGCTGAAGTTGTGGAGGTTGGCGCGCGGGCAGCGATCGCTGTGCATACGCGGATCGCAGCCATTGGACCTGCCACGGCAGACCAACTGTCAGCGCTTGGGCTTCCGCCATCGCTAGTGGCTGAGCACCACGTAGCCGAAGGGATGGCCGAGGCGTTGGGCAACCTTGAAGGGCAATCGGTGTTGATCCCACAAGCCGCCGCGGCGCGTGCCACACTGGGCAACATGTTACAAACTCAGGGCGCACGCGTGACCATCGTGCCCCTCTACGAAACCGTAGCGGTGATGCCGAGTGAGGCGACCCTGGCTGCGCTGGATCACGACGCTTGTGTGTTCACGTTCACCAGCTCGTCCACCGTGACCGGGCTGGCCACGGCACTGCTGGAGACGGGCCGCACGTGGCGGCCATCGTGGCGAGCCGCGTGCATCGGGCCCGTCACAGCCGCAACGGCGCAAATCCTCGGCTGGCCCATCCTGATGATTGCCACACCCCACACCACCGATGGCCTCTTCGACGGCCTCACCCGCTTTTTTGCTTCCGCTTCGCGATCTGCATGACCCTACTGCACGACCCCACGGCCATCGACGCGTCCAGCACTCCGACGCATCGCCCGCGTCGGCTCCGGCGGACGGCGGCGCTACGTCGCATGGTGGAAGAGCATCGGCTGAGCGTGGATGACCTGATCGCGCCGCTGTTTGTGACGGAGAGCAATGCCGAGCGCACGCCCATTGCGTCGATGCCGGGCCAGTACCGATGGTCGGTGGAAGGGTTGGTACACGAGGCCACGGCGCTGCACAATCTCGGCATACCTGCCATCGCGCTCTTCCCGGCGATCCCCGATGTGCTCAAGGACCCCTCCGCGAGCGAAGGGCTCAACCCCGACGGGCTGTATCCGCGTGCCATCCGCGCGGTCAAAGCCGCGTGTCCTGACCTCATGGTCA
>JBCCMF010000055.1:0-19858 GCA_039026435.1 Bacteroidota bacterium
AGAGTTACATCGTCGCCGAGAGCTGGGCGTCGGCGGTGAGGGGAAGGCGGACGGTGAAGACCGTGCGGCCGGGCACGGAGGCGACGCCGATGGTGCCGCTGTGGTGCGTGACGATTCGGCGCGTAATGTCGAGGCCGAGGCCCGTGCCTTGCCCCACGCCTTTCGTCGAGAAAAACGCCTCGAAGATGCGGTCTTGGATGTCTTGCGGGACCCCCGCGCCCGTATCCTGGAGGTGGATGACCGCCATCGGGCCTTCCACCTCGGTGCGGATGGTGAGCGTGCCGTCCTCGTCCATCGCGTCGATGGCATTGTCGATGATGTTCGTCCAGACTTGGTTGAGTTCGCTGACGTAGATGGGCACCTCGGGCAAGGCGGCCTCGAAGTGGCGCTCGACGGCGATGTTCTTCTTGCGGAGCTTGTGCCCCAGCATCCGCAGCGTCGAGTCGATGCCCGTATGCAGATCGGCGTACTGGCGATCAGGCGACTGGTCCATGTGCGAGTACGTCTTGACGGATCCGATGAGCTCGCTGATGCGGTGTGCCGCGTCCTTCAACTCACCGATGAGCCCGTCCGCAGCCTGTCGAAACTCGATCCACTGCAAGATGGCGGGTACGGCATCAGCAGGGAGCTGCGCGGTCATGGCATCGAGCGTGTCCGTGGTAAAGCCCTGCTCGGCGAGCGGCTCGGCCATCTTCCACGCCTCCTCCACCTCGCGGTCTTCCAGCCAGTCCAGCAACTCGTCCTCGCGGTCCGCCAGGTCCAATGCGCTGAGCGCTTGCGCAGGTGCCCCGTCCAAGCTGACGCTCAGCGCGTCGTCGGCCGCGCAAAACTGTTGCTTGGTGACCGCCCGCGCTGCCAGCGCCGAGACGAGCGTCGGGAGCATGCCCATCCGCTTGTCCAGGCTGTCCACGGCCCGTTGGATGGCCGAGGCGGGGTTGTTCAGCTCATGCGCCAGCCCCGCCGACAGCTTGCCGAGCGCCATCATCTTCTCGCGCTGCTGGATCACCTTGGTCGATTCCCGCACCCGGTCCGACATCAGGCCCACCAGCCGCCGCCCAAGCTCGGGGCTCACGTCGAGAAGTTGCTTGAACAGGCGCTTGTGGAGGCGTATGGCGCGCATGTCTTCGAGCACCTCGCCGTCGCCCGTGTAATGCGTCATCCGCGAGAACGGCAGCACCCCAAACGTGTCGCCCCGGCGCTGGATGAAGCCGCGGATGGGCGCGCCGTTCGGGTAAAACACGAACTGCACCACGCCGCTCAGTAGCACGAACATGTCCACGGCCTCGTCATCGCGGTGGACCAGGTAGCGTTCGCGGGCCTGGATTTCCACGACGGTGGCGTTGGCGAGTAGCCAGTCGAGCGCGGACTCTTCCAGCCCGTTGAAGATGTCGAGGGCGGTGAGGTCAGTGGGGCTGAGTACGGTGGCGGCGGCAGGTTCCATGATCGGGTAGCGGCTAGAGCGAAGCGAGGTGGCGGTGCATGAAGTGGACGGCTACCGAGCCCTCGCCCACGGCCGAGGCGACGCGTTTCACCGAGTCGTGCCGGACGTCGCCCGCCGAGAACACGCCGGGTACGTTGGTCTCCAGCATGAACGGGTTGCGCTCGATGGGCCAGCTGGTGAGGTCGTCGGTAGAGAGGTCGGTGCCGGTGAGGATGAAGCCCCTGCCATCCCGCCGGACGACACTGCCCAGCCAGTCGGTGCGCGGCGCGGCGCCGATGAAGACGAACAGGTAGTTGGTGGCCACCTCGTGCTCCTCGCCCGTGGCGTTGTTGAGGATGCGCAGCCCTTCGAGGTGGTCGCTGCCGATGCAGCCCGTCACCTCATGGTTGAGCATCACGTCGATCTGCGGCACATCGTTGATCTGATCGACGAGGTACTGCGACATCTTGGCCCCGAGGTTGCTCCCGCGCACCAGCATCACCACGCGTGAGGCGTACCGGGCGAAGTGCATGGCGCCTTGGCCTGCCGAGTTGCCCGCCCCCACGATGTAGACCTCTTGGTTGGCACAGCCCATCGCCTCGGTCGTGGCCGCCCCGTAGTACACGCCGCGCCCCGTGAGGGGATCGACGCCCTCGGCGGGCAGCCGTCGCCACGAGACGCCCATCGATAGCATCATCGTGTGCGAGGTGATGCGCGAGCCGTCGGCCATCGTCAGGTGACGATACGGACCCTCCACGACGAGCGACTGAACCTGACGCGGCGTAAGGATCTCGACGCCAAACTTGCGCGCTTGCGACACGGCACGGCGTGCGAGGTCACTGCCCGAAATCCCTGTGGGAAACCCCAGGTAGTTCTCGATGCGGCTGCTGGTGCCCGCTTGCCCGCCTGGCGCTTCCTGCTCGATGAGCACGGTACGCAACCCTTCCGAGGCGCCATAGACCGCTGCGGCCAATCCGGCGGGTCCGCCGCCTACGATGGCGAGGTCGTAAAAGTCGGATGCGGCATCGACTTGGAAGCCCTCTACGTTGCGCGCCAGTTCAGCCACATCGGGCGCGTGCAGCCTCTTGCCGTCGGGCAAGACCACGAGGGGCAGGTGATGCTGTGCCGTCTCTTCCCGGTCCAGGATGCCTCTGGCCTCGTCGGAGGTCTCTACATCGAGAAACGTGTACGGCACTTGGTTGCGCGCCAGGAAGTCCTTCAGCGCGTGCGACTGCGGCGACCACCGCACGCCCACAATGCGGATGCCGTCATAGCCCGGGCGGTAGTTGGCCTGCCAATCGCTCAGCAGATCGTCGATGACCGGGTAGAGCTTATCCTCGGGCGGGTCCCACGGCTTGAGCAAGTAGTAGTGCACCTTCGAGGCGTTGATGGCGATGATGGCGGCGCTGGTATCCGCATAGGCCGTGAGCAGCGCGCGCTTGGCGTCGGGGAAAATCGTCATGGCCTCGCTGAGCAGGGCTACGCCATCCATGCCCGGCATGCGTTGGTCCGACAGGATGAGCGCCACGGGGGTGCCCCGGTCTTGAAGCTCGGCCAGCACCTCCAGGGCCTCCTTGCCCGACGAGGTGCGGAGGATGCGGTAGTCGGCGCCGTACTGGCTGCGGAGGTCGCGGGCGACGGCGCGGAGGACGGCGGGGTCGTCATCGACGGTGAGAATGACGGGTTTAGCCATAGGGTAGGCCACCTTGAATAGATGCGAGAAGAGCTGGGCCAAGATACGCCACGTGTCCCATCAGATGGCGTTAGACAATCTTTACGTTACACCTCGAAAATGATGAAGAGTCTCGTTAGGAGGCGTCATCAACTATGTAGTTAGGTGCCTGTGCGCTTGGGTGGGTGTATTGCTCGACCAAAACGGCGGGTGCACGAGTGATCAAGTTTATAAAATTCAATGAACTGGCGGGATGCCTCTCCAAGGCGAAAGCCTTGATTATGCTTCACCCTCGTTGCGTTATCGTCACAACAAATGGGCGGGGGAGACGCCCTATTTTTTCATTTCAATTGTTTAAATGACACGCTTTTATGTGTATGTTGAAAAATCTCAAGGGAGTTCTACGCGACCTTAGCCACCCCGCTTACCGCCAGACTTGAGCCCTCTGCTCTCTCGCATCCACCAGACAAGTCCTATGGAAGAGCGTATTCGCACCCTCACCAAGAAAGACGTAGCGCGCCGTGTGGCGGAGCTCGTCGATCAGCCCATCTACAAAAGCGAGCCGTGGGTCAACGCGGTCATCAGCGCCCTCGGCGACTTGATCGTCGGCGCCGACCCCGAGGTACGCATCGAACTGCGCGACTTCGGCGTCTTCGAGGTCAAGAAAACCAAGGCTAAGCCTAAGGCACGCAACCCAAAGACCAACGAGACCGTCTTCATCCCGAGCCGCCGCAAGACGCACTTCAAGCCGAGTAAGCGCCTGAAGAAAGTGCTGCAACAGCCGCTCCAGGACCTGAACTACTCCATCCCTGACGGGAGTGCCGACGCCGATCTCACCACGTACATGCGTGGTCAAGACGGAGGCATGGCGTAAGCCAGCCCCGCCGTGCTCCTTAATTCCGAATGGCACTGAAGCAGCCTCCTCGGCTCGTGGGGGTGGACTACGGCCATAAGCGGGTGGGGCTTGCGCTAGCCGACCCCCTGCGGATGTTCGCGAAGGCGTTCGCCACGGTACACAACCGCGAGGTGCTGCACACGCTTGCCGAGCTAGACCAACGCGAAGGCATCGAGGCCATCGTCATCGGCTGGCCGCTGCTGCCGGATGGGTCGGAAGGCGACGCCACCAAGAAGGTCGCCTCGTTCATCCAGCGTCTGGCGAAGGCGTTGCCCGATGTAGCGATCATTCGGATGGATGAGCGGTACACCTCCGAAGAGGCCAAACAGGTGGTGCGGGCCACCACCGCCACGCGTAAACAGCGGCGTGAGCGGGGGCGCGTGGATGCGGCGGCGGCGGCGCTCATCCTGCAGCGCTACCTAGATGACGAGCCCAGCGTGTAAGGGCACGCCAGTCGCCGAAACACAACAGCGGTGTCGTGCTACCAAGACAGGTATGCCCTGCAACCCGCCCCCAGACAGCTGCCTAGGTGGCTCGTTCTCGGATGGCACGTGGGTTGTACGGGCGCACCGTCCCTACACGTTGCACCTTCACCCCAATCGTATGCTTTACCGTGTGCTGTTGTTGATGGTCGGTGGGCTCTTCATGGCCACCACCGCTGCTGCGCAGATCAGCCGCCTGCCCCACGCCGATACCACCCGAGGCAACGCCTTCGGCATCTCTGTAGCCATCAGCGGCGACCGCGTGCTCGTCGGGGCCAGCGGTGAGGATGCCTGTGGCACGAACTCGGGCGCCGCCTACGTCTACGAACGCAGCGACTCGACCGGTCTTTGGGTGGAAACCGCCCGCTTGGTCGCCGAAGACTGCCGAGCGGGCACCTTCTTCGGGCGCTCGCTCGACTTGGACGGCGACCGCGCCGTCATCGCCGCCGCAGGCGAGTTCTTCAGCCTGACGGTGCCCAACGCGGCCTACGTGTTTGAGCGCGACTCCACAGGCACGTGGCAGCAAATGGACAAGCTCCGCCCCGACCCCAACGTCCAGGAAGGCGGCTTCGCCTCGGCCGTCTCGCTCGATGGCGACCAGCTGCTCGTCACGGCCTCCGGCGATGCTACCGATGGCGCCTACGGTGGCGGCGCCTACATCTTTGCCCGGCAGTCGAACGGCCTCTGGACAAGGCAGGTACGGCTGGAGAGTCCCGGGAGTTTGGAGGACGGCATCTTCGGGGGGACCGGGCGCATCAGCGGCGACCGTATTGCGGTGGCGGCCTCGACGTACTTCCAAGAAAAGCCCGGCTCCGTCTATCTGTTCAACCGCAATGCCGAAGGGGAGTGGCTATTTGAGGAGCGCATCGGTGGCGTGCGCGACTTCTTCATCTCGCTCGACCTGGAGGGCGACTTGCTGCTCGTGGGCGAGCGCAAAGCGGGCCGGCGGCAGTCGGGGCGGGCCATGCTCTACCGCCGCGCCGAGGATGGCGAGTGGCGGGAAGAATCGACGATGACGCCGCGCAAAGCGTACGCGTTGGGGGCCTTTGGCTCCCTCGTCTCACTCTCAGAAGAGCACGTGCTGGCCGCGGGCTACGACGAGCAGCTCCAGATGGACTTCAACATCGACCGCGTGGTGTTTCTCTTCGGCCGCGACCCCGACACGGGCCAATGGACGCAGCGCCGCATCGTGGATATCGGCGAGGTCGCGTTCGGCGCCTCCATCGACCACGACGGGCGCTACGCCGTCATCGGCCAAGCGGGCGACAACGAGCCGGGTGCCGCCTACGTGGTGTGGCTGCCCTGACCCCACACCTAACCTTCACCGATCAGAATAGGCGGGGACGCGTTTAGAGGCGGCTTGTCGATCTAGACCCCTGCCGACCGTGATGGAAGCTGCCACGGCCAAGACCATCCGCGAAGAGACGCGTCGCCGCCGCACCTTCGCCATTATCAGCCACCCGGATGCCGGGAAAACGACGCTCACCGAGAAGCTGCTGCTGTACTCGGGCATGATCCGCACGGCCGGGATGGTGGGCGGCCGCAAGTCGAACAAGAGCGCCGCCTCCGACTGGATGAGCATGGAGCAGGAGCGCGGCATCTCGATCACCGCCTCGGCGATGCAGTTCACGTACAAGGGCACCGTCATCAATGTGCTTGACACGCCGGGCCACCAGGACTTCAGCGAAGACACCTACCGCACCCTCACCGCTGCCGACAGCGCCATCATGGTCATCGACGCGGCCAAGGGCGTGGAGGCACAGACGCGCAAGCTGTTTGAGGTGTGCCGGATGAGCGGCATCCCCGTGCTCACGTTCGTCAACAAGATGGACATGCCCGGTCTGGACCCCATCGACCTGATGGCCGAGGTGGAGGAGGTGCTGGGCATCGAGGCGAGCCCGTACAACTGGCCCATCGGCAGCGGCAAGGCGTTCGCAGGCGTCGTGCACCGCGCCGATGAGCAGGCCTACCTCTACCGGAAGGTGGCGGCGGCGGGCAGCCAGATGCCGGAGGTCAGCAAGGTGCCGCTCGAAGACGCCGCCGAGACCGACTACCGCGTCACCGATGACGTGCTGGAGCAGGTGATGGAGGACGTGGAGCTGCTGGAGGTGGCGGGCAACCCGTACACACACGAGGCCTTCCTCAACCGCGAAATCACGCCCGTCTTCTTCGGCTCTGCGCTGACGGGCTTCGGCGTAGAGATGCTGTTCGATGTGTTTGTGGACATCACCCCGGCGCCCAGTCCGCGCCCCGCCGATCACAAGAACGGCAGCGAAATCATCATCGACCCCGTCGAGAAGCCGTTCAGCGCGTACGTCTTCAAGCTGCAAGCCAACATGGACCCGCGCCACCGCGACTGTGTGGCGTTTATGCGCATCAACTCGGGGCGCTACGAACGCAACCTACAGGTGAAGCACGACCGCCTGGGGCGGCAGATCCGCCTCTCGCGTCCCCACAGCCTCATGGTGGACGACCGGAAAACCATCGAAGAGGCCTTCCCGGGCGACGTGATCGGCGTGATGAACCCCGGCCTCTTCGCTATCGGCGACACCGTCTCGGTAGACGGGGGTTTTCAGTTCAAGCCGCTGCCCCAGTTTCAGCCGGAGCTGTTCTCGCGCATCCGCCCCGCCGATTTCGGCAAGCGCAAGTCGCTCGACAAGGGGCTGAAGCAACTCGTGGCCGAAGGGGCGATCCAGCTCCTCGAAGACTGGGTGGACACCGGGAATCCGCCGATTGTAGCCGCTGTGGGCCAGCTCCAGTTTGAGGTGCTGCAATACCGCCTCAAGGACGAGTACAAGGTGGGCGTAGACCTGCAGAAGCTGCCGTACGACTGTAGCGCGTGGGTCATCGGCGAGATCAGCACGTTCAAGAAGCCCATCAACGCGCTGCTCACGCGCGACCAGTACGGTCGGCCGCTGGTGCTCTTCAGCAGCACGTGGGAGAAGGACTACGCCATACGCGAGAACCCCGAGCATCAGATCGTGGACTATGCGACGTGAAGTAGCCGTGAAACACCGCTCTGTGGCTGGCGTGAAACATGAGAATCCAGCCGACGTCCTCCAGTCATGTTTCTGCTCTTCACCATCGTCCTCATGACCCTGTTCGCCTACCGCATCGGCGCATTCGGCGAGTGGGAGCAGCATAAGCAACTCCGGTCGTTCAATCAGTTGCTCCTCGAAGACGCGGAAGAGTCAGAGTGGGAGGCGCGCATGCAAGTCGCGTCTGAGCGCTACAGTGCCCACCGCCGCTTCGTGCACATGGGCATGCCCAGCCGCCGCGCGCATCAGTACGCGGGGTATGGCACACACTAAGACAAGCCAACTTATGGCCACTTCCATCAAGATCATTGTCGAGAAACACGTAGACGGCTATGTGGCTTATCCTGTCGGCTTGAAGGGCATAGTTGTCGGGCAAGGTGAGACCTCTGCGGCTGCACTGGCTGACGCGAAGAGCGCCGTAGCCTTTCACATTGAGACATTCGGCCCAGATGTGCTGCAGGAAGCGACCACATCGGTGCTGGATGTATTCGTTGAAGAGACGACCATAGCGGCCTGATGTCGGAACGTTTTCCCAGGGATGCTCCCCTCCGGCGCGTGCTTGGAGCGCTCACTGCCTTGGGATTCCGCGTCGTTCGAGAAGGCAACCACATTGCTATGATTTGCGAGGAACCCGATGGCACACGAACGCCCTTGACCTTACCGCACCATCGCACGATCAAGGCTTCCACGCTCCGTAGTATTCTACAGCAGAGCCACATTCGACGTGAGGAGTTTTTGAAGGTCTATCGCCGCGTGCGTCGGTAAATTGTGCCTACACTAACGTAGTCGGCTGCCAGTGCCGATTTTGAGCGGTACCGTTGTCGTGGGCTAAATCCATTCTTGCCATGTACGAGACCCTGACGGCAAGGCAGGTGCCGCACGCGCTCCTCTGACGCCAAAGTCGAAAATGACGGGCGTTCGCCTCGCGAAGTAGCCCGAGACGTACTGTGCTACGCTGGCTGGCTGCCGAACCTCAGACAAACCCCGCCATCGGTGCTTTGAGGAAGTGGATGGCCTCGCGGTTGAAGATCTCGGGCTGATCCACATTGACTACGTGTCCCGAGTTCTCAACGATAACCAGGCTGCTGAAGCGGTGCTTCTGCGCGAGGCGGCGGACCGGGGGCAGGAACATGTGGTCTTCTTCGCCCATCAGGTAGAGCGTGGGGACTTCGATCTCTTGCTCCTCGAAGAAGCGCAGCAGCGGGTTGACGCCGTAGGTCAGGCGGAACCAGCGGATGAACTCTTTCTGGCACAGCTTCTTGGCCTCGCCCACGAACAGCATCCGCGACGCCTTGTGCGCCTTGCGCGGCATGATGATCCACGCGAAGAGGCGGTAGAGCCACAGGTACGGCAGGATGCGCTTGAACAGGTTGCCCAGCGCCACCAGAAAGCGCGACCGCACGTTGAGCCGCGTGACGGCGCCGCCGAGCACCATCGACTGGATGCGCTCGGGGGCCAGCTCGCCAATGGTGCGGATGAGGACGCTGCCCAGCGAGATGCCGACGAAGTGGGCCTGCTCAATGCCGAGGTGATCCATGACCTCCAAGACTTCAGCGCTGACGTCGTCGAAGGTATAGCGCGAGCGGGCGATGCGGTCGGTGACCTTTGAGCCGCCGTGCCCGCGCAGGTCTACGAGTAGGACGTTGAAGTGGGGGCGGAACGCCCGGATCTGCTGAAACCAGATCGACATGCTGCCGCCAGCGCCGTGGATGAACACTACCCAGTCGGCATCGGGGCGAAGCTCGTAAGTACGGTAATTGAGCACGTGAGGAACGGGCAGTACAACGAACGGAGGCCATACGAGACCCCCGTCCGATTGTTCACGCCGTTCCGCAATCCTCACAGCGATCTAACGAGCGGATAGCGGGAGGACATGCTGCTAGCGATGGGCTAGCGCAGAAGCATCATAGAGCCTGTAAACACCTGCCCGGCGCCTTCGAGGCGGTAGAGGTACATGCCGCTAGGCAGTTGGGTGCCGTTGGAGCTGGCATCCCAGGTCAGGCGCTGGCGGCCGGAGGGCAGCGTGCCGTCAAAGAGCGTCTGTAGCTCCTGCCCGAGCGTGTTATACACGGTTACCCGCACAGGCATGGTCTCGGGCAAGCTGAAGACGATCTGTGTCTGCGGGTTGAACGGATTGGGGTAGTTGCCTTCCAGCGTGATGGTCGTAGGCAGCGTGGCCTCGTCGTCCACGTTCACCGACTGCTCGGCGCGAGTCAGCGCGAAGCCGATCTCCATCTGTCCGTTGCCCGCCTCAACAGGTTCGGCCTCATCGTGCGTGCTGCTGCCGTCGTGGAAGCGGCTGGCGTAGCCCACGGCCGACGCCTTGAAGCGGTACACGCCGCCTGCGGGGACGCCCTCCAGCGTATACGAGCCATTGGAATGCACGCGAGCGGAGGCCAGCACGGTACCGTCGTCATCCACGGCGAACACCGAGGCGTCGGCAAGGGCGTTGCCGTCGGCATCGGTGACGCTGCCGTAGACCTGCGTGCCGCCCGTGGTGGGCGTCCGGCCGTCGGCATCGCCGCCGAAGAGCGTCATCCAGTCGAGGTTGAAGTCGATGCCCGTGGTCGCGCTGCCGCCCGCCACCTCCACGGGTGTCGCTTCGGCCGGGTCGTAAACGCTATCGTAGTACTGCATGATGGAGTAGGGCATGAACGCCATGACGAAGTAGGCATCGTCAGGCAGTCCGGTCAGCGCGTAGCTGCCACCGTCGGCCGTGAGCGTGGCATAGCGCGTCCCGTTCGGGTCGGAGGCGGGGATGGCCATCACGATAGCCGCATCCCAACCGCCATCCACACGGCCTTCGATGGCGCCATCGCCATCGGCTGCGCGTGCCACGCCCACCTCGATGTCTGCACGTTCGCCGCCAACGATGGTCACGGCGTCAGCTTCGGCAATCTGCTGCGTATCGCCGTAGTAGGCAAAGCCTTCATCAGTGTAGACCGTGACGATGTACTCGCCCTCGAACAGCCAGTCGATCTCAAAGCGGCCCTGCCGGTCCGTCATGGTAAACTGGTTGGTGACGGGTGCAAACAGCGAACGGGGCGATGCAGAAGCCTCGGCGTCTACAGGGGTTACTTCCACGAAGGCGCGGGCGAAGGGCTGCCCGGTGTCGCTGCTGAGCACGGTGCCGGAGAGCGTGCCGTAGCGCGGGCGCACATCCAGCGCGAAGTCGATGCCTGTCGCTTCGGCGTCATCGGCGAGGGTGATGGGCGTGGCATCCTCGACAGTGAGGGCGCCGTCGTACCACTGCTGGTCAGCGGCGCGGTCGTTCCAGTAGGAGGCGAAGGCGCGGTACGTGCCCGCAGGCAGTTGGTCGATGCGGTACGCGCCCGACGCGTCGGTGGTGGTGTAGGCCGCGATGGCTAGGCCGAGCGCTGTGTTGGCTTCGTCGGCGGTGAGCGTGACGAAGGCGTCAGCGAGGGGCGCGCCCGTGGCTTGGTCGGTGATGACGCCGCTGACACTGCTGGTGCCGTTGATGATGTCGAGCACAAACGCGGGCGACGCCGAGGCTGTCCCGTCTAGGATGGTGATAGGCTCGGCGTCCTCGCGCAGCTCGGCGTTGGGCCACCACTGGGTGGCGCACTGCCAGCCGCTGCAGCTGAACGCGTTGACGTAGTAGTCGCCGTCGGGCAGGCCGATCAGCGAGAAGGTGCCCAGGCTGTCGGTCTCTGCGCGTCCGTAGTAGAAGCCGCGGCCCTGCCCATCGGCAGGCTGTACGCTGACCGAGGCGCTGGCGATGGGCATGCCGTTGCGGTCGCTCACGGTGCCGGCGAGCGTGCCGTTGACCGCAGGCAGCACCACGTCGATGCCCGCCGTCACCTGGTCCTCGTTCACTTGCACGGGCGTGGCATCGGTGAAGGATTGTGCGCCGTCGTACCAGATGAGCTGGTAGGTGAAGTTCGTCTCCAGCTGCGCAAAGAGCGCATACTCGCCGACGGGCACATCCGGCATCTCGTAGCTGCCGTCGCCTCCCGTGAAGACGAAGTAGTTAATCGTGAGCCCCAGCGAGTCGGCGGTCCCAAGGCCGCTGAGCGGGGCGAGGCCAACGGCCACGTCCGGAGCGGGGTCGCCGTTGGCATACGTGACCGTCCCGGTGATCTGCCCGAAGGTGTTGGGATCGTCGAAGACGAAGTTGATGTCCGTTGCGCCCGCTTCGGTGGCCACGACAGGCGTCGCGGTGTCAAGGCTGTTGGCGTTCTCGTACCACAGCTCTTTGGCGAAGAACGGCGTCCAGACGGTGGCCTGAATGCGGTAGTTGGCGCCTTCTTCAAGGCCGACAAACTGGTAGCTGCCGTCGGGCGCTGTGGAGACGTAGCTGAGCATGGGCGTGTCGGTGCGCGCGGTCTCTTCCTTGTGCGCGACCATGAACACGTCGTTCAGCGGCTCGTTGCGCTGATTCACCACGGTGCCGCTGATGGTGGCGCCCAGGCTCACGCTGAAGTCGATGCCCGAGGTCTCGGCGTCGGCCACGACATCAACAGGCGTGGCGTCTTCCGCCGATGTGGCGCCGTCGTACCACTGAATGAGCCGCGCATTATCGACGGCGGTGACGACGCTGACGGTGTACGTGCCCGCTGGTATGCGGTCGAAGCGGTACGTGCCATCCGAACGGACGAAGGTGCGTGCTACGGAGCCCCCGAAGAGGTCGTTGGAGGAGGCGGTGCTGAGGTGCACGGCGCCGCGCGTTATGGCTGATCCGTCCTGAAAACGCGCCACGCCGCTCAGGCTGCCGTAGCCCTCGGGCAGCCCAACAGTGAGGTTGATGTCGGTTTGTGGCGCGCCGATAGTCGGGGTGACGGGGGTGGCATCGTCAAATGTTGTTCCGCCGTCGTACCATGCGTTGAAGAAGAAGCCGTCGAACGAGTAGGTGGCGAGGATGCGGTACGGCACCTCGCTGAGGCCTGTGAAGGTGTAGCGCCCGTCGGCGTCGGTGCTGGCGTTGGCAAAGATGAAGCCAAGGGATACGTCGCCCTGGACCTCGTTGGCGAAGGCAAACAGCTCTACATCGGCAAGCGGCTGCCCGGATTGGTCGGTCACGCGGCCTCCGATGACGCCGCCCACGCTGAGGGTGAAGTTGACGTTCTCGGTGGTCACGTTCTCGGCAACGGGCACGGGCGTGGCGGCATCCGCTGTGCTCGCGCCATCGAAGTACTGGGGCAGGTAGCCCTGCGCCTGCGCTTGGACGATGTAGTCGCCTTGCGGAAGGCCGGAGAGTTGGTACCTTCCGTCGCTGCTGAGGCCTGTGCTGGAGAAGAAGAACGGGTTGGTGGTGCTGGTGACGATGACCTGACCGCGCGTGGCCGTGCTGCCGTCTTCGCCCGCAACTTGCCCGCTTATGGCACCCACGACGCCAGAACCTCGTCCGGCCATCTGGAAGTCGATGCCCATCACGGCTTCGCCGTCACCAACGAGAACAAACTCGGCCTCGTCGGTGGTCACCACGCCAGGGAAGAAGGTGGGGAAGGCATCGTCGTAAAATGCGATGATGAGGTAATCGCCAGGCTCTACATCGGCAATGAGGTAGGTGCCATCATCGAGGAAGAAGCCTTCGTAGGTGAGACCAAGGTTAACCTCCACTGCAAGAACGGCAGGGAGCCCGAACGCAGCCGAGTCCCCCTCTACCGTCAGGACCCCGCTGATGCTGCCGGGCGTGCCAGCCGAGGCGCTGAAGGTGGCGGCCTGCTGATGGGGTAGGGGCAGGCCGAGTTGCTCAAGCCCTTGGTAGAGCGCACGGCGGTGCGTCTCCGTCGCGTTCTGGGCCCATGTGGGCAAAACAGTGAGGACGGCAAGGGCAAGGCAAGCGAGGAAACGGGCGTAACGAGGCATCACAGGGATCGGGGTTAGAGCGGAGGTACAACTGCAAGTGGTACCCGTCTTTAAACCATCCTGACGAACGGCATATCCAAAATACGCCTTTCGTTCTATCAAGTGTTACAGGCCCTCCACACTCTCGCGGTGTTTCTCTGGGTGTGTGCCGATCTGGCCCAGCGCATGGCGGGCCAGCATTGCTCCCACTGAAGGCATGCCTAGCGCATATCCACCTTGTCGAGGAGCGTGTGTTGTAGGTCCTGGGCGGCGTAGTGGCCACTGCGCGCGTAGATCTTGCTGGCCGCCTCGCGGATGGCGTCGTAGGAGGTGTGCTGGTCCAGGTCGAGCATCTGCAGTGCCCGGTGTAGGTAGGCCGCACTGTCCTCCAGCCGGTTAGGCACCGATGGGCTAGTGAGGTGCAGGTAGCCCATCAGCGGGATGTCAAGGTCGAGGTCAGGGAGCAGGTCAATCAGGGCAAAGCGCATGGCCGTGCCGCCCACGGGCAGCGTCGTGTAGCCGGAGCGGGTGCCGGAGATCGAGAACTGCGCTTCGATAGTCTTGAGGTCGTCGTCGCCTCCTGGAAGTGTGGCCTTGGGGTGGCGCTTCAAGGCGCCCAAGGCTGACCGCAGGGCGTTGACCTCGTCCTCGGTGAGCAACTCGTCGATCCACTGGGCGGCATGAGCCTGCTCCGTGCTGTCGAGGCGGTCGTAGCCGCTGACGAGGTTGCTGTAGGGTCGAGCTGTGCGCCGCCGCCCGGCGTGGAACCACTGCACGGCGACCTCGCGGAGGACGGCGTTGTCGTATTCGAAGGTGGAGAAGGTAGAACTGGCTTGGTACAGTGAAGGCATGTAGATAGGCTACGCTTCGGCCATGTAGATGGGTTGGAGCAGCGACTGGAGCTTGGTGCGCGCGCGGTTGATGCGGCTCTTCACGGTGCCCATCGGCAGGCCCGTGATCTGCGCGATCTCGTCGTAGGTCAGCTGCTGGATATCGCGCAGCACAATCGCTTCCTGAAAAGCAGGCGAGAGTTTGTCGATGGCGCGGCTGATCTGGTCGTGGTAGACGCGCTCTTCGGCGCGGAGATCGGCTGCGAACTGCTCGTCGGGCAGTGGGATGTCGAACGTCTCGCCACCTGCACCCAGCGCCTCCAGCGACTGCGTCTTGCGCGACTTCACCTTGCGGTACTCCGAGCGCGCCAAGTTACCCGCAATCGTATAGATCCATGTGGAGAAGCGCGCGATGGGCGTATAGGCATATCGGTTGCGGTACACGCGGATGAACGTCTCTTGGAGCAGATCCTCGGCCTTGTCCCAGTCGTGCACGAAATTGTAGAGGTAGGAGCCGAGGCGGTTCGAGTAGCGATCCACGATCAGGTTGAAGGCCTCCACCGTGCCGCCCTGGAAATGAGCGATCAGGTCCTCATCGGGTAACGCGGTGAGTTGGGCCATCAGGTTGCTGTGCGAGAACTCGGTGCGGCGCACCAGGCGGTTCGTTACTTCCATCGTGGGTCGGTGCTGGTAAATGTACGTGTGAATGGGTGCGAGCCTGGCTGAACGCCGAGCCTCACGCAGCAGGCCATGCGCGAAAGGTGCGGCGCCTCGGTTAAGGCTACCACAAGATGTGTGAAGCAGAAGCGCGGGCTTGTAGGACCAGGTCTGATAGTTTGCGCACGTCGCCCGTTTGTTGTGACAAAGCTGTGAATGAGGCTGTGGGGTGGGCTGACTTTGCTCCGACGTGTTCCGTTCTTGCGACGGATCACTCTCCCGTTCTCCATGCTCTCGCCTTCCGATGAACCGACGCCGCTTCCTCACCTCCACGGCTGTGCTGGCCGCCAGCAGCCTTGCCGTGCCTCACATGACCTGGGCACAACGCCGCGACACGTTCACCGAGATCCGCCGCGGCGTGGGCATCTACGAGAACCGAGGCGGCACCATCGGGTGGCTGGTGCGCCCCGATGCGCTGGTCGTCGTGGATAGCCAGTTTCCCGAGCAGGCCGAGCAGTGCTGGATGGGCCTCCGTACACGCACCGATCACGACCTGGACCTGCTGATCAACACGCACCACCACGGCGATCACACGGCAGGCAACGCCTTCTTCCGAACGCAGGCCCGGCAGATTGTGGGCCACGCCAACGTCCCCGAGCTGATGCAGGCCGCTGCCCAGCGCGCCCGCGACAACGGCCGCGACGCCGCGGACCCCGTCGTGCCCTCCACCACGTACACGTCCGAGTGGCGCATGGATGTGGGGGATGAAGTCGTGCGCATGCGCCACCACGGCCCGGCGCATACGCGTGGCGACTCCGTCGTCTTCTTCGAGAACGCCAACGTCGTCCACATGGGCGACCTGATGTTCAACCGCCGCCAGCCGTTCATCGACCTGGGCGGCGGCGCCAACACCAAAGGCTGGATCGACACCCTCACCACCGTCTACGACACATACGACGCCGAGACGGTTTTCATCTTCGGCCACAGCAACTCCGAGTACCCGGTCACAGGCGGCATAGCCGACATCGCCGCGATGCGCAGCTTCTTCGAGGCGCTGCGGACGTATGTGGAGGCGGGCGTCAAAGCAGGCAAGAGCGTCGAGACCCTCGTCGCCGAGGCCAATGGTACGCTGCCCGGCGCCCCCGAGGGCTTCGACTACAACCGGCTCGATCGGACCATCGGGGCGGTGTTCACTGAGATGATAATGTAGCCATCGTCAATCGGGATACTCCGACGGGTCGAGGCCGGGGATGATGCGGAGGGCGTTCTTGTAGTAGAGGTGCTTGAGCACGTCGTCGGGCAGGCCGAGGCCGTAGATGCGCCAGAAGGCGTGGCGGCGGCGGTAGTACTCGAAGTAGTCGTCCGACGTCTCAAAGACGCGGAAGAAGTACGGGTACTCCTCGGGGCGCCACGAGTCCTTGCCGAACATCACCCGGTCCTTGTACTGGATCAAGAACTGCCGCGCGAACCGAGGCTGGCGCCCCAGCTCCGCCAGCACCGCGCCGACCTCGGTGTAGACGTTTGGCATCTCGTCGAGCAGCTTGCCGAGACGCCCCAGGTCGTTGCCCAGCCAACCGAGATGAGCGTTGATAAAGATGGTGTTGGGGTGCTTGCGGAAGACGTTGTGCTGCTCGGCCATGATGACCTCCCAACTCGGATACTGGTCGGCGGGCCGGGCGCGGTTGGGGAACTGCTTCAGCTCCAGCCACCGCTCGTTGAAGCGGTTGTGCGGCTCGAAGAACGGCGAGGGTTCGCCGGTGTGGATGAGCACAGGAATGCCCAGCTCGGCGCACTTCTCCCAGACGGGCTCGATGCGCGGGTCGTCGGTCTGGATGCGCTCGCCCTGGCTATCCGTGACCGTGAGGCCGAGGTTCTTGAAGATCTTGAGCCCGCGTGCTCCGTTGGCGACATCGGCTTCGAGCTGCGCCGCCGTGCGTTCGCCCCAGCCCGGCTCGTCCACGCCGTCGAAGTTGATGTTGGCGAAGTGGATGAAGCGGTTCGGATAGCGCCCTTCCAGGTTGTCAACGGCGGCCCGTAGCCGCATGCCACTGCTGCCGCTCAGGTTGACCAGCGCGCGCAGGTTGAGCGCATCCATCTCGGCAATGAGCTCGTTCACTGCCGCCTCGCCCATCGTGCTGGCCCGCCAGTGGTGGCTGTGTACGTCGATGATCGGGTACTTGGCGCGCGGTACCGGGTGCTCGGGTACCACGAGCGACGACTTCGGCTGATACTCCTCGAACGTCAGCTCCTGCGCTGAAAGCGGCAGAACGAACAGCAATGCGGTAAGGCAGGCGAGCAGTGCGCGCATGACAGCTCCGGCGAAATACGTGGAAGGGCGCTCCCTATACCATTGCTCCACCAGAGTGTTTTGCAACAATTGACTGGCGAAGTCCCGAACCCCGAACGCCCAAAGGCCGGAGGCTGTCCGAACCTCGAACCCCTAAAAATGCGTGTATCCGCTGGCGTCGAGCTGGATCGTCTCGCCCTCGCCTGTGCTGAGCTGCACGCCGTAGTCGGCGGGCTTGATGGTGCCGATGAGGTTGTAGCTGTCGTCGGGCAGCGCTTCGAGCGCGGCGGGCGGCGCCGTGAACAGCAACTCGTAGTCCTCGCCGCCAAAGAGCGCAAAGGTGTCCACGTCTTCGCCGATGAGGTCGGCCACGGAGCGCGTTTCGAGAGCAATGGGCAGCGACGGGCCGTGGAGCAGCGCGCCCACGTTACTCTGCCGGGCTATGTGGTGGATCTCCGAGCTGAGGCCGTCCGAGATGTCGATGCAGGCGGTCGGCTGGAAGCCGTGCGCGTGCCACTGCGCGATGGCATCGAGCCGCGCGGTGGGCGTCAGGTGGCGGTTAATGACGTAGCGGTACGGCTCCAGGTCGGGCGTGTAGCCGGGGCCTTCTTCCTGCACCGCGCGCTGGTTGCCCACCAGCACCTTGAGCCCTGCATACGACGCGCCGAGGTCGCCCGTGACGCAGATGGCATCGCCGACTTGGGCACCCGAACGGTACGCGATGTTGCCCTCGGACGCTTCGCCGATGAGCGTGATGGTCAGCGTCAGGCGGTGCGCGCCGGTCGTGTCGCCGCCCAGGATGGTGACGCCGTAGTGCTCGGCGGCTTGCTGCATGCCCTTGTAGATGCCCTCCACCATCTCCACCGACACGTTCGCAGGCACGCCCAGCGCCACGGTCGCGTAGCGCGGCTGTGCGTTCATCGCCACCACGTCGCTCACGTTCACCGACAGCGCCTTGGAGCCGAGGTAGGGCATCGGCATGAAGGCGCGGTTGAAGTGCAAGCCTTCCACCAGCGCATCCGTCGTCACCACCTGCACGCGCCCGCCGCCGATGCGGTACACGGCCGCGTCGTCGTCGATGCCGCGCAGCACCGCCTCATCGCGGCCCGTGCCGACGATGGCTTTGATGCGGTCGATGAGGCCAAACTCGCCGAGGTCGGCGATGGTGGTGAAGCTGTCTTGCTGCATGGTCGAAGGCAGATCGAAAAGCGGAGTGCTGATGAGCCCGTTCAACCCCTCCAGCAAGGTCGTGTTGAGGATGCGCCGTGAAAACGCGCTCCCCGCGCTATTCCGTGAACGCCAAGCTCTTCAAGATCGCTTGTGCGGCTTCTTGCGCGGCAACGGCAGGCATCGCGCTCAGGTCCGTCTTCTCGAACGAATACCCGGCGCGGAAGCGATACGCCTTCGCACCGTGTGTGTCTACGAAGAAGTAGTTGGGGAGGCCGCATTGCTCCAACACGTGACCGTCCACGAAGCCGTCCATCTGTAGATCGTCGACGAAGGGCTGTGCCGTCACGCCTGCGTCCAAGGTCTCGGGCATGGGTTCGGTGATGCCGTCCCTGCTCAAGCCCATCACCTGCACCCAGAAGTACCCGCCCGCCTCCGACTCGGCCATGTACACGCCGAAGTTGGGCAACGCCTCGTCGTACTGCTCTGTAGTCGTCCAGTCATCGGGCAACTCTACAGCTAGGCCGTATGGCGCGAGGTCTGGGTTGGCTGACGGCGCAACCGTCATCCCCGTCAACACGAGAGCAAGACAAATAGGAAGAGCACTTCGGAGGCGCATAGCGGGTACCAGTCGAAGTGGAAGAGGACACCTGCAACGTATCGACAAAAGCACCTGAAAGCAAAGAGTATGCTCAGACGTACTCGATTCGCCCATGCATCTCCTCAGCGGTCAGAACTTGAGCGATCAATGTTAGCGTGCGAATCATGTCGCCCACAGTTCGGCCTTGTGGGCTGTATACGATGCCTGCATGGGGCAAACCACGTGCAGCGAGCCGGAGGAAGTCGGCGTCATGCATGACGAGGACGCGCTGTTGCTCCAGTGCATATTCGAGGTGGGCTTCATCGCTGGTACCGAGGCGACCTGCTTCCGCCAAAGTGAGCACATCTACGCCGCGCCGCCTCAGTCCATCTGCAATCGCATTGGCGATGTGTTCATCGAGGTAGAAGCGGACGGGCGTCATGTCGTGCTGCTGAGCTTCTGCTGGAGCAGCGACGGCTGCTGGGTGCGGAAGTCGTCGGCAAAGGCTTGGTCCGACGCAATGCTGGCATCAATGCGCTCGCGATGGGCGAAGTAGTACGCTAGAGCAGCGTAGATATCGGCGAGATCAAGCTGGTAATCACTCGCGATCTCATCGGCGCTCCGGCCCAGGCGATCGTGCCAGATGGCGATGTGCTGCACAGTGATGCGCCGCCCCGCGATTCGTGGTTTTCCAGCACACACATCGGGTGTGCTCACGATGCGTTCATCAAGCGTTTTGGTGACTGTCATCTGGAAGTGCTTGCTCTAGCTCGGAACCGCTGCAACGCGGGCTGTGAGGCGGAGTTGCGCAGGCAAAGAATCACACCGCCACAGCGACCTCGCGGGTGAACAGCTTGTAGAGCACGGGGACGACGAAGAGGGTGAGCAGCATCGAGACGGCGAGGCCGCCGATGATCGCCCAGCCGAGGGGCGACCAGAGCGTGCTGTTCTGGAGCGTCAGTGGGAGGAGGCCGCCGATGGTGGTGAGCGTGGTCAACAAGATCGGTGTGAAGCGCGTGGCG
>JBCCMF010000056.1:0-19694 GCA_039026435.1 Bacteroidota bacterium
CGATCTACAAGATGATCGAGCGGAACGTGCGCACGCCCGAGGAGGTGATCGGCGACATCCACGCCCAGATCATCGCCAACGAGGTCGGCGCGCGGCAGCTTTTGGCGTTCATGGAGGAGTTCGACTCCGTATCCAGCTCGTGCCCCGTGTAGTTCTCTGCCGTCCCGTTGCCCGCCTGGTACACACGGCCCGGCTGCTCCAGACCAAACGGGTAGTAGTCCGACGCTCCTACCACCACGCCATCCTCGTTCACCGTCGCACGCACACTGCCTAGGTGATCCGCCATGTAGTAGTACCGCTTCGACGCTCCCGAGCGCGCCACACCCTCCACGTTCATCACCAGCGGACCCGTGCCCAGGTCGGCGTCGCTGTGGAAGATCGCCAGATCCACCAGCTTCAGCCCGGCGTTCTGCGCCAGGAAGTGCACCGTCACCTCTAAGCTCTCACCAGGGAGAATCGTGTAGTCGCCCGTGCACGGGGGGTCGTTGGAGTCAAACGGGAAGTAGCACACCTCCTCGGGCTGGCCCACTGCGTTCTCGACCGAGAGCGCGAAGTCCGTGCGGTCGCTCAGGCCTAGCTGTACGGTGATGGCGGGGGGCGTCGTTTGCCCGGCTGGGATCACGGTGGAGCGATTGGTGAGCAGGATCGTCCGCTCGATGAACTCGGGCGCGGTCTCGCCCACGTCGATGGCGTGGAAGCTGAGCAGGCGCACCGCAGGCTCTACGGCCAAGTGGATATCGTCGAGCGCCTCTTCTACCTCGCCCCGCAGCTGGATCACGCTCCAGTAGCACGGCAGCTTCGTCGCGTCTGGGCACTTGGCTGCGTCGCTCACCGGGATCACATCCGGGTGGTCTTGGTCGTAGTGGTAGAGGTTCACAGCCGTCGCTTGCGTGAAGCGGCACAGGTCATCCACGGCTGCGCCGGGGGGACACGTGTAGGCAGGCGCAGTGAACGAGACGCCCAGTTGCTGCTGCTGCGCAGGTACCAACGTGCCCGACCACCGCCAGCGGTGCAGGCTGCCGTCCTGTACGCTGGGCAGCGCCGAGCCAACTGCCACCCCCCAGCGCTGGTCGAACTCGCTTTCCAACTCTACGGCTACATCCAGCGGGTCCTCGGGGTGCTTGTTCTCTAGAAAGAGCGTCCGGGTCTCGGTGTAGCCTTCGGCCACCGGGCCGAAGCCCCAGCGGTCCACCTGCGGGCCAAAAGCCAGATGCGTCCCATCCCGGGCGGTAGTCCCTGTAGCATCGAAGTCAATGGTGAAGCCCGTTGCATTGAGCCCCGAGAAAAGGTCGTTGTGCGTGATCGTCAGGCGAGCAAACTGCTCATCAGGACGCTTGGCCGTGAAGCGCACCGCAAAAAGGCGCTGTTGGCCAGCAGGGAGCGTCACGTCGTGCTCCGTGAGCGCCTCCCAGTCGAAGCCAGAGACGATGGTATAGCCCGTCTCGGCCGCCGTAACGGGCTGGCCTTCGTCGTTCAATAGTGGCTCGCGGTCCGCATCGGTGGGTTCGAGGAGGAAGGTGATGTCGAGTTCATAGTCGGCTGGATCGGCGCCACTGGGCACCTCAGCTGCGTTCCAGATGGAGAAGCGATAGAGGCGGTCGTAGCCGAGCGCCACCTCGCCAAAGTCGTACGCCGTCTCATACCGTTCCAGGAACGCCAGGATGGGCCCAACAGGCCGGGCCTGTAGCGTAAATAAGCTGGTCTGTGCCGTGGCCCCGTCCTCGTGGGTCACACGCAGCCGGTACTGATGGCCTTCAACGAAGCCATCGTCGGTGGTGGGGCGGTACTGCGTGACGGTGCGGCATTGCAGATCAGGCCCCGTCTCACCGCAGATCATACCGTCGGCGAGCGTCTTCACCACACTCCCGCTGGTATTGAGTACATCGATGGTATAGGTATCGCCTGGGTGGGTGGTCGACCACTGCACCCACTGCAACACACCCATGTACCACGCCGCAGGAGTATCGATAGACAACTCAAAGACCTCTTCCTCGATGATGCGCAGTGGGTAGGCAATCCCAAACGCGTCCGCCGTCGTGTAGACACCCGGCTCATAGCCCGGCACTCCTATGGCGCGCACGCGCAAGCTACCGATGCTAGCCGTCAGCGCCGAAAGATCCGATATGGTAGCCTGGTAGCACTGCCCGCTGCCCAACGGACATGCAACAGAGGTCACGGTTCCATCTATTGTCAGCGGAATGGGGGCCTCGTTGTCCACCTCAAACGTGATTGCGTAATCGTGGCTGGCGGTGTGCCCTGCCGTGCTTGAGGACTCATTGATCATTTCCCACATCACGGTATAGCTGTTCGTGCCAGGCACAAGCGGCTTGGTCCACTCCGCGAAGTTAAACGTGCTTGCATCGGGCTCTAGCACATCAACAGAGTAGCGATGATGCAGGTAGAACGCCTCCGAATCGCCGGTGAGCGCAGTAATTGGCCCTTCAGCCTGTGCACACGTAGGAGCATTTCCGGGGCTGTCCTCCTCGATGACTCGTATGCGGTAGCCCTCACCTTCTGGCACATCTCCACTGGCGGGCAGCTCATCCCAGTTTCCCCAGGTATACACATACTGTGCGTAGGGCGGATTACCCGCGAACAGCGTCGTTTCCTCATTCATTTCCCCGATAGCGATGACTCCATCTTGCCCTTCTCGCATCAAACACATTCGATACGTTTTGCCAGGGTCACCGTACCATCCAATAGTTAGGTGATCGTCTATATGAATCTGAGTGGGAAATAGGTCAACGTCAAAGCTCTGTAGCAGTGCGAAATCGTCAGAATTGGCCGCTAGCGTGGTATTGGGATCGTAGTTCTGATTGGCCGTAGCACAGCTGCCATAATCTGGCGCAAATACACGTACCCGGTAGGTCCCCAAAGCTTGGGTGAACTCGACTTTCATTCGCGCCATGCCCTGTTCATACTGAATAGCCCCATCTAGCGGTGAAAGCTGAGCCATCAGTGTATTTTGCGTATCCAGAAGACAGACACGGTAATCGGGACCTGAGGTGCTCGGTGTGCCGCCGTCCCATACGATGTCCACATGGTCTCCCAATCTGATCCCAGCACCGTTAGGGTCAACAAGATTCACGTCATAGACTCTCCTGAAGCTAGACGCCGTTGTTTTTGCAACTATATTTGCGCTATTCCCTGCCTCCTGTGCCGATACACGGATGAAATAACTCGTGTTGAAGGGCAGGTTTGAGGGTATTTGCCAGTCAAACGACTGCCCCCAACTCCACTCAGGTGGCGGGACGATCTGGATTGGATTCCCCAACGTGTTCAATGCTGGATTACCCGCAGCGTCAACCACCTCGATAGTGGGGTCACCTGTGACAGCGTTGTTCTTTGAAACACTGACGGAATAAGGATCAGCAGTCGTCACAGCGCCCGAGGGCCCGCTGACATAAATCGCAGGACCTTCAAGGATGGTTACCGAAGCATCGCCATATAGTCGGTCCTGTGCAGAGGTCGCGCTGCATGTCCCAGGGACATCTTCGTACACGCGCAGTATGTAAGGCCCAGCTGTTAGCGAGCTACTTAGTGTAGCCGTTAAGCGCATTCTCCCATAAGAGTACACAGCATTCCCACCGGGAAACGTCTGATCATGCGCCCCACCCGATGGAATCAGACAAACCTGATAGTCATAGGTTGAGGCAAAGGTATCTGGTCCGTCCCAACTGATTCCTATAGATGTCCCCGGCTTTAGCCCACCACCATCAGGATCTGAGACCTCGACATCGTATTTCCGCCGGAAGCTGTTGGTACTCGTAGCGACCACCCCATCGCCTGAACGCACACGAATTCGGTACGGACCGCCCGCTGCCACGCTCACAGGCCAATCGTTCAGACTTGTCAGCATCGTGAAGTCCGCCCCCGATGGCGTGATGTCGGCCACCAGGTTGTTATCGCTGTCCACTACCTCTACTGTGGCCCCTCCTACCACATGGCTACCACTCCAGCTGATGTCTACTGGTGTGTTGAGCGTGTAGTCCCCACTGGGCGCCGTCACACTCATCGTAGGTGTCACCACCTGCAGCGATGTCTCGCCGTACAAGCTCGTCCCTAGGCAAGGGTTCGGGCCATATCTCACTACCCGCACCGTGTAGCTACCAGCGGCTAGAGAGCTTGAGAGCGTCAGCGTACGCTCCATCTTCATCTCGGCACTATTGAATGTCTCGCTGCCGCCTGCAATACCACTATTCACCTGGGTACCGTTTCCATCGAGCAAGCACACTGGGTAGTCGTAGTAGTCACTGGGATCGGGAAGACCGTCCCAGGTGATTTTCACCTGATCGCCGGGGCGGTGGCCTGCTCCGTTGAGATCATGCGCCGTCACGTCAAACTTACGCTGAAAGATATTACTGCTAGTAGCGACCACCCCATCGCCTGAACGCACACGGATCCGGTACGGACCGCCCGCTGGCACGCTCACTGGCCAATCGTCCAGACTCGTCACCGTCGTGAAGTCTGCCCCCAATGGCGTGATGTCAGCTACGAAGTCACCGTTGGTACGCACCACCTCCACTGTCGCATCGCCCACCACATGGCTACCGCTCCAACTAATGTCTACCGGCGCGTTGAGCGAATAATCACCGCTCGGCCCTGTCACGCTCACCGCTGGCGTCACTACCTGCAATGACGTCTCGCCTTTCAGCGGCGCCGAGCTAGTGCACGAGTTGATGCCATAGTCAACGACTTGGACGGTGTACGTTGCAGGTGCCAATACGCTAGAAAGCGTCATCGTCTGCTCCATCTCGGTCCCATTGAACGTCTCATTCCCACCCGTAAGCCCACTGCTCAGGTAGGTACCGCTGCTGTTGAGCAAGCATACGCGGTAGTTGTAGCTGCCGTCGGTACGGTGTGGCCCGTCCCAGGTGATCTTCACCTGATCGCCAGGGCGGTGACCTGCGCCATTGATGTCGTGCGCCGTCACAGCAAACTCACGCCGGAAGCTGCTAGTACTCGTGGCACTGGTCCCCCCAGGCGTGCTCACGCGGATATAGTATGGGCCACCTGCCGCCAGCGTATTATCAACAAGCCACGTCATGCTTGTGCTTGCCCAGGACCAATTGCCTGGCAAAGTCAAGGTCTTCTGGACTGCATCTTGGCTGTCAACAATGTGCACATCAGGCGTAGCACTAAGGCGTTCACCGCTCCACGAGAGCTGGATGCTCTGACCAATACTTTTGTCTCCGGATGGCCCTGTCACATTGATCACAGGCGCATCATCGACTGCAAAATTGAGCGCTCCTGACCATGCACCATCTACCGAGTTGATAATAGCTCGAACACGCCAGTAGTAAGTCTGACCATAAGTGAGCGACAAGTTGGCGTAAGCCAGTGTATGTGATGTTATGCTCGTAGAGCCTTCTGGGAAATCTGCTTGTGTGGCTACTTCCAACTCGTATGTGGCCCCAGAGACGGCACTCCATGTAAAGTCGACACTAGGCGATAGGAGTAGACCATTGTTCTGTGGTGCCCAAGCTTGGATGTGTTGCCCATCCTGTCTGGGAACTGATGGACGCACTGTAATTGTCCAAACAGTAGTAGAAAAATCTGGCGTACCATTTACTGGAGGATTGCCTGGGTACCACGGGCTAGGAGGACCATTGTAGGTCTCGCGCACACGCCAACCATAACGTGTACCAACTTGCAAGCCCGTAATGTTGTAGCAATATCCGGCCCCCTCTTTCACGCTCGCCCCGGCCAAGCTAACCGTTGTTTCGGCGCTCACCCCATAGCTCAAGTCGTAGATGTACTGATCACCGGAACCTGTCCAGCATACCTTCACCATCCCGTTTTCTAGTGGCACACTAGAATCATTTGCCGGACTGATCAGCTCTATCTGAGCATAAGCTCCGACTGGACCAAATACCCACAGACTCACTACTAGCCCAATACATTTGGCGAGATTTCGGTGCAATAGATTTGTACAAGCCATAGCCATCCCAAGCCGATGCAATAGCATCGCGATTTTTTGTATGAGAATCCCTTAGAGTGCTGAGAGCGTGTAGGCCTCAGTTGCTATTCTGAAAAAGCTCAGCGCGAGTTTTTCCTCGTGCAGGTTCCACCCGGCCGATAGGTCCTCCTGCAATTATATTCCAGTACAGTAAATCTGAGTTCCGATTATAAACGGCTAAGACCTCTCCATCTGGCGTACGCACGTAGTACAAGGTTTCCTTGACCACGCCTGGGGCTGCATCAGTACGCTTGAACTGCTTGAATATGCGCTGCCCTGCGGCATCATACCGCATCTGCAGTGTCTTATCAGCCACCACCATCGAATCTGGCAAGTTCCGATAATTATACTTGGCAGCACTGAACCCACGCCCTTCGGTCACATTGCCGTTGAAATCATACGCAAAGCCTTGAGATGCGCTTGCGTCGGCAATTGTACCCGTGATCTGTGTTAAGCGGCTCGAATACGGTGCGGTAAGTGTCCCAGCCCCAGAGGTATACGCCATATATAGGTTATCTGCTTCCCCGTTCATGCGATCACGGTGTAGGCTCGTGATATTCCCCGTCAGATCGTACCCAATGCTGTTTAGGTTATAGGCGCTCGCGTTTTGCCACCCATTCGTTTCGGGCAACGCCGAGGACATGAAGTTGCCCGTAATCAGACGGTTTAAGTCATCATACTTGAAGACGTAGGCCCCGTGACTGCCGAAGAGCGGCTCAGCCTCTTCATTACGTGTGACCCAATCGACTGCTGCGATATTACCATTGCGTTGTGGTTCAAAACCTCCGCTACTAAGGTCCTGGGCATGTTCATACCACAGACGCATGGCGAAAGGGTCATTTCCAGAATCCGGATCGTTGATGGCGACTAATCGATCACGAATATCGTATTCAAAATCTATGGCTGGAATCGCATATCCTTTCCCATCGCCACGATCTGGTCCTAGCTGAATAGTCTTTACCTGGCCAGTTATCGTGTAGGTATATGCAGCTTCTTGGACCGGTGTCTCATTCGGGTTTTGCGACTCAACTTGGGCAAGCCGTCCTTGCGCATCATACTTGTAGTGCAGTGTGTACTGGTCATATGATCCGGGCTGATATACAATACTTGTCACGTTATTCTGACGATCATAACTGATATCAAACGTCTTCAATCCCAGCAACTTCAGAAACTGATACATCTGCCGGATACGTCCCTGTTCATCATAGCTATAGAACGTATACATCCAATCACCGCCTTCTAGGAGCTCAAGGTCTGTATCTATTCGAGCAGTAAATTGTGCCCCAGACAACGCCTTGAAGCCGTCTTTCAGGCGTATAACCTGTCCAGAATGGAACTCTACATCGGCCCCATTCCAGATTTCTGTATCGATGGCCTCTACGTAATCCTTGGCTTCGAATATGGTATTAAATGCCCCATAGGTACGTGCGTCGATGATGACACTGTCTTTGGTAGCCACCTCGCTCAGATCAACGCGCTGCGCCAAGGCAGCTAGTCGCCCCTTGGTGTTCTGCAGTGCTATTGTGCCTAGTACGCTAAAGTCCAACGCATCCCAGGCATCACCGGATGGCAGGCTTGCAAGTACCAGCTCGTCATATACCGAGTGTTGATGCGCAATACGGTTCGCTGAGTAACCGGGAAGCTCTTGACACATAGCTGCATCTTCATTCCAGCTGTAGAGGTCTCCCTTTACCACTCCGCTTTCAACCTGACGGTTTAGTACGTCATAACAGGCATAGCCCGACCACCGCTCACGCACGGTCTCAGCCTCGTCAACGGCTGTATTCTTCAAGTTTGGATCATCCCAAAACCGCAATCGCCCACCTGCATCGTATACGTATTGATAGTCTTGAACCAAGGGCGCGCCTCCGTTTGCTGGATTGGATGAACCATCATCTGTTGGATCTCCATTACCATTTCCGTCTGCGTCAGGAGTATTTTTCCACACGAGTCGGCCCATAGTATCGTACTGATACTGTGTTGGCCGCTCCATGGGATCTGTCACTTGGGCCGTGTTCCCAGCGCCATCAAAGAACCTCTTGGTCTGCGCCTCGTAGGCCCCTCCACCGTAGTTAGCAATAGCCAGACGCATTTGACCACGGTAGTCCGTGTGGTGACGGGAAATTCGTCCGTCTTCGTCCGTGACTTGCGTAAAGACCAAGTTGCGATAGGCTGCTGCTGAATAGGGCTGCGCTACACCGTAGTCTGTACGAACGACAGCCAGTGGCCCCAGCGTTGGCTCGTGAGGCGCAATAGATTGCCTCGGCCTACCAAGTGGATCATCATGGTACAACGTTTCAGAATACGGCCTGAAATTCGTGTCTGAGGGCCCTTCACTCAAGTCTATGTTATCGTCGTACTGAGCCTTGTATGCATCGTACAGCGCGTGCTCATCACATGTATCTTTCAAAAACGCGTCGCATTCGTTTTTGATGGCCCCTTGAACATGTACGCCGTAGGCTGTGGACCGGTACAGAGGTCTCCATGTACGCCAAGGGCGCCCATAGCCGTCGTAGTCAGTACGTACTACATCTGCATCGTTGTCATTTCTTAAGGTGTGGTGCTCAATGACTCGGCCCAGACCATCGTATAAGATTTGCTCCTCTCTGGCGATGGTCTGGCCTACCCCATGGATTCCAGGCCACGTTGTTTTAATGGTGTTGGGGCCGTCCTTGTCTATCCCAAACCCATATTTATACTCATATACGACTGACGGCCCACTGTTTGGGCTGTTGGTGATGTTCACTAAGCGACGAGCATCGTCGTACTCATAGCGTATCACTTCACCGTCTGAGTTCGCTATTGCTTTCGGCTGCAAATGTACTGGGTCATATTCCGTGTAAACGGCTCGGCTATCATCTGGTGCAATTTCAAGATTGCTTAGCGATGTCACATTCGACACATTGACATCGCTCCACTGCGAATTTGTGACGACTGCTATGGGGACGATGCCCTGGGCATCCCAAATGGTAGCAGTGGCCACACCCAGCGCGTCGGTTACCTGCTCTACGTTTCCATACTGATCGTACCTGTCATACTTGGCTACCCGGACGCATTCGACACACGGAGCGTTTGCGGCATCGCTGATATTATTCACTGTTAGGGTCACGTCGCCAACATTATCGTCGATCACCCAGCTTTCGTCCAGAACGAATTTGCGCTTCCCCGCCGTGGTATTGTCAAAGGACCTCCAGCGGTGGTAATCCATCGCCATTAGACGGCTATCCCAATCGAGCGCACGCCTTCCTAAGCGCGGTGTAAGATAATTATTGACGGCCATTACGGGCTCATACTCATAGGCGTAGTGATACTCCTCCGACCAGTGCCAATTGTCTACAGCCCCAGATGCATTCCAGTACTTTATTGAACGAGGTAGACCATTCATAGAGACGCCGCTATCTGTACCACGGTAGTACTCATACTCCTCTCCACCCAGGTACTTACCGTCTTCGTAATGGCTTATCTCATAAGGCTTGTATATCAGTGACCGTAATTCTACACCGATATCTTCGCATTCTGCGATATCGGGCGATGTCCACTTGGTCCTTATGCGCGGCGGGTTATCAATTCGATTACTACTGTTATCAACTTGATGCTCATACAGATGAAACCGACTTACTGAGGGACCGGGATCTGCATCAAGCGCTTGGTATTGCGTTAGGGTTTTTTTCTTTAACGCACCGTTCTTGTCATACACCTCGGTCTTCCAAACCATCCCGCGCGCTGATCGCTGATCTCGGAAGACCGTCCTGCCAGTGGATAGTTGGACGACCGATGCTGCAAAGGATTCAGAAGCATCAAAACCACTACCGTGTCCACCATTTGTGTAATAGTGACGCGTTGAGCCGTTGTGCTGCCCTTCTGAGAACTGCTTAGTCTCTACCCATCTGTAGCCAATAGTCCCAGCAAAGCGTCCACCTGCAGCACTGCGATACCCGCGTCCTGACATCACGGGGGGGAGATGTTGAATACCATCACCGTAGGCGAGGTGAGTCTGAGACACTGGTTCCGCATGTATACCATCATAATTGGCTATGCGACTGAGTCGCCCTCCCCCTTGTCCAATCTTCTCACTGAATCGTACAAAAGACAAATTTACACTAGAACCGCCAGCCCACCGATACGCATACTGCACCTGGTCTTGCTCGTAGCTATACTCCGTCCGTCCTCCCTCAGGGTAGTGCACGGTTTTCAGTGACCAGGCATACCCTTTTACGCATGAGGTCTCGGTTGGTATACTCGTTTCCGGGTCTGGCTCACAATAGTATCCATGATCATCGTTGCCGCCGTTGTTACTAGGGTTTACATCCACGTACTCAAATCGCGTAGGGGGCCGCATTCTGTTTGAGACTGAGGTACTGCTTGTCTCGCCAGCCCACTCTGAAAACTGTATCAGCGTGAGCTCGTTGGTCTTCAGCTTTTCCCATGCGTCCCATTGTCCATTTTGGTTATTGTTGACATTTGCATACTCAAAAAGTACGGTCTTTACCTTTACCCTGCCGCCATTTTCTTGCTTGCGATACAGCTGTACTGCACGTAGGTAGGGAAGTCCGTAACCTAAGCTTGTAACATCGTCTCTGCTTCCCAACACGAATTCCGCTTCGTGTGTGCTCGTAGATATCTTAGTCAGATACGAATTTGGATATTGCACTTGCCCGGCTTGAAACGTGGCTGATCGGCCTATCTCTAAACTCGCTAACGGATTGCCGTCTTTTACAGTATCGTTTGCATATTCAAACGTGATTGCTTCATGTCCATTGGGAGCTTCGATTTTAGTTAGGTCCCACCGGGTCGGGAATTCGAAATGGCGAGCAGTGTTGATTAACCTTGCCTTCCTTGCAGCATAGAAATACAAGCGAGTGCCATCTTCTTTGATCACCCGAAAGCCCGTAATCATCTCGCCACTATGCTGATCAACAGAGTTGAAGCCATTTGGGGCATTGTAGGGCCGGCCCTCACACGTTGACGGATCTTCTTCGTAGCACACATCGATCTTCCATGGCTGCCACTGCTCTGGAAGAAAGTATACTTTGGGAGGAGTGCCTAGTTGGGATGGCTGAGGGATCGGGGAGATGCGTGTGGAGCCACTCGGAAGATTGACCATATAGGTATCCGGACCTTCATCACAGTAATTTCCCTGAATGAAACCGTGCTCCTCATCCGCCAGCCACTCCCCGTACGGCTGGTTACCATCCCCAGGCTCAAACAGGTTGTACAGAGTAGCATTGGGATTTCCAGCCTGCTCGTAGAGGCCCTGCGTATCAAACATGAGCTTGCTTTGCTCGTCTACACGGTTAACTACGTTCCGTGTGATGCTTCCTGCCTGCATGTTGAAGCCTAAGCCTACCCAACTCGCAGCCTGCATCCCTCTGACTGCGCTGTTATAATTGAGGTTGAGCATATAATTGAATCCTCCAGCACCTGGAACTGTCAAGACTGGAAAACTCAGGGCAAGATCACCGCCAAAGCTTGCACCGCCTTGCGCCCTGGCCTCGTTGAAGCTGAACGCTTCTACCGCGTTCCCCGACTCCTGTGCTTTAACATGAGCAGTAAAGCAGCACACCATCAGTGATACCACAAGAAGTCGGCTCCACACCATGCGTTTTCTCTGGCTTGTCGTTGCTCGAGCGTACATATGTTGCCTGTGCAAATTCTGGTTGATTGACCAAGACTTGACTATAACATCGCGTACTGTGTCATTTGCATCATTAGGATTCGATTAGAAGCAGAAATTAATTATCTGCATTTTTCTTAATAATTGAGCTTAATCATTAAGAACAATTAAGCAGCGCTCCATTTCTTCACTGGTGAGTCATGTGCCTGGACGAGTTGAGGTGCATCAAGGGTGTTGCCCTCGCTACATGCAATGCCTCATCTTATCGTTGCCTCGTTTATACCTATCGCTCGTCTATGCGCCACATCGCTGCTGCATTTCTCTTCCTCGCTCCGCTCGCCCTATTTGGCCAAGATGCCCCTACCTGGCTGCGCTACCCCGCTATCTCACCTGACGGGGCGCAGATCGCGTTCAGCTACCAAGGCGACCTCTACGTCGTCCCTACCGCTGGCGGTACCGCTGTGCAGCGCACCACCTACAGCGGCTATGACGCCATGCCCGTGTGGTCGCCCGATGGATCGCACATTGCGTTCGCTTCAGACCGGTACGGCAACCTGGATGTGTTCGTGATACCCGCAGCGGGGGGCACACCCACGCGGCTGACGCACCACTCCGCCACTGACCATCCCAGCGACTTCACGCCCGACGGGCAGCATGTGCTCTTCACCTCGTCGCGCACCGACAAGGCCAGCAACGCCATGTTTCCGAGTGGTGTGCTCTCGGAGCTGTATCAAGTCTCGGTCGCAGGCGGTACGCCGCAGATGGTGCTGACCACGCCTGCCGAAGACGCGGTGTACAATGCCGAGGGGACAGCGCTGCTCTTCCATGACCGCAAAGGCTACGAAGACCCACTGCGCAAGAAGCACACCTCCTCCGTCACGCGCGACGTATGGCGCTATGACATGGCCGACAGCAGCTACACCAAAGTCGCTGGCTGGCAGGGCGAAGACCGCACTCCCGTTTGGGATGCCGACGAGACGGGCTTCTTCTACCTCAGCGAAGCATCCAACGGCACGTTCAACGTGCACCATAAACCGTTCGATGGCGCCCCCACTGCACTCACCGACTTCCCCATCCATCCCGTCCGCTTCCTGACGTCATCTGCCGATGGGCTGCTGTGCTTCTCTCAGGATGGGGAGATCTACACGATGCGGCGCGGCGAATCGCCGCAGAAAGTTGCGGTGCGCCTCACCCGCGATGCTTCACGGACCGATGCCATCCAGACCGTCTCATCGGGAGCCACGCAGATGGCCGTCTCGCCCAACGGCAAAGAGATCGCCTTCATCTATCGCGGCGACGTGTTCGTGACGTCCACCGAGACAAGCACCACCAAACAAGTCACCCAAACACCGACGCAAGAGCGCTCTGTGGCCTTCCATCCCAAAGGCCGTACGCTCGTGTATGCTGGCGAGCGTGACGGCACATGGAACCTATACGAGTCCAGCATCGCCCGCGACGACGAGCCGTACTTCTACACCGCCACCCTCATCGACGAGACCCCGCTGCTGGTCTCCGATACGGCGACGTTCCAGCCTGCCTATTCACCCGATGGCTCCGAAGTCGCGTACCTCGAAGACCGCACCACCATCAAGGTGATAGATCGAGCCAGCAAGGTCACGCGCACGGTCGTGCCCGGTACGCACAACTTCTCCTACGCCGACGGCGATCAGCACTTCGAGTGGTCGCCCGACGGCAAGTGGCTGCTGATCGAGTACACGCAGCCGGGCTACTGGCCCTCCGAAGTCGGGTTGGTCAAGGCCGACGGCACGGGCGAGATCGTCAACCTGACGCAGAGCGGTTACCCAGACTCTAGTCCTCAGTGGATGATGGGCGGCAAAATGATGCTGTGGTTCTCAGACCGCAACGGCTTGCGCGGCTGGGCTGGGTCGAGCGCCCGCGAGGTCGATGCGTACGGCATGTTTTTCACCGAGGAAGCCTTCGAACGTTTCTCGCTCAGCAAGGAAGACTTCGACCTGTTGAAAGAGCGCGAGGCCAAGGAAAAGAAGGAGGAGAAAGAAGACGAGGACAAGGATGAATCTCCTAGGTCCGACTCGACGAAAACCATCGAGATTGATCTAGACGGCATAGAAGACCGCCAAGCGCGACTCACCATCCACTCGGCAAGGATGAATGGTGCAGTCGTCACCCCCGACGGCGGCAAGCTGGTCTACCTGGCCCGCTTCGAGAAAGGCTTCGACCTTTGGGTCACCGACCTCCGCACGCGAGAGACGAAGATCCTGGCTAAGCTCGGCGCTGGCTTTGCCAGCATCGAACTCAGCGCAGACGGCAAGCACGTCTTCCTCCTGAGCGGCGGGCGCTTTAGCAAGGTGGCCATCGAAGGCGGCAAGCGCACGAGCATCGCCTACAGCAGCGAGATGGTGCTGGATGCCCCAGCCGAGCGCGAGTACATCTTCTGGCATGCCTGGCAGCAATCCATCGACAAGTTCTACGATCCCACGCTGCACGGCATCCGGGCACAGTGGGACTCGCTCGGTCACGCCCATGCCCGTCACCTGCCCCACATCGCCAACGGATACGACTTCAGGGACTTGCTAGGAGAACTGCTCGGCGAACTGAACGCCTCGCACTCTGGCGCACGCTACACGCATCGCAGCGAGAACGGCGATGCCACTGCCTCGCTGGGCGTGTTCTACGATACGGAGTACACTGGAAAGGGCGTTCGCATTGCCGAGGTGATGAAAGACGGCCCGCTCGACAACGCTGACAGCGAGATCGAAGCCGGCACCGTCATCGAAATGATCGACGGCACGGCGCTGACACCGAAGACGAACCTGTACAGCCTGCTCAATCGAAAAGCTGGCGACCGCGTACGCCTCAGCCTCATTGACCCAGCCACGCAGGAAAGCTGGGAGGAAGTGATCAAGCCCATCTCGCTGGGCGCCGAAAGCCAACTCCGCTACGACCGCTGGGTGAAGCAGCGCCGCGCGTTGGTCGACTCGCTCTCAGGCGGGCGCCTCGGCTACGTCCACGTGCGCAGCATGAGCGACGGCAGCTACCGCACGGTGATCGAAGAAGTCCTCGGGCGGCATGTCACAAAAGAAGCACTCGTCGTCGATACGCGCTTCAACGGCGGCGGCGACCTGGTGGACGACCTCTCCACCTTCCTCACCGGCACCCGCTACGCCGACTTCATCTCCCCCGACGGCCGCGTGATCGGCACCGAGCCGCAGCGGCGGTGGCACAAGCCCTCGGTGATGCTGATGAGCGAGGGCAACTACTCCGACGCCCACTGCACGCCGTATGCGTACAAGGCGCTGGGTATCGGCCAGCTCGTGGGTATGCCTGTCCCTGGGACGTGCTCATTTGTCTGGTGGGAACGCCAGATAGATTCGTCCATCCGCTTCGGCCTGCCCAACATGGCGATGACCGACAAAGCGCAGCGCCCGCTCGAAAACCTACAGCTAGAGCCCGATGTGCGCGTCGAGAACCTCCCCGCTGCCACCGCCGCAGGCGACGATGCGCAGCTGCAGCGCGCCGTGGAGGTGCTTTTGGATACACTGCCCGCCGCCAACTGATGAGCGAAGGCAACCGCGCAGAAGGCTCGCGGTTATCGCTTCTATCCTATCGGATTCACACACAAGGAGGAGATGATGAAAGTCAAAGCCATCATCTACGAAGCTGAAGAAGGCGGCTATTGGGCCGAGATTCCAGCAATTGAGGGATGCGCCACGCAAGGCGACAGCTTCGAAGAACTGCTCGCTAACATCTACGAAGCCGTTGAGGCGTGCCTATCGGGCGAAATTGGTGTCTAAAAGCAGTTCATGCTATCGATTTTGACTGTCCAGGTGTAGCACACCGTCTAACCTTGTCATCCCGAGCGAAGCCGAGGGATCTCCAATTGATTCGTCGTGCAAAACGCATACGGAGGAGATCCCTCGGCTTCGGCCTGCGGCCTCCTCTCGGGATGACAAACAGAGGCGTCCGAGCAGAAATCAGAACAGGGTATCTCCTCTAGCTCAAAGAAGCAGGTCAATCAAAACGAGGCGGCACTTAATGAAGGTGGCGGGCCTCACCGAAGCTGACTTGTAGATGCTAACCTTAATACGACGGGATCAGCGAGTTGAGCAGTTCCTGATTGGTCGGGCGCTGCTGCATCTGGCGGAGTAGGGCTTGCATCGCCTCGATGGGGTGGCGGCTGTTGAGCACCTGCATCAGCTTGTGCTGCTGGCGCGTCATGTCGCCGAGGAGCAGTTCTTCGTTGCGGGTGCCGCTCTTGCGCAGGTTGATCGCCGGAAACACGCGCTTCTCGGCCATCTGGCGGTCGAGGACGATCTCGGCGTTGCCCGTGCCTTTGAACTCTTGGAAGATCACCTCGTCCATGCGGCTGCCCGTCTCGATGAGCGCCGTGGCGATGATGGTGAGCGAGCCGCCGCCTTCGATGTTGCGCGCCGCCCCAAACAGCCGACGCGGTATCTTGAGCGCGCCCGCGTCGATACCGCCCGACATCGTGCGCCCGCGCCCCTCGTAATACAGGTTGAATGTGCGCCCGAGCCGCGTGAGCGAGTCGAGCAGGATCACCACGTCTTTCTTCATCTCGACGAGCCGCTTGGCGTGCTCCATCGCCAGCGTAGAGACGCGGACGTGGTTGTCCTCGTCTCGGTCGTTGGACGACGCGAAGACGTGTGCCGAAGTGGTTCGCTTGAAGTCGGTCACCTCCTCCGGCCGCTCATCCACGAGCAGCCCCACGAGGCCCACTTCGGGGTGGTTCTGTGAGATGGCCGCCGCGATCTTCTTGATCAGAATGGTCTTGCCTGTGCGCGGCGGCGCCACGATGAGCGCGCGCTGCCCCTTCCCAATCGGCACCACCAGATCCACCACGCGCATGGCATAGTTCGAGGGCCCCGTGACGAGGTTGAAGCGGTCGCGCGGGTAGATGATCTGTCCGTTGTCGAAATTCCTCGTTTGCGACCAGGCCTTCGGGTGGAGCCCCATCACCGTATCGAGGCGCTGCACCTGCATGTCGCCCTTGCGACCGGGGCGCATGGTGCCTTCGATCACGACGCCGTCGCGCAGCTTGTACTTCTGGATGAGCGGCGGGGGCATGAACGGGTCGCGGTCGCCTTTTGGGCAATCGGCGCGGAGTTCGCGCACAAAGCCGAACTTCTTAGTCCCGATCATTTCCAGGATGCCAGTAATGGGTTCTTCTCGACGAGCCATACGGTACAGAATCGCAAATAGATGGGAGCCCGCAACACGACGTGCGGACGCGGGGAGGACTGCTGATTGGGGAAGAGCCTACACGTTGCGCCAAGCATCACACGTTCAATTCGCGGTCAGAACGCGGCGGCGTGGGTGCGACAAAAACCTCATCATCGGCCGCTCGTGGCGGCAAGAGGGAGAGGAACGCGGCTCTAAAATGCGGGTTTCCGGCCGCGATGTTCCTGCCACACTCTGGCCGCCCGTATGCCCGCCTCCCCGTTCGACCTCAGCCGAATGCACCGCGAGGTCACTGGACCCGCCGATGCACCAGCGGTGGTGATGGTGCATGGATGGGGCAGCAGCGCGCAGCTCATGCGGCCCCTGGCCGAGGCGCTGTCAGGAACGCTTCGCGTGCACAACATCGACCTGCCCGGGCACGGCCACACGCCACCGCCACCCGAACCGTGGGGCGTTCCTGAGTATGCCGCTCTGATCCGCGGCTACATCGACGCGGAGATCCAGCAGCCCTTCATGTGGGTAGGCCACTCGAACGGCGGCCGCATCGGGCTCTACATGGCGGGCGACGACCAGCTGAAGCGAGGCATCGAACGAATGGCACTCATCAGCCCATCCGGCGTGCGCCCCGTCCGGACGTGGCAGTACCATGCACGCTCGACTACGGCGAAGGTGCTCAAGGCCCCCTTCCAACTGCTCCCCGAGACGATGCGCGATGCAGGCCTCGACTGGCTGCGGCACTCGCTCGTCTGGTCGTGGCTGGGCTCATCCGATTATCAAGCGCTCGATGGCGTGATGCGCGCCACCTTCGTGAAGACGGTTAACATGTTCGTGGAGGATCGGCTACCCAACATCTCGATTCCCGTCCTTCTCCTCTGGGGCGATCGCGATACCGCGATCTTGCGTCATCAGATGGACGTGCTGGCCACGCAGCTCCCCGATGCCGGGCTGTTCGTGCTCGACGGCGCCGGGCACTACGGCCACCTCGATGCGCTCGGTGCCGTCGCCGGGGGCATCCTCTCCTTCGCTGGCGTCGAAGCTGCCGAACCCGTGCTTTCCTAACCCGCCTCCCTCTTCGTGCTTCTCCTCCTCGCCCTCCTGGCTACGCTATTTGCCGGTCTTCGCGGCTGGCATCGCCTGCGGTACTTCCTCCATCTGTTTCAGTTGGAGGGCTACAAGCCCGCCGAATACCGGCAATGGCTGGGCGAGCGCGTCAACCAGATCTTCCGAACGTCACACGTACTGGCGCTGGCGCTGCTTGTCGTCGCGTTCATCTGGAACGATGTAACGTGGGCGCTGGCGGTAGCACTGCTCGGGTGGTGTGCGGCGTTCGCGTCGTCGAAGCTGTACCACTCGGCACGGCCGAAGAAGCCGCTCAAGTACACGGCCCGCATGAAGCGGCTCACAGCCACGAGCGGCGTGGTGACGCTGCTGCCTGTCGTGGCCGGCATTGCCCTCGGATCGACCCAAGGCTGGCCAGGTGTGCTGCCCTACTACCTCGCTGGCTTGCTGCTGGCTGACCTCGGCGCACCCTTGTGGGTGCTCGGCGCCGCCCTGCTGATGAAGCCGGTAGAGACCTCGATCCAGAACGGCTTCAAACGCCAGGCTCGCGCCACGCTGCAGCGACGCGCCGACCTCACGGTGCTCGGCATCACCGGGTCGTATGGCAAGACGAGTGTCAAGTTTATCGTGGCTGAGATTCTGAAGCAGCGCTACAACGTCCTGGCCACGCCGGGCTCCTACAACACGCCGATGGGCATCTGCCTGGTCGTCAACACGATGTTGAAGCCGGAGCACCAGATGCTGATTCTGGAGATGGGCATCCGCCACCCCGGCGACATGCGCGAGCTGTGCGAGATCGCCCAGCCGCAGATCGGCATCGTGTCGAACATCGGCATTGCGCACCTGGAGACGATGGGCGCGCAGGACAACATCGCCCAGGAAAAAGGCACGATGCTCGAATACTTGCCATCCGATGGGTCGATGATCCTCAACCAGGACGACCCGCGTGTAGCGGCGATGGACGCGCGGGCGCCGGGCCGCCGGGCATGGCGTGTCTCGGTCGATGGTACGGCAGACGCTGACATCACAGCCCGCGACATTCGGTACGGCCCCGAGGGCGCTCGCTTCATCGTCCGCGACGAGACGGGGACGGAGCATCCGTTCCGCACCACGCTGCTTGGCAAGCACAACGTGCAAAACATCCTGCTGGGCGTGGCGGTCGGTCGGTCGCTGGGCTTGCGGCTGCGGCAGATCGCGCATGCGGTCGAGCGCATCGCGCCCGTCGCCCACCGGCTCGCCCTTCGGCAAGAAGGCCCGATCACCGTGATCGACGACGCCTTCAACTCCAACCCCACGGGCGCCAAGAATGCGGTCGAGATCCTCGGGCAGTTTGAGGGCACGCGCGCCATCGTCACGCCCGGCATGGTGGAGCTCGGCGAGCGGCACTACGCCGAGAACTTTGCCCTCGGCCAGCACATCGCCCGGCACGCCGACCTCGCCGTGCTCGTGGGCGAGCAGCAGACGGCCCCCATCCAAGCCGGCCTGCGTGAGGCGGCCTACCCGGACGATCAGATCAAAATCTTTAACTCCCTCTTCGACGCCCGTGACTACGTAAACACCCACCTCCCGCCGGGCTCTGTAGTGTTGTACGAAAACGACTTGCCGGATCAGTACGCCGAATAGACCGTTTCGGCTAGGCACACCTCTGAGTAATATTATGTCCACAATCGATCACTACATCGAAGAGACCCCTGCCGTGCGGAGCGGCAAGCCGCATATTGCTGGGCGGCGCATTACCGTGGCCGACGTTGCCGTGTGGCACGAGCGCTTGAGCAGAGGTTGGCGCTTTTTCTGAGTGTTCTGAACGTCACGATGCGGGCGCACGGTGAACTGATCGTCCACAGGGATCTGAAACCGGCCAACATCCTCGTAGACAAGGACGAA
>JBCCMF010000057.1:0-19242 GCA_039026435.1 Bacteroidota bacterium
AGGCAGAAGGACGTCCAGTTCGTCTCTGGGCTGCGTATCGTGGGCGAAGACCGCGTCGGCATCGCGAGTGACATCACCACGGTCATCTCGAAGAGCCTCAAACACGCCATCGTTCGCCTCGATGTTGAGCGAGCGGATGTTGGTCTTGAGGCTCTTCGAGATGACCGTGGTGATGTCACTCGCGATGCCGACGCGGTCTTCGCCCACGATACGCAGCCCAGAGACGAACTGGACGTCCTTCTGCCTGCTCCACTCGATCGACTTGATCCGCTCGGCGTGGTTCACAAACAGATGCCGAGCGTTGCGGCAGTTCTTCCGGTGGATTTTGATGATGCCCGTCCGGCTCACGAAGCCGAACACATCGTCTCCCGGGATGGGGTTGCAGCACGGCGCATACTCGATCTTGATGTCGGTCTGCAGCTCCCCGTCGATGAGCATCGCCGTCTTGCGCGTGGTCTGCGCGATGTCCAGGAAGCGCTCGAACTCCAGCAAGCTCCCGCTCTGCCCATCGCCCGCAGCCTCTTCGCTCTCGATCTTGCCTTTCTTGGCGACGTGGACCAACTCATCCAGGTCGAACTGCGCCGTGCCCGCCTCGTAGAGCAGCTGCGAGACGCTCGGAAACTTGAGTTGTCCGGCATAGCGGTGGAGCATCTGCTCGTCCAGCGAGATGCCCGCCTTGCGCGCCTTCTTTTCCCACAGCGCGCGCCCACGCTCGGTCGCCTTGCGGCGCTCCTCGTTCACCCAGTGGCGGATGCGGCTCTTGGCCTTGTGCGTCACCACGAACTTGATCCAGTCCGGGTTCGGCGTCTGCTTCTTCGACGTGATGATGGCCACCTGATCGCCGCTCTTGAGCAGATACGACAGCGGCACCATCTTGCCGTTCACCTTCGCGCCGATGCAGTGAAAACCCACCTCGGTGTGCACCTGGAAGGCAAAGTCCACGGGCGTCGCGCCCTCGGGCAGGGTCTTCACATCGCCGTTGGGCGTGAAAACGTAGATCTCCTTGTCGTAGAGGTTCAGCCGGAAGTCACGGACGAAGTCGGTAGCCTCTTCGGGGCGCGGGTTCTCGATGAGGTCGCGCACCCACGAGAGGAACTGCTCCATCCGCCTGTCGCTCTCCTTCAGGCCCTCTTTGTACATCCAGTGCGCCGCCACGCCGCGCTCGGCGATCTCGTGCATCTCCTCCGTGCGGATCTGCACCTCTACGCGGCGGCCTTCTGGCCCCAGCACCGTCGTGTGCAGGCTCTGGTAGCCATTTGACTTCGGCACCGAGAGCATGTCGCGGAAACGCTCAGGGAGCGGCGTGTAGAGGTCCGTGATGATCGAGTAGACACGCCAGCAATCCTCCTTGCCCTTTTTGCCCGTACTCTCCAGCACAATGCGGATGGCGAAGAGGTCGTAGATCTCCTCCAGTGGCTTACTCTGCCGCCGCATCTTGCGGTAGATCGAGTAGATGTGCTTCGGGCGGCCGTACATCTTGAAGCGCAGCCCCTGCCGCTGGAGCTCGCCGCTCAGCGGATTGATAAACGAATTGACGTAGGCCTGGCGCGACTCCTTCGTCTCCTGCAGGCCCGTCACAATCTTGTAGTACGACTGCGGGTCGAGGTACTTGAGCGAGAGATCTTCGAGCTCACTCTTGATGGTGAACAGCCCAAAGCGATGCGCCAACGGGGCGAAGAGATCAAGCGTCTCCGAAGCGATCTTGAGCTGCTTCTTGGACGACAAGGCCCCCAGCGTGCGCATGTTGTGGAGCCTGTCCGCGAACTTGACGAGGATCACCCGGATGTCCGACGCCATCGAGAGCATCAACTTGCGCACATTCTCCGCCTGACCCGTAGCCCGCGAGGCGAACACACCGCTGATCTTCGTGAGGCCGTCGATGATGGTCGCCATCTCGCCGCCAAACTGGGCGCGGATGTAGTCGAGCGAGAACTCGGTGTCTTCGACCACATCGTGGAGCAGCGCGGCCGCCACGCTCACATCGTCGAAGCCGATCTCGTTGACGACGATGAAGGCCACCGCGATAGGGTGCGTGAAATACGGCTCGCCTGAGGCGCGCTTGTCGTCGATGTGGGCACGGTAGCCCAGCTGAAACGCGCGCTCCACCATCGCCTCGTCCGCCTCGCCTAGCTTGGCTAGGCAGGCGACGAGCAGGGCGTCCAAGCGCTCTTGGAACGCGTCGGGAAGCGGTACATCGTGGCTGTGGAGCGCAGGCGTCGAGCGGATCATGCAGACGAGGGTTGTCGATCACGGCCTAAATTGTACGATTCGCAGAGCACCAGTTCCAGTGCAGCCGCCAGAATGCACAAAGGGCGGTGCCTGCCGCCGCAAGCACCGCCCTTCGGTAAACGTTTGAGCCCAGTGAAGCTAGGCGTCGTCTTTCTTGGCCTCGTCGTCGTCGCCCGTGGCCTTGTCGATGAAGTCTTCGGCCTTCTCTTTGGTGGCTTCGGCTACCTCTTCGGCCTTGTCGGCAACGGTCTCAGCAGCGTCTTCGACCTTGTCGGCCACGTCAGCGACGGCGTCCTTGGCCTTGTCTACAGCGGCTTCTGCCACGTCCTCGACCTTCTCTGCCACATCGGCCGCCGCCTCTTTTGCGGTATCAACGGCCGCTTCGACGTTTTCGGCAACGGCTTCTGCCGCGTCCTCGACCTTGTCAGCGACCTCGGCTGCGGTATCCTTGACGGCTTCCACGGCAGCGGCGGCACCGCCTTTGCCACGGCGGCTTCCGCCTCGGCTACGGCGTGTGCGGCGGCGGCGGCTCTTGGAGCTGCCCTCCGGCTTCACGTCGTTGTAGTCCACCAGCTCGATCATGGCCATCTCGGCCCCGTCGCCCGAGCGCTGGCCCAGGCGGATGACGCGGGTGTAGCCCCCCGGACGGTCGCCGATCTTCTCCGCGATCTCCCCAAAGAGCTCTTTCACCGCGTGCTTGTCCTGCAGCTTGCGGAAGACCTGCCGATGGCTGTGCATCGACGGGTCCTTGGCGCGGTTGAGCAGCGGCTCAATGAACACGCGGAGGGCCTTGGCTTTGGCTACCGTCGTGGTGATGCGTTTGTGCTTGATGAGCGCCGAGCTCAGCGCCGCCAGCGTGGCTTTGCGGTGCGAGGCGCCGCGGCCAATCTTGTGGCGTTTCTTCTGATGTCTCATGGTCTGTAATCGTCTCCATGTGCGCCCAGCGGCGCACGCGTTTTATGCGTCTTCGAGGTACTTGGTCACGTCCATGCCGAAGCCGAGGTTGCGCTCTTGCAGCACCACGCTCAGCTCCTGTAGCGACTTGCGACCGAAGTTGCGGAACTTCAGCATCTCCGACTCCTCGCGGCGAACCAGATCGCCGATGGTCTTGATGTTGGCCGCCTTCAGGCAGTTGTGCGCACGCACCGAGAGGTCGAGCTCGTCCACCGACTGGGCCAGCAGCTCGCGGACGCGCTGCACTTCGGCATCCACTTCCTTCTCCTGGACCGTCGGCTGCGGCTCTTCGTCGAGCTGGATGAAGAGGCTGACATGGTCGCGCAGGATCTGTGCGGCGGTCTGCAGCGCGTCTTCGGGTGCCACCGAGCCGTCAGTTTCTACTTCCAGCGTCAGCTTCTCGTAGTCGATCCGCTGCCCCACACGCGTGGGCTGGATGGCGTAGTTGACGTTCTTGATCGGCGTGAAGATCGAGTCGATGGCGATCACCCCAATGGGGTCATCTTCCATCTTGTTCTCCTCCGACGACACGTAGCCCGTGCCCTGCCCCAGCCGCAGCTCGGCAATAAACTGGGCATTGTCAGACAGCGTGGCGATGTGGTGATCCGGGTTCAGCACCTCGTAGTGGCTCGTGGCGTCGCCGATGTCGGCAGCGGTCCACGTACCAGGGCCCTTCACATTGAGGTGGATGTTGGCATCCAGTGGCTCGTCACTCTTGAAGCGCACGCCCTTGAGGTTGAGGATGATATCCGCCACATCTTCCGTCACCCCCGGAATCGTAGAGAACTCGTGCTGCACGCCGTCAATCTTGATGGCGGTAATGGCGATGCCCTGCAGCGAAGAGAGCAGCACGCGGCGCAGCGAGTTCCCAATGGTTACCCCGTAGCCACGTTCTAGCGGCTGAATCACGAAGCGTCCGTAGGTTTCCGTAGCTTCCTCTAGTTGGACGCCGTCGGGCATTTGAATCGAGTATGTGCTCATATCCTAGGCTTAAAGCGTGGGGTTTGGCAAGCGGGCAGCGCCTTCAGCAGAGACCACCCGCGCACGTTGAGAACGCTGTGCCAGGCCGGCACAGCGCGAGGGCTTACTTCGAGTACAACTCGACGATCAGCTGCTCTTTGATGTTCTCCGGGATGTCCTCGCGGTTCGGGTAGTCCAGGAACTTGCCCTGCAGGGTGTTCCGGTCTACTTCTAACCACGGGAACGTGCGGCGGCTCACGCCGACGGCATCCGTGAGGGCGGGCATGCGGCGGCTACCGGGGCGGACGCTCACGGTGTCGCCAGGGCGCAACTGCGCCGACGGGATGTTTAGCAATTCGCCGTTGACCAAGATGTGACCGTGCGTAACGAACTGGCGGGCCTGGCGGCGCGTGCGTGCGAAGCCAAGGCGGAACACCGTGTTGTCGAGCCGCGACTCCAGGAAGCGTAGCAGGTTTTCACCCGTGACGCCGCGCTTGCGTGCCGCCTTGTCAAACAGGTTTCTGAACTGCCGCTCTAGTAGGCCATAGGTGTACTTGGCTTTCTGCTTTTCCTTGAGCTGGACGGCGTACTCGCTCTCTTTGCGACGGCGCGACTGGCCGTGCTGTCCGGGGGGGTACGGCTTGCGCTCCAGCGACTTGCTGGCACCGAAGATCGGCTCCTGGAAGCGGCGCGCGATCTTTTGCTTGGGGCCTCTGTATCGGGCCATAGGTTAATCCTCTCGTCTGTTGGTTCGAGATTGAACAAACGTACGGATGCACACGCCACGCGTCGCATCCGTAACCGGGCTTATCTCCGCTGCCATGCACCAGTCGGTCCGATGCACAGCCCACCGTCTGCGTCAGACGCGGCGGCGCTTGGGAGGCCGGCAACCATTGTGGGGAATCGGGGTCACGTCGCGGATCGTCGCAATCTCCAGCCCCGCCGCAGAGAGCGCGCGGATGGCCGATTCGCGACCCGAGCCGGGCCCTTTCACGTACACGTCTACGCGACGCAAGCCGAGGTCATAGGCTTCCTTCGCAGCCGTCGTCCCCGCCACTTGAGCGGCATACGGGGTGTTCTTGCGGCTGCCTCGGAACCCTTCCTTGCCTGAGCTCGACCAGGAGATCACGTTCCCGTACTGGTCCGTCAGGGTTACCTGGACGTTGTTGAACGTGGCGCGGATGTGCGCCTGCCCGTTCGACTCAACGATAACCTTCTTCTTGCGAACGCCCCGTGTGTTGCGTCCCCGTTGTTGTCTTTTCGCCATGATCTGTGATCTAGGAGGTGATCAGCAAGCGGTGCGTGATGGCCGCCTGCCAGATTGAATCTTACTTGCGCGGCGCTTTCTTCTTGCCAGCCACCGTCTTCTTACGGCCCTTGCGCGTGCGGGCGTTGGTCTGCGTGCGCTGGCCGCGCACCGGCAGGCCACGGCGATGGCGCAGGCCACGGTAGCAGCCGATGTCCATCAAGCGCTTGATGTTGAGCTGGATCTCCGTGCGCAGCTGCCCCTCGACGATGTACTCGTCTTCGATCAGCCGACGCACCGTGCGCGTGTCGTTTTCTGACCAAGTGGAGAGGGTCGAGTTCGGGTCCAGCCCGGCGCGCTCCAGAATCTCATGCGCCCGCGAGCGCCCGATGCCAAAGATCGAGGTGAGCGCTATCTCAGCACGCTTGTTGTTCGGTACGTCTACTCCTGCAATACGAGCCATAATGTGATCGTAGCCTTCAGTTTACCCTTGACGCTGCTTGTGCTTAGGGTTTTTCTTGTTGATGATGTACACGCGGCCCTTCCGGCGGACAATCTTGTCGTCGGCGCTGCGCTTCTTTACACTCGCTTGGACTTTCATGGTCTCAGCTGCTGTACGTGTCGGGATGTCGAGTTTCGGTGCGTGCCGTGGAGGGCACAGCTTGCTATTAACAGGCGCTTTCGGCTCCTGTTCGCCGTTTTCGCGTCTTCTCGGTTAATTAACGGTTGTACGTCCTCTCCCTCTATCCTGCGGCTTGCGCCACCTCGCGCAAGCGGTACGGCGGTTCCACCACATCCTCGATGTACGCGAACGTGCTCAGGATGTCAGGCGCTTGGCCCTTGCGGATGGCCACCATGTGCTCAAAGTGTGCCGAGTAGCTGGCGTCATCGGTCAGAATCGTCCAGCCATCGTCAGCGTCGGTGTAGACCTCGTGCGTCCCAATGTTGATCATCGGCTCGATGCAGATGGTCATGCCCGCCTTCAGCTTCTTGCCCGAGCCGCGGCTGCCGTAGTTGGGCACCTGCGGGTCTTCCCACAGCTTCTTGCCCACCCCGTGACCACATAGCTCACGCACGACGCCGTAGCCGTGCTGCTCGCAGTACGTCTGCACCGCGTAGCCGATGTCGCCCACGCGTTTGCCGTGCACGCTCTGCTCGATGCCCTTGTACAGCGACTCATAGGTGACGTAGCACAGGTGCCGCACCGCATCGCTGATCTCGCCGACGGCGAAGCTGTAGGCGCTGTCGCCCACGTAACCGTTGAGGTACACGCCGCAGTCGATGGAGATCAGATCACCTTCCTGCAAGACCGTGCCATCGGGTACGCCATGTACGACCGCGTCGTTGACCGACGTGCAAAGCGAGCCAGGGAACGGAGGCACATCCTTGCCCGCGCGGTGCCCCTTGAACAACGGCCGTGCGCCGTGCGCGCGGATGTAGCTCTCGGCAATCCGATCCAGTTCCAGCGTCGTGATGCCCGGCTGCACGTGCTTCCCGACCTCGGCGAGGGTGCGCCCCACCAAGTCGGCCGCTTCGCGCAACAGCTTGATCTCGCGACGGCTCTTCAAATGAACCACGTTCGTCTCCGGCTTAGTAGCGGCGCCCGCGCACGCGGCCCGTCTTCATGAAGCCGTCGTAGTGGCGCATCAGCAGATGGCTCTCGATCTGTTGGAGCGTATCTAGCGTCACCTGCACCATAATCAGCAAGCTGGTACCGCCATAGAACGTCGCAAAGCCTGTAGACACGCCTGCCGCCATCGCGAACGAGGGTAGGATGGCCACAAAGCCCAAGAAGATGGAGCCCGGCAGCGTAATCCGCGTCAGGATGTTGTCGATGAACTCGGCCGTCTGCTTGCCTGGGCGAATGCCGGGGATGAAGCCACCTTGGCGCTTCATTGTGTCCGCCATCTCCTTCGGGTTGACCGCGATGGCCGTGTAGAAGTAGGTGAAGAACACACAGATGGTGAAGAACACGATCGAGTAGCCCGCGCCCGAGATGTCGGTGAACCAGCCGCCGAACTGCTGCATGAAGGTGCTCTCCGGGAAGAACGTGGCGATGGTAGCGGGGACAAACATGATCGACTGGGCGAAGATGATCGGCATCACGCCCGCAGCGTTGACGCGGAGCGGCAAATACTGCGTGGTACCGCCGTAGACCTTGCGGCCCACCACGCGCTTGGCGTACTGCACCGGTATGCGGCGCGTGCCTTGCGAGACCAGCACAATCCCCGCTGTTATGAGCCCCAGCACACCGATTTCGAGCAGGATGATGAAGATGTTATCCTTCAGGTCGAACTCGTTCATGAACGCGGCCGGTAAGAACGCGATGATGCTGATCGTGATGAGCAGCGATATCCCGTTGCCGATGCCGTTCTCGGTAATGCGTTCACCTAGCCACATGACAAACATGGTCCCCGCCGTCAGCACAATGACCGTGGACACCATGAAGAACGTAGACCCGATGACGATGGCCTGCGACGTAGCGCCCGACTGCAGGGTGATCGCGTAGCCAATCGACTGCACCGCCGTGATGCCGAGCGTGCCATATCGCGTGAGCTGCGTGATCTTGCGGCGGCCTTCTTCGCCTTCGCGCTGCAACTTCTGGAAGTACGGAACGACTGCGCCCATCAGCTGGATGATGATCGAGGCCGTGATGTACGGCATGATCCCAAGGGCAAACACCCCAGCGCGGCTGAACGCGCCGCCCACGAAGAGGTCGAGGAAGCCGAAGATGTTGTTCGGATCGGTGTTCTCGTTGACACTCGCGAGGATGCTAGCGTCTACGCCCGGCAGCGTGACGTGCGCGCCGATGCGATAGACCACGAGGATCCCGAGCGTGTAGAGGATCCGGCGCCGAAGCTCCTCGATCTTCCAGATATTCCGAACGTTTTCGGCAAAACTAGCCATGACAAACGTGTGCTGCGGCCCTTGGGCCTGAGTGGTGGGGAAGCGGGTTAGGCTGCGACGGTCGCGGTGCCGCCTGCGGCTTCGATTTTCTCCTTGGCCGACTTGCTGAACGCATGCGCCGTCACCGTGAGGGCAGTCTCCGCATCGCCGCTACCCAAAATCTTGATGCGGTCGCCTTTGCTGGCTGCCCCTGCTTTGATGAGGCTCTCGGGCGTGATCGCGCTGCCGTCCAGCTTACCGCCAGCAACCAAGCTGGCAATGCGGTTCAAGTTGACCGCTTGGTACTCGACGCGGAAACGGTTCTTGAAGCCGAACTTGGGAATGCGGCGCTGCAGCGGCATCTGGCCGCCTTCAAACCACGTAGGAACGCCGCCGCCGGAACGGCTCTTCTGGCCTTTGTGGCCACGGGTGGAGGTGCCACCGTAGCCAGAGCCCTGGCCTCGGCCGATGCGCTTGCGCGAGTGGGTAGACCCTTTGGCGGGCTTGAGTTTGCTCAGATCCATAATCTTGTGCTAGGATGCGCCCGTGCACCGGGCGCACGGACTCGCTTAAAACAAACCGGTAGAATGGAGAAGGCCGCAAGACGCGCCCTCGCGCCCCACGGTTCCCGTAAGCGGTTATTCTTCGACTTCTTCCACCGAGACGAGATGCTTCACTACGTTGAGCATGCCTCGGATCTGTGGCGTGTCGTTTTTGACCACGGTCGCGTTCCTCCGCCGCAGGCCGAGCGCTTCAATCGTGCGCTTCTGGCCGCCAGGGCGGTTGATCGTGCTGCGGACTTGGGTAATCTTGAGTTTAGCCATCGCGGGTATCCTCTGTTGACCAGCGCCGTGTGCCACTCATCGTAGCTCAGGCGTTGGGTTTAGCCTTCAAACACTTTCTTCAGCGAGATGCCGCGCCGCTTGGCGACCTCGGCCGGGTCCTGCAAGCGGTTCAGCGCGTCGATCGTGGCCGCCACCTGGTTGTGCGGGTTGCTCGATCCCAGCGACTTCGACAGGATGTCGGTGAAGCCTGCGCTTTCCAACACGGCACGCACACCGCCACCTGCGATGACACCCGTACCCGCTGCCGCAGGCTTGAGCAGCACGCGACCCGCATCCTGCTGGCCGATGACCTGATGCGGCACGGTGCCGCCCTTCATCGGGACACGGATGAGGTTCTTCTTGGCGTCTTCGGTGCCCTTGGAGATGGCATCGGAGACTTCGTTGGCCTTGCCGAGACCTGCACCGACGGTACCGTTGCCATCACCGACAACGACGACCGCGTTGAACGAGAACCGACGCCCGCCTTTCACCACCTTGGCGACGCGGTTGACGGCGACCAGCTTCTCAATCCAGTCACTTTGTGCTTCCGCGGACTCCTTCCGGCGATTGCGGCGCTTTCTTTCTTTAGCCATGTTCGTTGTCCTTATGACAAATCGTTCGCTATTCCGTTGATCGGCGCTCCCTAGAGCTGGAGACCGCCTTTGCGTGCGCCTTCGGCTACCGCCTTCACACGCCCGTGGTAGAGGTAGCCGTTGCGGTCAAAGATGACCGCCTCGATGCCTTTCTCTTTGGCCCGCTCAGCCAAGCGCTCTCCGACGGCGCCCCCTGCTTCCGAGGGGTTGCCCGAGATGTCGCCTTCCAGCGAACTCGCCGCGGCCAGCGTCTCGGCAGCTACATCGTCGATGAGTTGGGCGTAGATGTTCTTGTTAGAGCGGTAGACCGAGAGGCGCGGCCGCTGGGCCGTCCCCGAGATCTTGCCGCGGATGCCGCGCTTGATGCGCAGGCGGCGTTGCAGTTGTTTGTTCTTTGCCATGTTCGTTCACCGCTCTACCGAAAGATTTCCGACCCTTCGGACCGATGCCAGTGCCTGTTTATGGTTTGATGAGAGCTCCGGCCAGCGTTAGCGTGCCGCCGTCTTGCCCGCCTTGCGGCGTACGTACTCGTCGGAGTAGCGGATGCCTTTGCCTTTGTACGGCTCGGGCGGACGCAGGCCGCGGATCTTAGCGCAGACCTGACCGACAAGCTGCTTGTCGATGCCTTGCACGGTGATGACCGTGTTCTTGCCACGCGCCGACTCCACCGTGATGTCGATGCCTTCGGGCGGCAAGAAGTAGATCGGGTGCGAGTAGCCGAGGGCCAGTTCGAGCACGCCGCTCTTCACATCGGCGCGGTAGCCCACCCCGATGACGATCAGCTTGCGCGTATAGCCATCGCGCACGCCCACAACCATGTTGTCGATGAGCGAGCGGTACAGGCCGTGCATCGCACGGTGGCGCTTCTGATCGGTGGGGCGCTTCACAATGAGCTGCCCGTCTTCTATTTCGACCGTGAGTTCCGGATCGACCTGCTGGGCCAACTGCCCTTTGGGGCCTTTCACGATCACAACGTTGCCCGACGTAACATCGACGGTGACCCCGTTGGTGAGCGCGACCGGCTGTTTGCCAATACGTGACATTGCAGTAGTTATCCTAAAGTGAGTAAACCGAGAGGCGCACACGCGCCCTGCTCGCGCTTAGTGGACGTAAGCCAATACTTCGCCGCCTACGTTGACGCGCCGTGCTTCCTTATCCGTCATCAGACCTTTCGAGGTCGAGATGATGGCGATGCCGAGGCCATTGAGCACACGCGGCAGATCGCCGGAGCCGACGTACTGGCGGTGCCCCGGCTTCGAGACGCGCTTGATCATCTGTATAGCGGGCAGACCAGCGCGGTCGTACTTCAGGTAGATGCGGAGCAAGCCCTGCTTGCCGTCATCCACGTTGAGGTAGCTGCGGACGTACCCTTTGTCCGCCAAAATCTGAGTCATCGCACGCTTCAGCTTGGAAGCGGGGATATCCACGTACCGATGCTGCGCACGCTGCGCATTGCGGACGCGCGTCAGGAAGTCGGCTACGGGATCCGTAATTCCACTCATGGTTGTGTTGTGATGTGCGCACCTGCACGTTTCCACGTCATCGTGGACAATGCAAATGGGCGGGTGTTGGTCAAATTGTAAGCTCGCGTCTACCAGCTCGACTTGCGGACGCCGGGGATCAGTCCGTCCAGCGCCATGTCACGCAGCTTGATGCGCGAGATGCCGAAGCGGCGGATGTAACCACGCGGGCGACCCGTCAGGGCACAGCGGTTGCGTTGGCGTACGGGGCTGGAGTTGCGAGGCAGCTTCTGCAGGCCTTCGTAGTCGCCTTCGGCTTTCAGGCGGCGGCGCTTCTCGGCGTACTTGGCGGCCAAGCGGCGGCGCTTCCTCTCGCGGGCGATAACAGCTTTTCTAGGCATGTCTTTCTATCGTCTTCAGTTAGGCTGCCTTATGCGGCAACGGCTTCTTTCTTTTCGCGGCGCACGAACGGCATCCCCATCTCCTTCAGGAGGGCGAACGCCTCTTCGTCGGTCTCAGCTGTCGTGACAAACGTCACGTCGAGGCCGCTGATGCGGTCGGTCTTGTCCACGCTGATCTCGGGGAAGATGATCTGCTCCTTCACGCCGAGCGTGTAGTTGCCACGGCCATCAAAGCTCTTGTCCGAGATGCCGCGGAAGTCGCGCACACGCGGCAGCGCCAGCGTGATCAGGCGATCCATGAACTCGAACATGATGTCGCCACGGAGCGTGACCGAGACGCCCACGGGCATCCCTTCGCGCACCTTGAAGTTCGACACGCTCTTGCGAGCGCGGCGCACCACAGGCTGCTGCCCCGTGATCGCACGGATCTCGCCGACGGCGTCGTTCAGGATCTTCTTGCTCTGGTTGGCATCGCCGATGCCTTTGTTGACCGAGATCTTGACGAGCTTCGGCACCTGCATCACGTTGCCGTACTCGAACTTCTCCGTCAATGCAGCAACCACTTTCTCGCGGTACTGCGTCTTGAGGCGGGGTGTGTATCCTTCCATCGTTCTGTGCATTCAAGCCAGCTTGCGCCAGCGATTAATCAAGTTCTTCGCCGTTGGTCTTCGCGTAGCGCACCCAGCGGCCTTTGCCCGTCTCCGGGTCCTGGATCCGCTTGCGGCCCACACGCGTCGGGTTGCCGTCCGAGTCGAGCGGCATCACGTTGGACAGGTGCACGGGCGACTCCTGCTGCATGCGCCCCCCTTGCGGGTAGGTCTGGTTGGGGCGAACGTGCCGCCAGCGCATGTTCACGCCTTCAATGATGACGCGATCTTTCTCAGGGATCACGAAGAGCACACGCCCCTCGTCGCCTTTGTTGTTGCCCGAGATCACCCGTACGGTGTCGCCCTTCTTGACGTGCAGCTTCTTCTGCTTGTTGTGCGTCCGTGGCATTGTTCTATCTGGTCATTCGAGGCCGAAGCCTCTCGTTATCGGTTCCGTTCGGTCAAAGCACCTCAGGTGCGAGCGAGACGATGCGCATGTACGAGCGGTCGCGCAGTTCGCGGGCCACCGGGCCGAAGATGCGGGTGCCGCGCGGCTCGTCCTGTGCGTTGAGCAGCACAGCGGCGTTCTCGTCGAAGCGGATGTAGGAGCCGTCCTTGCGCCGAAACTCCTTCTTCGTGCGCACCACGACGGCCTTCGAGACCTCGCCCTTCTTCACGTTGCCGTTGGGAATGGCGGACTTGACCGATACCACGATCTTGTCGCCGATGCCGGCATAGCGACGGCCACTGCCACCGAGCACGCGGATGCAGAGCACCTCTTTGGCCCCGCTGTTGTCGGCAACCGCCAGTCTGGATTCTTGCTGAACCATGATGTTAACTCGTGTTCTTCAGGTGAATGGGGATGGGCGGCCGGAGGGGCGAAGGCTGGCTTCGCAGCACCGCTCCCGGCCCCACTCTTACTTGGCGCGTTCTACGACTTCGACGAGGCGCCAGCGCTTGTTCTTGCTCGTCGGGCGCGTCTCCATGATGCGGACGGTGTCGCCCTCACCAGCGTCGTTCGTTTCGTCGTGCGCCATCAGCTTGGTCGTCTTCTTGATGATCTTCCCGTACAGCGGGTGCTTCACCTGGCGCTTCACCGTCACGGTGATGGTCTTATCCATCTTGTTGCTCGTGACGAGGCCGATGCGCTCTTTGCGGGCATTGCGTTCCATAGGTAACCTCCTGGGCTTGGTGAGCCGGTACCTCACCAACAACCGGATGAGTAGTGATTAGTCGGCGCGCTCCGCCAGAATGGTGCGGAGGCGAGCGATGAGGCGGCGCTTGCGGCGCAGCACCATCGGGTCTTCTAAGTCTGCGATGGCGTGCTGGAATTCAAGCTGGCTCAGCGAGGTCGTTTCCTCGTCCAGCCGCTGCTCGATTTCGGCGACGCCAAGGTCGCGGATGTCTTTTGCTTTCATGACGTTTCGTATCGTCGTTTACACGTAAGCGCGTGGCTCAGTCGCCCATGTAGTCGGGGCGTACCACGAATTTGGTTTTGATCGGCAGCTTCTGCTGGGCCAACCGCAGCGACTCCTGCGCCAGCGGCTTCGAGATGCCTGCACCGACCTCGAAGAGGATGCGCCCCGGGCGCACGACGGCCACGTAGAACTCCGGCGAGCCCTTGCCCTTACCCATGCGGACTTCGGCAGGCTTCTTCGTGATCGGCTTGTCGGGGAAGATGCGGATCCAGACCTTGCCCTGACGCTTCATGTTACGCGTCATGGTGATACGGGCCGCTTCGATCTGGCGGCTCGTGATGCGGCCCTGCTCCAGCGCCTTGATCCCGAAGTCCCCGAAGTTGATCCGGGAGCCCCGCACGGCGATGCCTTTGATGCGGCCTTTCTGTACGCGGCGGCGCTTTACGCGCTTTGGCATTAACATGACAGTTCCTCGCTAATCTAAATCGTCTGGTGTCTTGTCGCGGCTCAGCTGCGGTTGCCGCCACGTCCGCGTCCACCTCGCCCACGGCCACCGCCGTCGTTGCGGTCGCGGCGATTGCGGCGGTTGCGACGGCGCTCGGCGGGCATCTGCTGTTGCTGCTGCATCTGCTGGCGCTGTGCGGCCACGTTCGGGCTGAGGTCGGGCTTGCCGATGATCTCGCCACGGTAGATCCACACCTTCACACCCGTGGTGCCGTAGATCGTGAAGGCGGTGCCTTCCGCGTAGTCGATGTCGGCACGGATGGTGTGGAGGGGCACGCGGCCTTCCATGTACTGCTCCGTCCGGCTCATCTCCGCACCGCCGAGGCGACCTGACAGCTTGATGCGGATGCCTTCGGCGCCCATGCGCATCGCAGCCGTGATGGCCTGCTTCATCGCACGGCGGAACGAGACGCGGCCCTGCAGCTGCTGCGCAATGTTCTGCGCAACCAGGCTGGCGTCTAGCTCAGGGCGCTTGATCTCGTTGATGTTGATCTGGATGTCCTTGCTCGTCAGCTGACGCAGTTCCTCGCGCAGCTTCTCGACCTCGGTACCACCGCGACCAATCACCACGCCCGGACGGCTCGTGTGCAGCGTGATGATCACGCGCTTGGGCGTACGCTCGATGACCGTACGGCTCAGCCCAGCGCGCTTCAGACGCGCCTCCAGGTAGTTGCGGATCTCTACGTCTTCAATCAGCTTCTCCGAGAAGTCCTTCTCGGCGTACCAGTTGGAGTCCCAGCCGCGGATGATGCCCAGGCGAAAGCCTACAGGGTTCGTTTTTTGTCCCATGATGCTCGTTTATCGGGGATTATTCGTCGTCTTCGTCCTCTTCACCCGGCGCCGCAATGACCACCGTGAGGTGGCAGCTGCGCTTCAGGATCCGGTGGGCACGCCCGCGCGGTGCAGGCTGAAACCGCTTGATCGTCGGGCCTTCGTCTACGCGAATCTCGCTGATCACGAGTTCGTCTTCGTCGAAGCGCTCGTCTTCGTACTTGTTCATCAGGTTATGCACCGCCGACTCGATGGCGAGGCGCACCTGACGGGTGGCTTGCTGCGGCAGGAAGTTGAGAATGCTCAACGCCTCCCCCACATTCTTGCCCCGCACCACGTTGACCACCGTCCGCATTTTCAGCGGGGAGGTACGGATATATTTGCGAACCGCTCTGGCTTCCATGATTCAGTCTCAGATGCCGGGTGCCCTCAAGTGGGCCAGCCCCGGTCGGTTATCGTTTGCCTCGTTTGTCTCTCTTGTCGCCCGCGTGGCCACGGAAGAGGCGCGTCGGCGAGAACTCGCCCAGCTTGTGCCCCACCATGTTCTCGGTGACATAGACCGGGATGAACTGCCGACCGTTGTGTACGGCGAACGTGTGTCCCACGAAGTCCGGCGTAATCAGCGACGCACGGCTCCACGTCTTAATGACTTTCTTCTTGCCCGACTCGTTCAGCGCATCCACTTTGCGTTGGAGCTTGTAGTAAACGAAGGGGCCTTTTTTCAGCGAACGTGCCATGATCTCTCAGTTGTGCCTTACTTCTTGTTGCGGCGGCGAACAATCAGTTTGTTCGAGTGCTTTTTCTTCTTGCGGGTCTTGAAGCCCTTGGCCATGACGCCCGTCGGCGATTTCGGGTGGCCACCCGAGGCCTTGCCTTCGCCACCACCCATCGGGTGATCGACCGGGTTCATCGCCACACCGCGCGTCTTCGGGCGGACGCCCATCCAGCGCTTGCGGCCCGCCTTCCCGATCTCCAGGTTGGCGTGATCCGGGTTGCTCGTCGTACCAATCGTCGCCATACAGTTGACGGGCACCATGCGCGTCTCGCCCGAGGGCAGCTTCAGCGTGGCGTACTTGCCTTCGCGGGCGGTCAGCTGCGCAAACGTGCCGGCTGAGCGGGCCATCTGGGCGCCCTTGCCGGGCTTCATCTCGATGGCGTGTACGAACGAACCGAGCGGGATGCGGGCCAGTGGCAGGCAGTTGCCGGGCTCCGGCGCGGCCTGCGGGCCGTTCATCAGCGTCATGCCCACCTTCACCTCGTTGGGCGCGATGATGTAGCGCTTCTCGCCATCGGCGTAGACCAGCAGGGCGATGCGCGCCGAGCGGTTGGGGTCGTACTCGATCGACGCCACGCGCGCGGGGATGCCCAGCTTGTTGCGCTTGAAGTCGATGATGCGGTAGCGGCGCTTGTGGCCGCCGCCCTTGTGCCGCACCATGATGCGACCTGTGTTGTTACGGCCGGCCTTCTTGGTCAGCGGCGCCAACAGGCTTTTTTCCGGGGTGCTCTTCGTGATGTCATCGAAGGCATCCACGGAGCGCTGGCGCTGGCCCGGCGTAACTGGATTTAACTTGCGAATCGCCATGTCTGTAAGGGAATGCGGGGCTTACCTGCTCGCGGCGCTGGCGTGCGCGGCGGCTTTGCGCCCCATGAACTAAAAAGTTGGATAGACCTTCTCCTATACGCTCTCAAAGAAATCGATGGGCTCGCTGTCTTCCTTGAGCGACACGATGGCGCGCTTGTGGAAGGCTTTGCGCCCCTCGATGATGCCGCGGCGGGTCATCTGGCGGCGGCGCTTGCCGCGCACCACCATCGTCCGCACGCGGTCTACCTTCACACCCGGATAGCGGGCTTCGATGGCGTTGCGGATCTCGATCTTGTTCGCGCCCTTGGCCACCTCAAAGGTGTACTTGCCCTCTTCCATCAGGCGCGTCAGCTTCTCGGTGATGAGGGGGCGGATGAGTACGTCGTTGGTCATAGTATTTGCGTCAGTCTGTGCCGGACGGCAGTGCTAGGGAGCGCCATCAGGCCAGCTTGTCGTTCAGTTGCGAGACGGCGTCTTCCTGGATCAGGATCACCTGCGCGTCCATCACGTCGACCGTCGAGGCTTCCATCGCGGGGCGCACCGTCACCTTCTTGAGGTTGCGCGCCGAGCGGTAGAGGCTCGTCTCGATGCCTGCGGTCAGCATCAGCACCTTCTTGCCCGTCGCCTCGAAGCCCTCGATCAGTTGCTGCAAGCCTGCGGTGCTCGGCGCGTCCATGCTGAGGGCTTCCACCACGCGGATCGCCTCGCCTTTCGCTTTGTAGCTGAACGCCGAACGGCGCGCCAACTGCTGCGTCTTGCGGTTGATCTTCATGCTGTAGTTGCGCGGCTTGGGACCAAAGATGGTGCCCCCCGTGCGGCGGATCGGCGACTTAGCCGAGCCGGCACGCGCGTAGCCCGTGCCTTTCTGACGGTATAGCTTGCGCGTGCTCCCCGCCACCTCGCTGCGTTCCTTGGCCTTGTGCGTGCCCTGGCGACCGTTCGCCTGGATGCGGCGCACGTCCAGCCAGATCACGTGGTCGTTCGGCTCGATGCCGAAGACGCTCTCGCTGAGTGCTATCGTGCGCCCAGCGTCCGTGCCGTCTTGTTTGAGTACGTTCAGTTCCATGTCTCTATACGCTTGGGCGCTCATACGCGCACTGCTCACTGTTTGAGGATTTCGACGTAGCCGTTCTTCGGCCCAGGGACGGCGCCCTTGATCAGGACGGCGTTGTGGTCTTCCAGAATGCGAACGACCTCCAGGTTCTTGACCGTCACGCGGTCATTGCCCATGCGGCCTGCCATGCGCATCCCTTTGATGACGCGGGCAGGGTACGAGGCCGCACCGATCGAACCCGGCGCGCGCTGGCGGTTGTGCTGACCGTGCGTGCGGTCGTTAACCCCTGCAAAGCCGTGGCGCTTCACGACGCCCTGGAAGCCTTTCCCTTTCGACGTACCCGCGACATCCACGATCTCGCCTTCCTCGAAGAGTTGGCTGGCCGTCACTTCGTCGCCCAGGCTCACGTCCAGCGTGAAGTCGCGAAACTCAACGACTTGGCGCTTCGGCGTGGTACCTGCGGCCTGGAAGTGACCCTGCATGGCTTTGCTGGTGCGCTTCTCTCTCTTGTCATCGAAGGCCAGCTGCACCGCGTCATACCCATCGGTACCGTCCGCTTCCTTGACCTGCGTCACAACGTTCGGCCCAGCCTGGATGACGGTGCACGGGATGTTGCGCCCGCTCTCGTCGAAGATGCTGGTCATGCCGATCTTTTTTCCGATAATTCCGCTCATCGTAGTACGGGTTTATTCGTGCGCTTACTACTTCGTGACAGACAGGGTAACGAGGCCCTGGAGGGCTGCTGGCGTGCCCGTGGTCATCAATAGGGTATTGACGATCAGTGCGTCCACCGTCAGGTCCACCTGGGAGTCTGTCACAAACGTGTACCCGAAGTCCACATTGGAGGGCGGGGCGTCTGGGATGAAGGGGACGGATAGCGCAACGACGGAGCGCGCCTCGCTCACGTTAAACGTGCCAGCCAAGCTGATGTCGCCTGTATCATCGATGGCATCGAAGAACAGGCTGTACGACTGGTCGTCGTTGAAGGTCAACGTCAGGCCATTCGCAGCGGAGAAGATGAGGTCGGTGCGGTCACCGACATCATCTGACACCGCGTTCAGTGTCCACGTGCCGATGAACTGCTCGGCTAGGGAGGGCTCGTTGTCGCTGTCGCACCCTACTCCGAGGAGCAGGACGGCTACAAGCAGGATATGGGAGAGTCTGCGCATCACGAAAGTTCAGCTAGAGGATCAAACTTTGATTTCGACATCGACGCCGCTGGGAAGCTCCAACTTCATCAGGGCATCGACGGTTTTGCTGCTCGTCGACAGGATGTCGATCAGGCGTTTGTGGCTGCGTGTCTCGAACTGCTCCCGGCTCTTCTTGTCCACGTGGGGACCGCGAAGCACCGTGTAGATCGACTTCTTCGTCGGGAGCGGGATCGGCCCGCTGACCACAGCGCCGGTCGACTTGACCGTGCGGATGATCTTCTCCGCGCTCTTGTCGATCAGCATGTGGTCGAACGACTTCAGCTTGATACGAATCCGTTGGCTTGCCATGCGTATTCTGGTCTAAGCGTCATGAAAGTGGGCGCGCAGGGTTAGGCTGCGCGCCCACTGATTTTTCTATTCTCAGTCGAGGATTTTGGCGACGACACCCGCGCCTACCGTCCGGCCACCCTCGCGGATCGCGAAACGCAAGCCCTCTTCCATCGCCACAGGCACAATCAGGTCCACCTTGAACCGCGTGTTGTCGCCCGGCATCACCATCTCCACACCCGACGGCAACTCGATGTCGCCCGTCACGTCCGTCGTGCGGAAGTAAAACTGCGGA